>NZ_JADZDS010000063.1 GCF_020850895.1 Thermomonas sp. | reverse complement strand
TTCGGGATCAGGTCGAAGCGGCGCTGCAGTTGCACGTCGATCTGGGCAAAGGCGTTCCTGAACGCATTGCGCGCAACAACGAGACCGTTGTAGATCGAAACCACCCAGAACGTCAACGCTGCGATGATCGCCAGAAACATCAGGATTCCGATCATGGCCCCCCCTCGACTTTGATCGCAGTTGTGGAAACCGACGCTAGAATCGTACAGTAGGCGCAGCATACCCGAGGGACGGAGCGATGAAGGCACGCACACTCCGGCACGTTTTGCGAACTGGCTTGGTCGCTGGCCTGTTGCCCTTGGCTCTGGGATCGTCGGCGCAAACCCCATTGCGCTGGAACTCGCGCCCGCTGCAGGTGTCGCCGTCCACAACAACGTCTCCGGCGGCTCCCGCGGTTCGCGCCCCGACCAACCTGTACGTCTCCGACTATGAGGCCATCGCAACCGCGATGACCACCGAAGGCAACGTCCCCGGCATGGCGATGGCCATCGTGCAGGGCGGGCGCGTGCTGAGTGCCCGCGGCTACGGTGTCACCGACGTCGGCAGCCCGCAGGCGATCGATGCCCACACCGTGTTCCGGCTGGCCTCCTTGTCCAAGGCCTTTGCCTCTGCCGTGACCGGCGTGCTGGTGAATGAAGGCGTGCTGCGCTGGGACAGTCACCTCACCGATTACATCCCCTCGTTCCAACTGTCGCAACCCGGCGCAGCCGAACAGCTCACCGTGGCCGACATCCTCAGCCAACGCACCGGCCTGAACCGCAACACCTTTGATCGCGACATCGAGGGCAATGCCGACTACCACGTGCTGACGGCAAGGCTGGCCACCGCGCCCATGCAGTGCTCCCCGGGCACCTGCTATGCCTACCAGAACGTCGCCTTCAGCCTGATCGGCGACATCGTGTTCGCCGCCACCGGGCATTTCTATCCCGAAACCGTGGCCAGCCGCATCTTCAAGCCGCTGGGCATGAACGACGCCAGCTATGGGCTGGAAGGCATCACCGCCAGCGTGCGCTGGGCACGCCCGCACATCCGGCGCGGCCGCGGCTGGGTGGCAGTGACGCCCAAGCCCACCTACTACCGACTCGAGCCCGCTGCCGGCGTCAATGCCAGCATCAGCGACATGGCGCAGTGGCTGCTGGCGCAATCCGGACACCGCCCTGATGTCCTGCCCGCGCCACTGCTCGCCACCCTGCACGCACCGCTGGTGTCAACGCCCGGGGAAATGACCGTCGCCTCTTGGCGGCGCACTCGCCTGACCTCGGCAAACTATGCCCTGGGCTGGCGTGACTACAGCTATTCGGGTCACCCCGTGGTGTTCCACGGCGGTGCCGTGCAAGGCTACCGAGCGGTGATCGCCCTGCTGCCCGAGCGTGACCTCGGCGTGGTGATCCTGTGGAATTCCGAGAGCGCCCTGCCGAGCGCACTGCTGCCGACCATCCTCGACGATGCCCTCGGCATCCAAGATGGGCAGTGGCTCGAGGATCCCTCGAACGGGCTGCCGGCCAGCGTGCTCTACGCACGGCGCCGGCTGAACACACCAACCGGGACCGACGCCACGTCGTCAAAGGCTTCGCCGCCCTAAGGCAATGCCGACTCAATCAGCGTTGCCCTGAGGCAATGATCGAGTCCTTCCGGGCCTTGTCCAGCGTCACCCGAGAAGGCGCCGCGCCTCCATCCCCGGACTTTGGCGCATGCAAGGGATTGCTCGCAGGCCAGCCTCGACAGACTGACGCCACAGTGGCTTCAGCCATGCGACCTGCTCGCGATGCCCCCAGTCTGCAGAGACGGCTTGGCACAGACTTCTCGATTTATTTGCCCTGCGAATAAAAAGAAACCCCTCCCGCCTGGGCAACGGGAAGGGCCTTCAGTGTGTTACTGACGCCGGAACCGGGCGTGCCGGAACCGGTCGGATCACTTACAGCGACGAAACCGGAGCTTGGACCGGCGGCATTGCCGCAGGCTTGGCTTTCTTCGCAGCCGGCTTCTTGGCAGCAGCCTTCTTCGCAGGCTTCTTGGCAGCAGCCTTCTTCGCAGGCTTCTTCGCAGCAGCCTTCTTCGCAGCAGGTTTCTTGGCAGCGGCTTTCTTCACCGCCTTCTTTGCCGCCGGCTTCTTGGCGGCGGGTTTCTTTGCAGCAGCTTTCTTAACGGCCATGGTATGGCTCCTCGTCAATGGGAAAATCGGTAACGCCCAGTTGCGAAAGACACCGTGGGTATCGGACCCACGATCGACCGCCGGCGCGCGAAGCGCACCGGAACGGATGCTGTGCCGGCGCGCATGCGCGGACGGCGTACCTGCTGGTGTCGACTGCACGACACATGGCCCGCGGACGCGTCGTGCGTCCATGCTTCGGGCGTACTCTCGAGGATCATCCCCGGATCCGGGGCATCGCGGAACGTCGAGTGACGATGCGTCGGCGCCCACCTTGCAACGCTCATGGTGGTGGCGCGGATGTCGCTGTTCGTCGTCGCGTCGTGTCTGCTCACGCTCTTCCGCAGTGATCGTCTGCTGGACGAAACCTAATCACGCTTTTTTCATGTGTCAACAATCTTGCGCAAAGTTTTTTCTGGCCACGCCCGCGATCATCGTCAGCAACGCCATCACGACGGATGCCGGACAGACCATCAACGAGCCAGCAACATCCGTGCATGCAATGTCTCGCATCGCTGCACGCAAGCAATGGCGCGGCTTGCAGGGATTCGATGACATCGATTCGATGTGCTTCCCGACTTCACGCGGCGCGACCGACATCGCCAGCGCACCTGCGCAACGCGCGCACGCTGGATGT
>NZ_JADZDS010000062.1 GCF_020850895.1 Thermomonas sp. | reverse complement strand
TTTCGGAAACCGCATTTTTCGTGGACGTTGGCGAGGCATTCGAATTGCGTTGGTTCACGCCAGTCGCCGAAGTCGATCTTTGCGGGCATGCCACGCTCGCCTCCGCGCATGTGCTCTATGAACACCTCGGCTACACACTGGACGCTGTTTGCTTCCACACCCGCAGCGGGGAACTGATGGTGTCGAAGTCTGCCACGGGGTTGGCCATGGACTTCCCTGCCGCGCCACCCCGACCGGCCGAGGCGCCCGCAGCACTCCTGGCAGGACTCGGCACCTCGCCATTGCAGGTGCTTGCCGCCTACGATTATGTCGCTGTCTACGCGTCCGAAGCGGAGGTCCAATCCCTGGAGCCCGACTTTTCCCAGCTGCAGTCCATTGGTTTGCGTGGCGTCCTGGCGACCGCCCCCGGAAGCACGGTCGACTTCGTCAGCCGTTGTTTCTTCCCCAAGCTCGGCATCAATGAAGATCCGGTCACCGGCTCGGCCCATTGTGAACTTGCGCCCTACTGGAGCGCCCAGCTTGGTCGTCGACGTCTCAAGGCTCGCCAACTCTCCAGGCGGGGCGGCTCCCTGGTCTGTGAAATCCAGGGGGAAAGGGTCCTGCTTTCGGGCAAGGCCGCTGATTTCATGAGCGCAGAGATCACGGTCGAAGAACGACCCGACACCCCGAAGCAGCAGGCGCCCCTTCCGGACCACCGCTGATTTCCGACATCCCCCTTCAGTGCTTCGCGCTCCGGAAACTGCGGCGGCGCTTGGCCGGCCAGTACCGCTACACTGGGGAAAGTTGCCACGCGGTGATTCCCCATGCCCTTCCCTGCACGTCCCAAGGCCCTCCTGCTCGCCACCGACCTGTCGGCACGCTCGGATCGCGCACAGGCGCGGGCGGTCCAGTTGGCCCTGCAGTGGCAGGCACGATTGGACGTGGTGGTTTCCCACCAGGAAGAGGGCCTCTTCAGCAAGGCCAACGCCTACGTCGATCCAGAATCACCCGCGGATGCGCCGGCGCCGGAATCGCCCTCCGGGTACATCAAGCGCATGGCCACGCAGGCATTCGCCGATGTCGATGTCCCGCTGACCATCCACGTCGCTGCCGATGCCCCCGGCCCGGCAGCTGCTCGCATTGCCCAGGAAACAGGTTGCGGCTTGATCATCACTGGCACCTCGCGCAGCGACGTGGCCATGCGCATGGATCCCGGTTCAACCCTGCAATGGCTGGTTCGTCACGCCAAACGTCCAGTGCTTGCGGTGCATGACCGCGTGCGCCAGCAGTATCAACGGATGACCTTGGCCACCGATTTTTCAGCCCCGGCGACGCAGGCGCTGCAATTGGCCAATGCCTGGTTTCCCGAGACGGCGCAGCGTACCCTGCTGCACGGCTACGACGTCCCGCTGGCGGTGCTGTCGCTCAATGATGCACCACGCGCCGAGGCCCTGAAGGTGCTGTACGCCGAAGCATTGCAACAGGCGCAAGCGCACTTGGTACAGGCATTGGGCGCAGGCGCGGCGCCCTGGACTGCCTGCGTGCAGGCCGGTGGCCCGGTGCGGTTGCTGCGCGAGCATGCCCGCAGCAATGCGACGGAACTGACCGTGATCGCCAGCCATGGCCGCAGCCCGCTGAGGGACCGCCTGCTTGGCAGTGTGGCGGGACGCCTGCTTGAAACCGTGGGCACCGACTTGCTC
Source organism: Thermomonas sp. (assembly GCF_020850895.1). Taxonomy (GTDB): domain Bacteria; phylum Pseudomonadota; class Gammaproteobacteria; order Xanthomonadales; family Xanthomonadaceae; genus Thermomonas. The sequence goes on along the minus strand of NZ_JADZDS010000062.1, from coordinate 2,627 downwards.
GTGGTTCCACCGACCCCCTGACCGGAGGGCTCAGTCGGTGGCCCGTCGGGGCAGCACCCGCCACAGCCACAGGCTACCCACCAGCGCCGCCACCAACGACCCGCCGAGCACGCCGAGCACGCTCTCGGCGTACCAGTCCGGGTGCACGGCGAAAGCCAGCCCGCTGATGAACAGGCTCATGGTGAAGCCGATCCCGCACAGCATGCTTAAGCCCAGCATCGCGCGCCCGTCCATGCCCTGCGGGAAACGTGCCCAGCCGAAGGCACGCATGGCCAGTGCCGCACCGACGATCCCGATGGGCTTGCCGAGCAACAGTCCGACCGCGATCCCGAGTGGCAACGGCGAGAGCAAGTCATCGCGCTGCAATCCGCCCAGCGCCAACCCGGCGTTGGCGAACGCGAACAGCGGCAGGATGGCATAGGCAACCCACGGGTGCAGCGCCTGTTCCAGCGATTCCAGCGGTGAATGTTCGGTCGCATCGTCGATGGCGTTGCCGCGGTCGTAATGCGGGATCATCAGCCCGGTGAGCACGCCCGCCAAGGTCGCGTGGACGCCCGACTTCAGCACGCACACCCACAGCAGCAGGCCCAAGACCAGATACGGCCACAGCGCGGTGACCTTGCGCCATTTCAGCAGCGCCATCGCGGCGATCACCAGCGCGGCAGCGATGAGCGCGAAACCGGACAGCTGTTGCGAATAGAAGATCGCGATGATCAGGATCGCGATCAGGTCATCGGCCACCGCAATGGTCGACAGCAGCAGTTTCATGCCCAGCGGCACGCGATTGCCAAGCAGGGCCAACACGCCGAGGGCAAACGCGATGTCGGTGGCGGTGGGAATCGCCCAGCCGCGCATCGCCTCGCCGTGGCCGTGGTTGAGCGCGGTGTAGATCAGCGCGGGCACCGCGACGCCGGCGCAGGCGCAGACCACCGGCAGGATCAACTGGTCGCGGCTCGACAACTGCCCGGAGATCACTTCGCGCTTGATCTCCAGCGAGACCAGCAGGAAGAACACCGCCATCAGGCCGTCATTGATCCACCACTCCAGCGGCTGGGTGCCGACGGGAAGGTGACGGAAGTGTTCATACGTCGGTGCCAGCGCGGAATTGGCGGCGAGCATGGCCAGTGCCGCGGCGGCCATCAGCACAAGGCCACCGGCCGCTTCGAGCCGGAAGAATTCGGCGAAGGCGCTTTGCGCCCGCGCCAGCAAGGAAGGTGACGGCCTCATCGCGCCCGAGTATACGGACGCTGCGTTGCGGCCAACCGTGTGTGATCAGCCGTGCGGATCAAATTGCCGGCGCAGCCCCATCCACACGTCGGGATAGTCCATCTGCCGATGCGCCGCGTTCACGGCTTGCGCCACCGGGCGGATCACGCCGCGGGTTTCGAACATGATCGCCATGGTGTCGGTGACATAGTCAGGCTTGCTGGTGTCGATCGCGCTGGCTTTCTCGAAGGTCGCCGCGTCCGGGCCGTGGCCGGTCATGCAGTTGTGCAGCGAGCAGCCGCCGGGCACGAAGCCTTCGGCCTTGGCGTCGTAGATGCCGTGGACCAGGCCCATGAATTCGCTGGCGACGTTGCGGTGGAACCAGGCCGGGCGGAAGGTGTCCTGCATGGCAAGGATGCGCGGCGGGAAGATCGCGAAATCGATATTACTGGTCCCGGGCGTGTCGCTGGGCGAGTGCAGCACCAGGAAGATCGACGGGTCCGGGTGATCGAAGCTGATCGAACCGATCACGTTGAAGCGGCGCAAGTCGTATTTGTAGGGCGCGTAGTTGCCGTGCCAGCCCACCACGTCCAGCGGCGAGTGGCCGATCGGCGCGCGCCAGCAGTGGCCTTGGAATTTGGTGATCAGTTCAAACTCGCCGTCGATGTCCTCGTAGGCCGCATTCGGGGTCATGAAGTCGCGGGTATTGGCCAGCCCGTTGCTGCCGATCGGGCCAAGGTCGGGCAGCCGCAGCAGGGCGCCGAAGTTCTCGCACACATAACCGCGCGCCTGCCCGTCCGGCAGCGCCACCCGGAAGCGCACGCCACGCGGGATCACCGCGATTTCCTGCGGTTCGACGTCGACCACGCCCATCTCGGTCTCGATGTGCAACCGGCCCAGCTGCGGCACGATCAGCAGTTCACCATCGGCGTTGTAGAAATACCGTCCCTGCATGTCGCGGTTGGCCGCGTACAGATGCACGCCGATGCCGGTGCCGGCCTCGGCGCCGCCGTAGCCGCCCATCGTGTACATGCCTTCAAGGAAGTCGGCCTGCCCGGCAGGCAGCGGCAATGCGTTCCAGCGCAGCTTCTCGGGGGTGGCGCGGCCGCTGAAGTCGTTATGGAAAGCCGGCAGTTCGAACGCCTCGAAGCGGCCATGCACGACACCCGGACGAATCCGGTACAGCCAGGCGTGGCGGTTGGAATGCCGCGGCGCGGTGAACGCGGTGCCGGTCAACTGTTCGGCATACAGCCCGTGTGCCACTTTTTGCGGCGAGTTGCGGCCCTGCGGCACGGTGCCGGGGACCGCCTCGGTTTCAACCCAGTTGCCGAAGCCGGTCTGGTAACCGTTCGATTGGATGCTCATGTACTTGTTGCTCCGTTGAACCCCTCTCCCGCCGGGAGAGGGGTTTGAAACATCAC
>NZ_JADZDS010000061.1 GCF_020850895.1 Thermomonas sp. | reverse complement strand
CGGCCGGCAGCCGCCTTCGGCGTCCAGATGGACGATGTCCTCGGGCTGCAGGCGGTCATAGGCGCGCCCGGTCGGCGTGATCAATAGACCCTCACCCCAGCGCAGGCTGGCATTGCCGGACTTGTTCAGCGACAGCCCACTGGCGTTCATGGCGCGGCAGTGGTCGATCAGGGATTGCCGGGCGGCGCGTTCTGGATCGTGCATGGCGGGATCGTCGAGGGGTGGATTCGAAGGATACGCGTGCCGTCAGATCCCCGGAAACGAAAAACCCGGCCGGGGCCGGGTTTTCGCTTGCAAGCGGTTGCGTCGATCAGGCCTTGGCTTCGTTGCCGGGGGCCAGATTGCTGCGCCGGCGGGCATACATGAAGTAGACGATCAGGCCAAGCACGGCCCAGATGCAGAAGAACTTGATGGTCGGGTTCCAGCCCAGGCTGAAGAACAGCAGCACGCAGCCGGCCAGTGACAGCGGCCCGACGATCCAGACCATCGGCGTCTTGAACGGACGTGGGCGGTTTGGTTCGGTCTTGCGCAGGATCATCACGCCGATGCCGACGGTGAAGAACGCGAACAGGGTGCCGGCGTTGGAGATGTCGGCGAGGATGTCCACCGGAAACAATGCGGCGAAGAACGAAACCGCAATGCCGGTGAGCCAGGTGACCACGTGCGGGGTGTGGTGCTTCGGGTGGACCTTGGTCAGGGCCGACGGCAGCAGGCCGTCGCGCGCCATGGTGAACAGGATGCGGGTCTGGCCGAAGATCATCATCAGTACTACCGACGGCAGCGCGATGATGGCGGCCCAACCGACCGCATCACCGATCGTGGGATGGCCAATGGCGCGCAGGACGTAGGCCAGCGGCTCCTTCGACTGTGAAAGATCACCGCCTGGTTGTGCGCCGGCGGCACCGACCACGCCGTAGGACACCAGCAGGTAGAAGATGGTGCAGATGCCGAGCGAACCGATCAGGCCGATCGGGATGTTGCGGTTCGGGTTCTTGGTTTCCTCGGCGGCCGTGGAGACCGCGTCGAAGCCAACGTAGGCGAAGAAGATCGAAGCGGCGGCACCCAGCACGCCAACGCCGGAAAGCGGCGTACCCCAGCCATTGGGCAGCATCGGGTCGAAATTCGCGTGCTGCACGACCGGGAGGGTCAGTGCGACGAAGGCCGTCAGCGCAACGATCTTGATCATCACCAGCAAGGCGGTGACCTTGGCGGACTTCGAGGTGCCGGCGACGAGCAGGAACGTCACCAGCAGCGAGAGCAGGAAGGCGATCAGGTTGAACCCGCCCTTGTGGGTCACGCCATCGACCATGTGCACGACCGCGCCGTCCTTCAGCTGTTCCACCCAGAACGGCCCGGACGACAGGAATTCCGGCAGACCGATGCCGTGATTGATGAGGAAGCCGTTGGCATAACCGGACCAACCCACCGCAACCGCGCCGGCCGCCACGGCGTATTCCAGCACCAAGGCCCAGCCCACCATCCACGCCACCATCTCACCGAGCACGGCGTAGGAATAGGTGTACGCCGAGCCCGAGACCGGGACCATCGCCGCGATTTCGGAATACATCAACGCAGTCAACGCGCAGACGATGCCGGCGATCACGAAGGAATACATCATGCCCGGGCCGGCCTTGTTGGCCGCCACCGCGGTCAGCACGAAGATGCCGGTGCCGATGACTGCACCGATGCCGAGCATGGTCAGGTCGAACGCGCCAAGCTGGCGTCTCAGGGCATTTTTTTCCGCGGTCTCGAGAATCTTGTCGAGTGGTTTGACGCGCTGGAACAGCATCGGGTACTCCCCCTTTCAGGTCCGTGCAGGGCGCAGCCGCGGAATGCAGGCCGCAATCGGTCGACCTTATACGTTTCGGTGGGTTCAGCACAAGCACCGTGAGCCATGGTCGGCGATAATCTGGCGTATTCAGGTTGATTGGGGCGCGAGGGCGCGATGACTGCGACGTTGGACGGCGGGTTCGCCGCGGCATTGGCCGACTACGCGCGCCGCTGGCCGGGCGAGGCCGACACCGCGGCCTTGTTCGAAACCTTGCTCGCCGATCCCGTCGACCCTTTCCGGCGCGAGCGCCTGGCCGGGCATTTCACCGCTTCCTGCTGGCTGGTCAGCCGCGACGGCAGCCGCGTGCTGTTGACCCATCACCGCAAGCTCGGCCTGTGGCTGCAACTGGGCGGGCATGCCGATGGCGAGCGTGACCTGACGATGGCGGCGCTGCGTGAGGCGCAGGAAGAATCCGGCTTGTCCGGGCTGGTGAACGAGCCGGCGATCTTCGACCTCGACCGCCACTGGATCCCGGAGCACAAGGGCGTTCCGTCGCATTGGCACTACGACGTGCGCTACATCGTCCGCGCCGGCGAGGACGAGGCGTTCACGGTCAGCGAGGAATCGCTGGACCTGGCGTGGCGACCCATCGCGGCGCTGGCCGTCGATGCCGGCGCCGATGCGTCGGTACGGCGCATGGCGGGGAAGTGGATGATGCGAAAGTAAAGCGCATCACGGACGTGCAAGAGATGTCATCCGACAAATAACAACGTCCATGGATCCCCGCTTGGGACAGACATCCGTCTGTCAGAAGCAGCGCGGGGATGACGAGATCAAGAGCGAAGTTTCCACTGTGGCAGTGGCCGAATCCCTGTTTGTGCGTAGAAGAGGATTCAAACGGTAGGAGCGCACCGCAGGGGCGCGATCAGACGCAGTCGAATCAATACAACACCCGCGTCCGCAGCGTGCCTTCGATCGCCGCCAACTCGTCGCGAACGGCCTGCGCCTGTGCTTCGCTGGCGCTGATGTCGATCACCACGTAACCCAGCTTGGGATCGGTGCGCAGGAACTGGCCATCGATATTGAGGTTGTGGCGGCTGAAGATCTCGTTGACCTTCGACAGCACGCCCGGCACGTTGCGGTGGATATGCAGCAAGCGCAGGCTGCCGGCGTGTTCGGGCAGGGTGACCTCGGGGAAGTTGACCGCCGACAGGGTGCTGCCGTTGTCGCTGTAGCGCACCAGCTTGGCCGCCACTTCCACGCCGATGTTGTCCTGCGCTTCCAGCGTGCTGCCGCCGATGTGCGGGGTCAGGATCACGTTGTCCATGCCGCGCAACGGCGACAGGAATTCATCGCCATTGGCCTTGGGCTCGCTCGGGAAGACATCGACCGCTGCGCCACCGACCTGGCCCGTGGCCAGTGCCGCCGCCAGCGCCTCGATCTCGACCACGGTGCCGCGTGAAGCATTGATCAGGTGCGCGCCGCGCTTCATCGCCGCCAGCTGTGCCGCGCCGAACATGTTTTTCGTCGCCGGCGTCTCCGGCACGTGCAGGGTGACGATGTCGGCGCGTGCGAGCAATTCGGCCAGGCCGCCAGCCGGTTGCGCATTGCCCAGCGAGAGCTTGGTCTCGATGTCGTGGAACACCACCTGCATGCCCAGCGCCTCGGCCAACACGCCGACTTGGGTGCCGATATGGCCGTAGCCGATGATGCCGATGGTCTTGCCACGCACTTCGTGGCTGCCGCTCGCGGCCTTCGACCAACCGCCGCGGTGGCATTCCGCGTTTTTCTGCGGGATCCCGCGCATCAGCATCACCGCCTGCGCCACCACCAGTTCGGCGACGCTGCGGGTATTGGAATAGGGGGCATTGAACACCGGGATGCCCGCGTGCTCGGCCGTGTCCAGATCGACCTGATTGGTGCCGATGCAGAAGCAGCCGACCGCGATCAGGCGCTTGGCCTCGGCGAGCACCTCGGCGCTGAGCTGGGTCCGCGAACGCAGGCCGACGAGATGCGCCTCGGCGATGCGGGCCTTCAGTTCGTCTTCGGGCAGGGCCTTGGCGTGGAATTCAATTTGGCTGTAACCGGCGGCCTTGAAGGTTTCGACCGCGGTTTGGCTGACGCCCTCCAGCAACAACACGCGGATGTCCTGCTTGGGGTAGGAGGTCTTCGGAGGGGACATGCCGGGCTGGTCGATACGAGTCGGGGACGCCGACTATAGCCAGAATTCCCCTGCTCATGTTGCGCTGCGACATGGTATTTTCCTCGCGAGACATGACGCGATCCTCGGCAACCCAATGACCGACGCCCCCCTGACTTCCCTGCGCGCGGCGCTGCCCGCATTGCGCCTGCTCACCGATCCGGCGGATCTGGAGCATTACGGGCGCGACTGGACCCGACGCTGGCGACCAGCGCCGCTGGCGATTGCCTTGCCGGACAGCGCGGCGCAGGTGCAGGCGCTGGTGCGCTGGGCCAATGCCGAAGGCGTGGCGATCGTGCCTTCGGGAGGGCGCACGGGGCTGTCGGGCGGTGCGGTGGCCGCCCATGGCGAGCTGGTGGTCAGCCTGGAGCGCATGCAGCAGGTGCTGGGCTTCGACGCAGTCGATCGCACCTTGACCGTGCAGGCAGGCATCGCATTGCAGCGGGTGCAGGAGCTGGCCCGTGAGCACGGCCTGCAATACCCGGTGGATTTCGCCGCGCGCGGTTCCTGCAGCATCGGCGGCAACATCGCCACCAATGCCGGCGGGATTCGCGTCGTGCGCTATGGCAACACGCGCGAGTGGATCGCTGGCTTGAAACTGGTCACCGGCGGCGGCGAGTTGCTGGAGCTGGGTCGGGCGCTGGTCAAGAATTCCAGCGGCTATGACCTGCGGCATCTGGCCATCGCATCGGAAGGCACGCTCGGGATCATTGTCGAGGCGACCTTGCGGCTCACCGACCCACCGCCCGCCACCAATGTGATGCTGCTGGCGCTGCCGTCCTTCGATGCCTTGATGCAGGTATTCTCCGCGTTCCGCGAGCGCCTGCAGTTGCAGGCCTTTGAATTCTTCACCGATGTCGCGCTGACGCATGTGCTGGCGCATGGTGCACAGGCGCCGTTTGCCGAAACCCATCCGTATTACGTCGTCACCGAATTCGCCAGTGACGCGGCCAGTGAAGCGGAGGCGATGGCGGCGTTCGAGCAGTGCATGGCGTCCGGATGGGTCAGCGATGGCGTGATCAGCGCCAGCGATGCGCAAGCGGCGGCGTTGTGGCGCCTGCGCGAAGGCATCACCGAAAGCCTAGCGCGCCATGTGCCGTACAAGAACGACGTGTCGGTGCGCATTTCGGCGATGCCGGCCTTCCTTGCAGACACCCAAGCGTTGTTGGCCGAGCACTATCCGCATTTCGAAGTCGTGTGGTTCGGCCATATCGGCGATGGCAATCTGCACATCAATATCCTCAAGCCCGAGAACATGCCGCAGGAGGCGTTCGTCGCCGACTGCGAGCGGGTGACCAAATTGCTGGCCGACGTGCTGCAACGCCACAGCGGCAGCATCTCCGCCGAGCACGGGATTGGCTTGGTCAAGAAGCCCTATCTGGGCTGCACCCGCAGCGCGGCGGAGATCGCAGCGATGCGCGGGATCAAGGCCGTACTCGATCCGAACGGCATCATGAACCCGGGCAAGCTGTTCGATCCGGATTGAGCAAGGATGATCCGGAATTGTCCAGAGGGCTCCAATTTGATGGCTCATGCATCCTCCGGACTGGGAGTCCTTTAATGGGCGGCAGCGTTTGGTCTAGACTGCGGGCGTGTGACGGGCGTCATGGTTTGACCCGGATGAGTCTTGCGTGCTGATGCGATTCGATCCAACTGCGGCTTTGGCGGCATTCCTGGCTACGGCGTTCGTACTGTGGCTGCTGCGTCCAGTCGCACATCGCCTGGACCTGCTGGATCATCCGCATGGCCGCAAGGACCATGCCCATCCAACTCCGGTCACAGGTGGCTTGGCCATCTACATCGGTTGCCTGGCCGCGTTCATTGTTTTCCAGGTGCCCCACGTCAGAGATAACCTGGCCGCGTTCAGTGCGGCGGCGTTGCTCCTTGTCGTTGTCGGACTGTGGGACGACAAGCGCGATATCAGTTGGCGCTGGAGGATCCTTGCGCAAGTGGTTGCAGCGGTGGTGATCATCCAATGGGGGGGCGTGCGGGTGGAGCAGATCGGACCGGTGTTTGGCCTGTCTGACTTGAGCCTGGGCTGGCTGTCGGTGCCGTTCACGGTGTTCGCCACGGTGGGCATCATCAATGCGATGAACATGATCGATGGCGCAGATGGACAGGCCGGCCTGCTGGGGTTGGCGGCTCTGGTGATGCTGATGGCAGCATCCATCTACGCCGGGAATCACGAGTTGGCGGTGCGCCTGTCCGTGCTCTGCGGTGGTCTGGCCGGGTTCTTGTTGTGGAACCTGCGCTTGCCGTGGCGCCCCAGGGCGCATGCCTTCCTCGGCAATGCTGGCAGCGCGCTGCTGGGTCTGGTGATCGCCTGGGTGAGCTTCCGCCTGACCCAGAACCAAGGGCATCCGGTGAATCCGGTCCTGGCAATGTGGCTGCTGCCTGTGCCGGTCATGGATTGCCTCGTGGTCAGCGTGCGGCGGATGCGCCAAGGACGCTCACCGTTCTTCGCCGATCGCACGCACATCCATCACATCCTGCAAGATGCGGGGTTCGGCCCAACCCGTGCAGCGCTGCACCTGACGTGGTTCAGCCTGTTGTGCGGACTCCTGGTTGGGCAGGCGATGCGGATGAATGTTCCCAACCCACTGCTGCTGGCCCTGTTCTGCGTGATGTGCGTTGGCTGGTATGCCCTGACGTGCAAGCGCGCGCGCGCGGTGGCTTTTTTCGCACGCCTGCGGCGATCTCCCCCGCGACCCATAGATCGGGAATCGGTGCAGCAGTTGGCGGTACCGCCAGACCATCAGACCGATACGACGCAGTGATTCCGGAGCCGAAGCGCTCGTGCTTGCCTTGGCCACGAGTCCGTTCCAATGCCGGGGCTGGCGACGCTGCCCCCTGGGGATGCATTCGGACATGAGTTGGTTTGCTTTCGCCTTGGTCGTGCTCGGGGTATGGCTGGCGATCAAGGTCGTTGATGCGTTGCTCAAGCTGGCATTTTGGTGCCTGGCTCTGGTGGCTGCCTACTGGTTCCTGGCTCCGCTGGCAGGTTGGTCCTGGCCGTTTTAAGGCGACGTTTGACTCTGCATGATCTGCCGACCTCGGATGGTCAGCTGCGGATCAATCACATCTGAGTACGATCAACATGAACTGCATCCGGGTGCATTCCGGACGCAGCGCGGGCTGACACATCCTGGGCCTGGTCCGGACCGGATCCGGAGTAGGGGTTATCCGCCTGGACCAGGTACGTTCCAGCGTCCATTTCGTACTGCGCGCAGGAAAATGGCGGCAATTCCTTACGTTGGCCGCTTTCTTCCGGCGAGCTTCTACAATGGGCGGATGCGTTTCGATCTCGTCAGCCTGTTCCCGGAATTCGTCGTCGGCCTTGCCGCCCATGGCGTGGTGGGGCGTGCGGGTGAGCGCGGACTGATTGAGGTCCATGGCTGGAACCCGCGTGATTTTGCTGAAGGCAGCTACCGGCGAGTGGACGACCGACCTTTCGGTGGTGGGCCGGGGATGGTAATGATGCTCGAGCCCCTACGCGCTGCGATCCGGGCGGTGCGCGCTGCCGATCCTGCTCCGGCGAGTGTGGTCTACCTCAGCCCCCAAGGGCGGCGACTCGACCAGGGCAAGGTGCGCGCGTTGGCGGTCGAGCCGCGCCTGATCCTGCTGTGCGGGCGCTATGAAGGCGTCGACGAACGGCTGCTGCAGGCCGAGGTCGACGAGGAAATCTCGATTGGGGATTACGTGTTGTCGGGTGGAGAACCGGCGGCACTGGTGCTGATCGACGCGATCGCCCGGCTGCAGGAGGGAGCGCTTAACGACGCGGAATCGGCAGAGCAGGACAGCTTCGGAATGGATGGGCTGTTGGACTGTCCGCACTACACCCGGCCAGTCGAGCATGCCCTGGGGACTGTGCCGGCCGTGCTGCTGTCCGGAAATCACGCACAGATCGCCCGGTGGCGGAGGATGCAGGCGCTGGGGCGTACATGGCTGCGGCGACCTGACTTGCTGGACGAGGCGGCGCTGTCGAGGCAGGATCGGGCGCTGTTGGACGAATTCCGGATCCTGCAGGCCGGACCGGACGCGGGCTTGATGACGGGGCCTGATCCGCACTGACCTGTGCTTGGAGCCAAGCGCCTGCGCGCCCTTTGGAAACACGCTACAATGCACGGCTGGGCCTTGCCCTGATTTCGCTGATTTCGCTCCATCTGTGCCATGACGCGGGTCCACGTGCACTCGCGCAATAACCATTCCAACAGGCGCGTGCTCGACACGCAAACGATTTCCACAGGTTGAACCCATGAACAAGCCATCGATCCACACCCTCGTCCAAGGTTTCGAAGCCGCCCAGGTTTCGCGCACGCTGCCGGATTTCGGCCCGGGCGACACCGTCATCGTCAACGTCAAGGTCAAGGAAGGCAACCGTGAGCGCGTGCAGGCTTACGAAGGCGTCGTGATCGGCATCAAGAGCGCTGGCCTGAATTCCGCCTTCACCGTGCGCAAGATTTCCCACGGCTTCGGCGTCGAGCGCGTGTTCCAAACCCACAGTCCGGCGATCGATTCGGTCGAGGTCAAGCGCCGCGGCGCGGTTCGCGCCAGCAAGCTGTATTACCTGCGTGGCTTGGAAGGCAAGAAGGCGCGCATCAAGGAAGATCTCGCCGGCAACGCCAAGGCGAAGGCTGCTGCAGCGGATGCCAAGAAAAGCGCAGCCGAATAACGCCCGGCGAACTCCCTGTGCGATTGCCATCCCGGCAACCGCACAGGGGCCAGAATCCCGATGATCCCAGAGCCCCGGGGCATGCGCCTCGACCTGTGGCTGTGGGCGGCGCGTTTCTTCAAGACCCGCGGCTTGGCCAAGCAGGCCATCGAGACTGGCAAGGTCGAAATCGGTGGCCAGCGGGTCAAGCCTGCCCGCGGCGTGCGTGCCGGCGAGGCCTTGGTGGTGGTGCGTGGGGACGAGCGATTTGAAGTCGAGGTGCTTGCGCTCAGCAACACCCGTGGCCCGGCCAGCATCGCGCAAACGCTGTACCGTGAATCCGACGCCTCGAAACTCGCCCGCGAACATGCTCGCGCCCAGCGCGCCGCCGAACGTGCCGGCTACCGGCCGCCGGACACCAAGCCCGACAAGCGGGCCCGTCGCCTGATTCGTGCCTTGGGTGATCTCGACGCGAGTTGAAAATGCCGAACGGTCAGCCGTGCGTGATGAGGGTGCCGGCAACGCGCGCCATATCCTCAATACAGGCGTCCATCTGCGCCCGCCGGGTGCGGAAGCTGAGCACGCAGACCCGGCCGAGGTAGCGTTCGCCCACCTGCGCACCGGTCACCATCACCCGGCCGCGAGCGGTGACGCGCTCCATCAGTGCACGGGTGGCTGCGTTCTGCGCTTCCAGTGTCGGCAAGCTCGGATGTTCCAGATGGAAGGCAAACAGCGACAGCTGCGGTGCGGCGTCCATGACGATGCCTGGGATCTTCGAAATTTCATCGGCCGCCCACAGCGCCAGTGCGCGTTTTTCCGCCAGCGCGGCGCGGTAGCGGTCGGTGCCGAGTAGCTTCATCGTCAGCCAGACGCGCAGGCCGGGGAACCCGCGCGACAGCTCGGGGCCGTACTGCGCCGGGTCGTAGAACGTGTTCTGGCTTGTGGGCAGGTAGCCGGCGTCGGAGGCGTGCAGGGCACGCAGGGCTTCACCGTCGCGCACCAGCAGGGCGCCGGTGCCGTAGGGCAGGAACAGGCCCTTGTGCGGGTCCAGCGTCAACGAGTCCGCGCGCGGCAGGCCGGCCAGCAGCGGGCGCAGCGCCGGCACCATGTGGAAGAACGCGCCGTAGGCGCCATCGACGTGGTGCCACAGGCCCTCGCGTGCGCACAGGTCGGCCACCGCGTCGAGCGGATCGACCGCGCCTGTATTGGTGGTGCCGGCGGTGGAGAACACCATGAACGGCTTCAATCCCGTTGCTCGGTCGGTATCGATGGCGTCCTGCAGCGCATCCACGCGCATGCGGAAATCCGCATCCACGGCAATCGTGCGCACGCGGTCGTGGGCAATCCCGGCCAGCCGCGCGGCTTTGGTGATCGAGTGGTGCGACTGCGAGGAGACATACAGCACGCCGCTGCGGATGTCGGTGCCCAGGCGCTGCTCGCGTGCAGCGGCAATCGCATTGAACATCGCCATCGAGCCGCCGGTGGTGAACACCCCGCGCGCCGTGGCCGGGAACTGCATCCATTCGCGCATCCAGTCCAGCGTGTTGGCTTCCAGTTGCACCAGCGCCGGCGCGGCCTGCCAGATCCCGGTGTAGCGATTGGCGGTGTCGGCGATGAAATCCGCCAGTGCGGCCGGATAGATGCCGCCGCCGGGAATGTAAGCCAGATAGCCGGGACCAGGCGTGCCGAACGAGCGCGGGATCCATTCGTTGAACAGCGGATCGAGCAAGGCGTCCAGCGTGCTGCCGTCCAGCGGTTCGGGTTCGCGCAGCGCTTCGCACAGCGCCTCGATGCCGTCGAAATTTCCGTTCGATGGCGCGTCGGCCAGCCCCGCCAGATGTGCGACCGCGCGATCGACCACTGCGTGGCCCATCGTGCGCATCGCCTCAGGTGAGAATTCGAGATTGGCCGGGTCGTTCATCGCGTGGCGCCGAGGGCTGGAGGTGGACGCTCATGCTACCGAGTGCAATCCACCCGGCCAGTGCAACAAGTTTGGTCGTCAGTCCGAATCGGACTGCGGCGGCAGCTCCACGTTGCGCTGGTATTCGAAGATCAGCCGGGTCTCGATATGCGCCACTTCCGCGCGTTCGGTGAAGGCGGTCAGGGTGAAGTTGCGCAGGTGCTCGCTGTCGCGCACGCCGACATGGACGAGGAAATCGTCGGCGCCGGCAACGTGGTAGCAGGCCAGTGCCTCAGGCAGTGACAGCACGTGGCGATGGAAGCTGTCCACCAGCGCACGCGAATGCTTGGCCAATCGCACCGACACCATCGCCTGCAAGCCGATTCCGATGGCGTCCGGCGCGATCTCGGCGTGGTAGCCCAGCAACACCTTGTCCTCGCGCATGCGGCGCACCCGCTCCAGCGCGGTCGAAGGCGCGATGCCCGTGCGCGCGGCCAAGTCCTTGTTGGCCAACCGCGCATTCTTTCGCAACAGCCGGAGCAGGGCGTAATCGATTCGGTCCAGCATGGGTTTTCCCTGCGTATCAGAAATAATGTTCGGAATCAGGCAAAATCGCCGAATGGTGTTCTAGGATACCGGTTTCACGCCGCATCGGAGTGCGCCATGTCCCGTTTCCAGACCACCGCCGTCCACGCCGGGCGCGAGGATTTCAACGCCCTGTGCGTGCACGCGCCGCCGCTGGACCTGTCGACCACCTATCCGATCGCCGACCTCGGCACCGGCAGCGCCAGTTTCGATGCCCTGATCGGCGGTGCCGCCGATGCCGCCAACCCGATCTACGCGCGCCTGCACAACCCGACCGTGGCGCGTGCGGAAAAGGCCATTGCCGTGCTCGAAGGCACGCAAGCCTGTGTCGCCTATTCCTCGGGCATGGCCGCGCTGACCGCGCTGCTGATGGACCGCGCCCAGCACGGCAAGCATGTGCTGGTGGTGAGGCCGCTGTACGGCACCTCGGACCATCTGCTGGAAAGCGGCCTCTGTGGCGTGCAGGCCGAGTTCATCACCGACGCCGGCCAGATCGCGTCGCATCTGCGTCCCGACACCGCGCTGGTGATCATCGAAACCCCATCCAACCCGACCCTGAACCTGATCGACATCCGCGCCGCAGTGCAGGCCGCCGGCACGGTGCCAGTGGCGGTGGATTCGACGTTCGCGACGCCCGTGCTGCAGCGGCCGATCGAACTCGGTGCGGCCTATGTCTGGCACAGCGCCACCAAGTTCCTCGGCGGCCACGGCGATGTGATCGCCGGGGTGATCTGTTGTGACGAAGCGCGGGCGGCACCGCTGCGTACCATGCGCGCGGCGACTGGCGCATTGCTGCATCCGCTGGCAGCCTATCTGCTGCATCGCGGCCTGCCGACCCTGAAGATGCGGGTCGAGGCGGCGCAGGCCAATGCCAAGGTGCTGGCGCAGCGGCTGTCCGAACATCCGGCGGTGGCGAAGGTGCATTACCCGGGTCTGGCCGATTCGCCCAACGCCCATCTGGTCGGCACCCAGATGTCCGGCCCCGGGTCGTTGATGGCCTTCGAAATGCGCGGTGGCCACGATGCCGCCGCCAACGTCATGGCCAAGGTGCAGGTGATGACCTCGGCGGTGAGCCTGGGTTCGGTCGATAGCCTGATCCAGCATCCGGCCGGCTTGACCCATCGCATGGTGCCCGACGACGTCAAACTGGCGACCGGGATCACGCCCGGCCTGCTGCGGCTGTCGGTGGGCATCGAGGACGTCGAGGATCTTTGGGACGACCTCGTGCAGGCGATGGGCTGAGCAAGCCCGATTGGCGCGCTACCGGAGCGATCCGGGCGGATGCATCGTGGCGTCGTTCGATCAATTGGCCGAACGCTTCAGCGCGCTGATCACGTTGCGAGTGGATTCGGGGGCGGGAAGGTTGTTCTGCATTGCCCTGAGCCATTGCGGCAGCAGCGCAACCGCCGCCTCGATCGCCTCGATCTGCGTCATGTCCGGGTTGCGCTTGCGACCGGCACGCTTTGCGGTCTGCTCGGCGGCCAGGCCAAGCTCGGCCAGCAAGGTGGCGCCGACCACCGGCGCGGAACCTTTCAGTGTGTGGAAGGCGCGGGTCAGCGCGCGGGTGTAAGTGGGATTGGCGTAGTCGGTGCGCCAAGCTACCAGGGCCTTGTCGACGTTCTGGATGATTTCGGCCAATTCGGCGATGAAGACCTCGCGCATTTCCGGGTCAACACCGGCGGTCATCGCAGGTTTCCCAGGATGAGACTGCTTGCCAGCGAACATTCTTTGGAACAATGAAGAGAACCAATTGCGCAAGTGCTGCCTCCTGATGGGAACCGGAGCGGGATGGTGATTCCATCCGGTACGCTGGGACGTGGCACCCCAGCGCTCGAATCCCCCAACACGCGTCCGGTTGCCATCATAGACGCAGTGCGCGGCCAGAAACGGTCGCCGTTGCCGGCATTTCCGATCCGCCAGTGACGAACGGGCGCAAACATGGGTTGAGCGGTCGTGCTGGCGCGTTCCCGGTGAGGTCACGCGTGGATACGTAAACGGCGTGGAGACGGGCCAGGGGATGGCGAATTCAGCGCTCGTCACCACCACCCAGCAGACCTTCGCCGGCTTTCAGCAAATCGCCTAGCCCGAGTTGGCCGTCACCGTCCTGATCGAGCATCGAGCCGAGCAACCCGCCGGCCGCACCACCTTGTTGGCGGATGTCGGCGTGCTCCTGTCCCAGCAGATTGCCGAGCGCATCCGCGCCACCGCTGGTGGCGGCATGGTTGCCCAGATGGGCCATCACGATCGGTGCCAGCACTTGCAACAACTGGCCGGCCTGTCCCGATTGCAGGCCACTGGCCTGTGCCACGCCCGCCTGCGCCGCGCCCTGCTGGCCACCGAAGATGTGGCCAAGGATGCCGGCACCATTGCTGGCCGCGCCACTGCCTCCGCCGAGCACGCCACTGAGCACGCTGCCGATATCGAGGCCGCTGTGGTTGTTTTGCAATGCACCCAACAGCGCCTGTGCGCCCTGCGGTTGGGCGGCATTGCTGCCCAACCTGCCGAGCAGCAGCGGCAGGGCGGTATTGATCGCGGACGAGGCCTGTTGCGGGTCCAGCCCGAGTCGGCTGGCGATCTGTTGCAGCGGTGCGCCCTGCAACTGAGCAAGGAGAGCCTGGGTAAGCGCGGTCATGGGCGTTCGGCCTCGATGGATGAACCCGCATCCTACGATGGCAACGATTTGGAATGCGTTACGTTTGCGTCATCAAGCCTGCGTCAACGGCTCGGGATTCATGCATCTTGCGCAGGACCGTCGATCCGTTTGCCCCAATTCTCGACAGCATTGTGCTGCAGCCGGCGTTCGATGATCTTCCGCCACGATGGCACCAGCGGCAGCGCCAGCGCGGGTTCCAGCTGCGCCGGATCCAGCACGCGCTGGTAGAGCAGGGCGGCAAGCCGCACCAATGGCCAGTCGGGATGCGGGCGTTCAATCAGGGTAAGGGCATCACCGGCGTGCGCGTGGCCGGCGTGCAGTACGCGGTAGTACCAGCCGCTGCGGCCACTGTCCTGCACGCGCCGCGCCATGTCCGGCACGTTGAAACGGTCATTGAGCTTCCAGCAGGGCTGGCGGCCCTGGCTGACTTCCAGCAGCACATCGCCAAGCTCGAAGCGGTCACCCAGGCAGACCGTGGCTTCGGTGAGGCCCTGCGTGCTGATGTTCTCGCCGAACGCACCGGGCGTATCCAGCAATGGCCGCGCACCAATGTCCTCGCGCCACTGTGCATAGTGTTCGAACGGGTAGTGGTGCACGGCTTTGTCGATGCCGCCGTGCACGCGCAGGTCGCCTTGCTCGTCGCCGGCCAGCCCCAGTTCGGTGATCCGAATCAGCCCTGTATGCGGGTGTTTGTCGATGCCGCTGTGCGAGCCGCTGCGGGTATACGGCACCACCTTGCCGGTCAGTAGCGCATCCACCCGCACCGAGCACGCAAGGCTCACGTCAGTGCCTTCAAGCGATACAGTGCTTCCAGTGCCTGTTTCGGCGTGAGCTCGTCGGGATCGATCCCGGCCAGCGCGTCGAGTGCGGCGGAGCTAGGGGCAAACAAACCAAACTGCTGCGGCGCATCCAGTGCCGGTGCACTCAGTGGCGCAACCGGGGTATCGCGGCTATGCGCCTCCAGCTCGGCCAGCCGTGCGCGTGCTTGTTGCAGCGCGGGCTTCGGCAACCCGGCCAGCGCCGCCACCTGCAGGCCGAAGCTGCGGTTGGCGGGGCCGGGCCGCACCGCGTGCATGAACACCAAGGCATCGCCATGCTCCACCGCATCCAGATGCAGATTGGCAATGCCGCTGCCGGGTTCGGCCAGCTGGGTCAGCTCGAAATAGTGCGTGGCAAACAGCGTATAGCTGCGGTTGCTGGCGGCGAGCTGGCGCGCCACCGCATCGGCGAGTGCCAGGCCGTCATAGGTGGAGGTGCCACGGCCGATTTCATCCATCAGCACCAGCGAGTGTTCGCTGGCGTGGTGCAGGATGTAGGCGGTTTCGCTCATTTCCACCATGAAGGTGGACTGGCCGCGGGCAAGATCATCGCCGGCGCCGATGCGGGTGAGGATGCGGTCGATCGGGCCGATCTGCGCGCGCGCGGCGGGAACGAAGCTGCCAATCAACGCCAGCAGCACGATCAACGCGTTCTGGCGCATGAAGGTGGACTTGCCGCCCATGTTCGGGCCGGTGATCACATACATCCGCGTGTCTGCATCGAAGTGCAGATCGTTCGGTTCAAATGGCGCGTCGCGCAGCGCTTCCACCACTGGATGACGGCCACGTTCGATGGCGATGCCCGGTTCCTCGCGCAGCTGCGGGCAGCTCCAGTCCAGCGTTTGTGCGCGTTCGGCAAAACCGGCCAGCACGTCGAGTTCGGCCAGCGCCAGCGCACAGCGGCGCAGCGGTTCCAGCACGGTATTCAATGCGTCCAGCACGCCTTCGTACAACAGCTTTTCCCGCGCCAGCGAGCGCTCGCGTGCGGACAGGACCTTGTCTTCGAAACCTTTCAGCTCTTCGGTGATATAGCGCTCCGCACCGGTCAGGGTTTGCCGGCGGGTGTAATGCACCGGCGCTTTGTCGGCCTGGCCTTTGCTGATTTCGATGAAATAGCCGTGCACGCGGTTGTAGCCGACTTTCAGATTGGCAATCCCGGTGGCGGCGCGCTCGCGGGCTTCCAGATCAATCAGGAATTGATCGGCATGGGTGGACAGCTGGCGCAGCTCGTCGAGTTCGGCATCAAAACCTTCAGCAATCACGCCGCCATCGCGTGCCAGCAGCGGTGGTTGTTCGACGATGGCACTGCGCAGCTGCGTGGCGGTGGCATCGTGCTCGCCTAGCTCCGCATGCAGGGCAGCAAGACGCGGCGAATCCAGTGGCGCGAGGATGCAGCGCAGGGCGGGCAACATCGCCAGCCCATCACGCAAGGTGGATAGGTCACGCGGGCGGGCGCTGCGCAATGCCACCCGCGAGAGGATGCGCTCCATATCGCCGAGGCTGCGGAACGCCTCGCGCAGTGCATTGTCAGCGCGCTGCTCAATGAGTGTTTGCACCGCATGGTGACGCTGCCCAATCACGCCGCGATCGCGCAGTGGGCGATGCAGCCAGCGCCGCAGCAGGCGGCCGCCCATCGGGGTTATGGTGGAATCCAGCACGCCCAGCAGGGTGGCTTTCACATCGCCATCGACACGCGAATCCAGCTCCAGATGGCGGCGGGTGGCGGCATTCATCGCCACCGCCTCGTCGCTGGTTTCCAGCGCGATCGCACGCAGATGCGGCAGCCGCTGCTTCTGGGTTTCTTCGATATAGCCCAATAGCGCGGCGGATGCGGCGGTGGCCAGCGGTTTGTCGTCGATGCCGAAGGCGGTGAGGTCGTGCACTTGGAAAAACTGCAGCAACTGGCGACGGCCAGAGTCGGCATCGAACAGCCACGGCGCACGCCGGCGCAAGCCGCGCAGTTCCAGCACCGTCTCCGCCCAGCCGTCTTCATCGGCAATCAAGGTTTCCACCGGCTGCAGCCGCGCTAGCTCGGCTTCCAGCGCATCGATGCCGGCCACTTCATTCGCACGTAGCCGACCACTGGCCAGATCCGCCCAAGCCAAACCATAGCCATGCTTGCCGCGTGCGATTGCCAGCAGCAGGGTGTCACGCCGCTCGTCCAGCAGCGCCTCATCCGTCACCGTGCCGGGAGTGACGATGCGCACCACCTTGCGTTCCACCAGCCCCTTGCTGGTGGCCGGATCACCGATCTGCTCGCAAATCGCGACCGACTCGCCCAGTGCCACCAAGCGCGCCAGATAGCTTTCATACGCATGGTGCGGCACGCCCGCCATCGGGATCGGCGCACCCGCAGAATTGCCGCGCTGGGTCAGGGTGATATCCAATAGCCGAGCCGCCTTGCGCGCATCGTCGTAGAACAGCTCGTAGAAATCGCCCATGCGGAAGAACAGCAGCACGTCCGGATGCTCCGCCTTGGCAGCGAAGAATTGCTTCATCAGGGGGGTGTGTTCGGCAGTCATCCAAAGAGCGCGGCAGAGGGAATGGGATAGTTTGCCCGAAGCGTCTGCCGCAGCGTCGGCTTTGTCTCCCCGCCGCAGATGCGCTACAACGCGCTCACGCCAATGATCGGGTTGCCGATGAACGTTCCGACCGATACCGAACTTGATGCCCTGTCTGCGTCGATCGGGCAGCGCCTGCTCGCGGCGCGACAGATGCTGGTGACGGCGGAAAGCTGCACCGGTGGCTGGATCGCCAAGTGCATGACCGATGTGCCGGGTTCGTCGGGCTGGTTCGACTGCGGCATGGCCGCCTACAGCTACGAGGCCAAGCAGGCCTTGCTGGGCGTACGCCCGCAGACCCTGGAGCAGTTCGGCGCGGTCAGCCGCGAGACCGTGGTGGAGATGGTGTCCGGGGCGCTGGTGCATTCGGGCGCGACGGTGGCGGTGGCCGTGACCGGCATCGCTGGGCCAGGGGGTGGCAGCGAGGACAAGCCGGTGGGGACGGTGTGGATCGGCTGGAAGCGGCGCGGTGGCTATGCCCATGCCGAGGTGTTCCATTTCGATGGCGACCGCGACGCGGTGCGTCGACAGACCGTGGCGGCGGCCCTGCAGGGGTTGGAGCGGGTGCTGGGCTGAGTGTGGGTTGGTGATGGGTGTTGACCCTGCAATAAATTAGTAGTATTACTACTAATCATGAGCCTGACCGATACCCAACGCGCCATCCACACCTTCCTCGCCGAACGGATTGAAGCCGACGGCTTCGCGCCCTCACAGACCGAGATTGCCCGTGCTTTCGGGTTCAGCGGCGTGCGCGCCGCGCAGTACCACTTGGAGGCGCTGGAAGTCGCCGGCGTGATCGAACGCAGCCCCGGACGCGCGCGCGGCCTGCGCCTGCTGCAGTGGCCGGATCGCCCGCGCCAACTCGACTTGCCCGCCGACGACAACGCGATGCAGTTGCCGGTGCTGGGGCAGGTTGCCGCCGGCGTGCCGATCGGGGCCGATATCGGCAGTGATCAAATGGTGCTGATGGACCGCACCCTGTTCGCGCTGACGCCGGATTACCTGCTGCGGGTCAAGGGCGACTCCATGCGTGACGAAGGCATCTTCGATGGGGACCTGATCGGCGTGCACCGCACCAACGAGGCGCGCAGCGGGCAGGTGGTGATTGCCCGCATCGACGATGAGATCACGGTCAAATTGTTCAAGCCTGCGCAGGGCAAGATCCGGCTGCTGCCGCGCAATCCCGACCATGCGCCGATCGAGGTCCTGCCCGGCCAGGACTTCGCGATCGAAGGCCTCTACTGCGGTCTGGTGCGGCCCCATGGTTGATCTTCTCGCACGACGGGTCGAGCCGAATTCCGACGCGGGTCGCGGCGATTTCCGATTCCATCATCGAGGCGCCCACGAAAAAATCTGCATACGGTTCGCCAGCGTCGCAGCCCATGCGACTGGCCCTGCCTAAGCTGCCTTCAACCCGAACAACTCCCATCCACGCATTCCAAGGAGCACCCCGATGGACGAAAACAAGAAGCGCGCGCTGGCCGCGGCCCTGACCCAGATCGAGCGCCAGTTCGGCAAGGGCTCGGTGATGCGGATGGGCGATCGCACCGTGGAGGCGGTGGAAACCATCGGTACCGGCTCGCTGATGCTGGATATCGCGCTCGGCATCGGCGGCCTGCCCAAGGGCCGCGTGGTGGAGATCTACGGCCCGGAATCCTCCGGCAAGACCACCCTGACCCTGCAGGCCATCGCCCAATGCCAGAAGGCCGGCGGCACCTGCGCCTTCATCGATGCCGAGCATGCGCTCGATCCGGTGTATGCGCAGAAGCTGGGCATCAACCTCGATGACCTGTATCTGTCGCAGCCCGACACCGGCGAACAGGCGCTGGAAATCGCCGACATGCTGGTGCGCTCCAACGCCGTGGACATGGTGGTGATCGACTCGGTGGCTGCGCTCACGCCCAAGGCCGAGATCGAAGGCGAGATGGGCGACCAGCTGCCTGGCCTGCAGGCGCGCCTGATGAGCCAGGCCCTGCGCAAGCTCACCGGCAACATCAAGCGCAGCAATACGCTGGTGATCTTCATCAATCAGTTGCGCATGAAGATCGGCGTGATGATGCCGGGCCAGAGCCCGGAGGTGACCACCGGCGGCAATGCGCTCAAGTTCTACGCCTCGGTGCGGCTCGACATCCGCCGCATCGGCAGCATCAAGAAGGGCGAGGACATCATCGGCAACCAAACCCGGATCAAGGTGGTCAAGAACAAGCTGGCACCGCCGTTCAAGCAGGTCATCACGGAAATCCTCTACGGCGAGGGCATCTCGCGCGAAGGCGAGCTGATCGAGATGGGCGTGAATGCCAAGCTGGTGGACAAGGCGGGTGCCTGGTACAGCTACGACGGTGAACGCATCGGTCAGGGCAAGGAGAATGCGCGCCAGTTCCTGAAGGAAAATCCGGAGATCGCGAACAAGCTGGAAGTGGCACTGCGTGAGCAGTTCGTGCCCGACGAAGCCTCGCGTGACGAGGAGGCAGCTGGCGAATGACGGAGCCGGGCGACGGTGGTGGCGCGCCGCCCTCGTCAATGGGGCCTCGCCGCCGTCGCCCGGAACCTACGCCCGCACAGCGCGCCGTGGCCCTGCTGACGCGCCGCGAACACTCACGCAAGGAATTGCAGCGCAAACTGGAGCAACGCGGTATTGCAGCAGTTGATGCGCAGGCGACAGTGGCGCAGCTGGATGCCGACGGCTGGCAGAGCGATGCGCGTTTTGCCGAGTCGCTGTTGCGTTGCCGTGCGGGCAGTGGCTATGGACCCGCGTATATCCGTGCCGAGTTGGGCATGCATGGCGTTCCTGCCGACCTCATCACCGCGGTGTTGGACGCCTTCGACGGTGACTGGGTGGAAGTGGCCTGTGGCCTGCTGCGACGACGGTCCACGCGGCCTTCTTGTACGGATCCCGCCGCGCGACGCAAGACCGCAGAGTTCCTGTTGCGGCGGGGGTTTTCGATGGACCAGCTGCGCGCCGCGCTCGCGATGCGCCGTGGTGAGTGACTGTCGGGAACCTCGAATAACTGGTTTTTGCTCGTCATTCCCGCGAAAGCGGGAATCCATTGCCTTTGTATTCAATGACTTGAAGATGCTCACTGGAGCCTCGAGCTAGATATCCGAGGTTATTCGATGTTCCCTGTCCTTAAGTCAATGCTGGGCAAGGCTATCCTGGACGTGTCAGACACGCTGCGTCCGGTGCAAGTCCGGACGCAGCTCACGCGGATCAATCACATATGTGATCGATCCGCAGCCGACCGTCCATGGTCGGTAGACAACGCCAAATAAATCAGCGTTGCCCTAATCCGCGTTGCATATAGGCAATGGGCGAATCTGCAGAATGGCCAGCGCTGACTCCACTCTCGACATGTAACACCAAGCTCAATCTGTCGGTTTCGCCTGGCCACGCAACAGGCTGAGAGCCAATCCGCCCACCAGCAACGTACCCAGCGCCAGTACGCCCCAAAGCACCAATGATTTCCAGTCGCGTGCAATCGGCGCCGGCGTGTAGGCTGCGTCGCCTGCAAGTGCGCTTCCCAGCCCGAGTGCAGCCGATGACGGCTGCCACTGGGCACCGCGGCGTGTGCGCAACTCGGCAAGCATCGGCTCCAGATCCGCGTGATTTGCCGATGCAAGGGCGCTGCCGGCGACCAACCGATAGGGCGCGCGCCCTTGGGCGAGGAACAGCACGCTGCCGGTCTGATAACCCAGCCGAAGCGGTGGTGCTGCTGCCAAGGCCGCACCGGAGACCTGCTGCAGTCGCCATGCCTGGTCACCAACGCGGCCGTCCAGTTGGCCCGGTGGCGAGCGCTGTTCGTTGCCGTTTTCATTCAGGTTCCACGCGGTCACCCCAGCGGCACGCGGTTGCCACCTTGTTGGCGTGGTCTCGATTGCAGTTGAATCGCGGCTTGCGAGGTTCCAGCTTGCCGTGCTGTTGGCGGGCATGACCACTTCAAAGCGCTGGATCGGGTAGCGCCCCTTCAACGCATAGTGGTAGTCCTTGTTTGCACCTGCAGTACCGGCAATCTCCAGCCATTTCCAGCGTTCGGGCATGGCGGGTGTGGTCACCTCGCCGGAAAACCCGGTCACCGCCAGACTGCCCTGTTCCTGCAGCGGCACCATGCGCAGGTAGCGCAGCCGGGTGTCCACCTGTGCGCTGTCCCTGCGCAAGGCCTGGCCCTGGTTGCGCAGTTGCAGCAGATGGACGTCCGGATCGAGGGTCTGCCAGTCGCGCAGGTCGTCGCTGCCTTCCAGGCGGTAGTCCACATCGACGGGCGTGTCGGTCTCAGCCCATTCCACTTTGAGCGATAGCAGCCGCGCTGGCGCTGGTCCACGATCAATCAGCCAGACCAGCGCCACATTGGGGCGCAGTTGCACGGTCGAGGTGTCATGGATCGCCACCACGGTACCGTCAGTGCTGCGTTCCACCATCAATGCGAGCGTGCCGCCGTCGGCAGCGGCTCTCGGCGGCAGCGCAAACCAGCGCAATGGAACGCGGCGTAGCGGTGCTGCCGTCGGTGCTGGTGCGGCGTGCACCGTGCTGGCAACCGGCTTGCCATCGGCATCGATCACCCGCACATCGCGCAGGTCAGGCCAGTACGCTGCGCCATAGACATCGGCTTGCAGGGGCACCCGATAGGCGCCGGCGTCATCGCGCGACAGCGTGATCTGCCACTGACGGGCGTAGGGTGGCAATGTCTGCGCGACCAAGGCCAAAGGCAACGTCATCAGGGCCAGTGACAGCCAGCGTCCGATCCGGTTGCAATTCATGGCGTGGCTCCTTCAGGCTCGGTGACGGGCGGTGGTGCGCTTGTGTTCCGGGGCGGTGCAGGTGCAAACCAACCGACCAAGGTGCACAGCAGGCCGTAGGCGATGAAGGCGCCGATGCCGAGCAAGTCGCCGAGGTTGCTGCGATCGATCAACAGCAGCTTGAGCAGGACGATGCCCATCAGGATGGCGCCGGACAGCCACAGTCCCCACTGCCCGCGTCGGGAGCCGAGCACCCATCCGATCACGCCGAGCAGGCTCCAGACCACGGCGAGGCTGGTCTGTGCCAGCCCGCTGGGCAGCAGTGCGTCATTCCACGCCAGGCCGCCCCAATGATGGACGCCGCGCAAGGTCATCGTGGTCACCAGCAACAGCGCCGCCAGCGCCAAACCCAATCGGAACGATTTGCTGGACGGAGCAGAGTCGTCACGCATCCATTGGGCCAGCAAGACCAGCACCGCAGCTTGTGCAAGATCCAGCGGGTTGAGCAAGGGCAGCCAAGGCAGCGGTGCGCCGTCACCACTGTCAAACAGGGCAACCAACCACCACAGGGTCAGCGCCGTGAACAACAGCATCTGCAACGGCAGGCGATAGCGATCGAACGCAGCGCCAAGCGGCGGCGTGAGCCAGTGCCAACGTTGCAGCGAAACCGTTGCGAGGATCAGCCATGGCAAGGCCAGCAGCATGCCCGTCCAGCCTTGGGCGAGGGCGAAGTGGTCGGCCAGGTACCAAGCCAGCAGCGACAACACCGTTGGCCACAACAGCCACCATACGGTTTGCGCGATGCCCGAAAGTGCAGACTGGCTTTCACGCAGACAGACCAGGCTGCGCCATCCCAGTAGCGCAAACAGCGGCCATGCCCAACTGCCGTAGCCGGCCAGTGGCTGGGTCAATTCTGCTTGCTGGATCAGGGCCATCGGGAAGCCCAACAGCAAGCCGCCCAGGGTGGTCCATGCCAGCGCACGCGCCGGGGCGCGCCGGTGTACTTCGGCTGCCAGCCATCCACTGATGCCGAACACCAGCAGGACGAGATGGAGGTGATGTTCGGTCGCGACGAAGCGCCCGATTTCCTCGATCCCGTTGCCCAGCCACCAGAGCAGGCCCCAGAGATAGGCGAGGGCGGCCGTGGTCGACTGTTCGGCCTTGCGATACAGCCACGCAGTGGCGAATGCGGCCAGCGCGATCAGCAGCGCGCCCATGCAGGTGGCATTGGCGATGGCCAGTGCATCGCGGGGGATCCCATCGCTGGCGGCGAGCCACCACGCAAACGCCGCGGCAAGTTGCAGCCCCAGCCCGGTCCAGCGCGCCAGCCTGCGCTGCTGCTGCAGGCCCAGCCAGACCAAGCCCGCACCTTCGAGGGCAAACACCGACGCGGTGGCGCGCGCAGAGAGTGCCAAGGGCACCGCGAGCGTGGCGAAGCCGACCGCAAGCACCGCATAACCGCGTGCAAGCAGGCCCAGGCGTTCACGTCCCACCAGCAGTTTCGCCAGCACGGCATAGATCGCTGCAAGCCCGAGCGCGCACAGTGCCAGACTCATGCGGTCGTCGTGCAGCAGGCCGGCTTGCAGGGAGAACGCGATCAGCGGTGTGCCGAACAGCAGCGAGCCGTCGATGCGCGCGCCCCCCGGTGTGGTTGCCTTGCGTGCATACAGCAGCGGAATCAGCAGATAGAACGTGAAGAACAGCAGCAGGAAGGGTTCGGTGCTGGCGAACTTGTCTGGCGTGTAGGACAGCGCGCCCCAAACACTACCGATGCCCCAGGTAAACACGAAGCCCAGCAGGTTGAGAATGCGCCACGGCTTCAGCCATGCGATCACGAAGATGCCGATATTGAGCACGGCGTAGTACGAGAACAGGGCGACATGGTTGCCGCTGCCATCGGACAGCCAGATCGGCGCCATGAAGCCGGCGAGCGTGCCGAGGATGGCCAACGTCCGCGAATCCTGCAGTACGGCCAGCACCGCCATTCCGGCGATCAACACCACGCTGGCCGCAAACGCGGGCATGGCGTCGATCAGGTGATAGGTCTTGAAGGCTGCGAAGGCGACCATCAGCAGCACGCCAATCGCGCCGCCTTGAACCGCCAATGCGAAGGTGCGGTGACTGTCGCGCTTGCGCCACGCGAAGACCAATGCCGCCATGGCAATCCCGCAGATGCCTGCCAGCTTCAGCTCGATCGGCGCGTTCAACCAGCCTTGGTTGCTGGCATAGCGCAGCAGGGCGGCCACGCCGACCAGCAGCACCAGCATGCCCACTTTGACCGGCACATTGCCGCTGCCGAACCACGCCTTGATCCGCGTCACCACGGTGTCGATCACGCCGGGCTCGGAAGGCATCTGCGCGGGCGCGGGCGGCGTGACCTGCTCGGGCTGCACGTCGACGGAGTGTGGAATCGGCGGAGGCAGGGGTTCCTTGCGCGGCATCGGCTCGCCGAAGCCGCGTGGCGGTTCCTGCGGCGGCAGGTCGGGTGCCGGCCGCGAACCGGGTGACGGTGCGGGGGCCGCGACGTGCGAATCGAAGGCTGCCGGTTCGGCTGGCGCCGCCGGCTGTGATGGCGTGTCAGCCCCGCGCAGGGCAGCGAGTTCGCGTGTCATGTGGTCGACGCGTTGGCGGAGCGAAGAGACCTTTGCCAGCGCCACGCTCGCGAGGATCGGGCCAGAAATGACCAAGATGCCAAGCAATATCAACACTGCCACGATTACGTCGTCCACGTCCCGTTCCCCGTTGCCGTCATCAGCGTGGAAAGTGCTGGGATGAAAACACACCCTCGGCGTGTCGGCAAAGGGGGACGAATGTGCGAGCTGCTGAACAAGCCCATCGTCGACTTCGCAGCACAGGCTGCGTCCGACACATGCCCGGATGCCGCGCACGCGGGCCAATCGCCCATGCGGTCGATGCGCGGCCGGCCTGTTCGGTTGACAACGCCGACGGCGTCCGCGCTGTCCATGGCCATGTCGCGCCAGCGGCATGCATGGCCGGCTGGGCGCCCGGCCCTGTAAACTGGCGGTTCTGGGTTGCCTGCTCGAATCCGCAGCCGCATCGTCACCGGCTCGCGGGCGCCGTGCTGCCCGCTAACTCCCGAATTGCCGCATGAAAACCACCGCCGATATCCGCCGCGACTTCCTCGACTACTTCGCCGCCAAGGGCCACACCATCGTGCCGTCGGCGCCGCTGGTGCCGGGTAATGACCCCACCTTGTTGTTCACCAATTCCGGCATGGTGCAATTCAAGGATGTGTTCCTCGGCGCGGAAAAGCGCAGCTACGTGCGCGCGGCCGATGTGCAGCGCTGCCTGCGTGCCGGCGGCAAACACAACGACCTAGATTCGGTGGGCTACACCGCGCGGCATCACACCTTCTTCGAGATGCTCGGCAACTGGTCGTTTGGCGATTACTTCAAGAAAGAGGCGATTGTCTGGGCATGGGAACTCTTGACCGACGTTTGGAAGCTGCCCAAAGACCGCTTGCTGGCCACGGTGTATCACACCGATGACGAAGCCTATGGCATCTGGTTGAACGACATCGGCCTGCCGCCGGAGCGGATCATCCGCATCGGCGACAACAAGGGTGCGCCGTTTGCCTCGGACAATTTCTGGCAGATGGCCGACACCGGCCCCTGTGGCCCCTGCTCGGAAATTTTCTACGACCACGGCCCCAGCCATTTCGGTGGCCCGCCCGGTTCACCCGACGAAGATGGTGACCGCTACATCGAAATCTGGAACAACGTGTTCATGCAGTTCGACCGTGCCGCCGACGGCACGCTGACGCCGCTGCCCGCACCCTGCGTGGACACCGGCATGGGCTTGGAGCGCATCACCGCGATCCTGCAACACGTCCATTCCAATTACGAAATCGACCTGTTCCAGGCGCTGATCAAGCACGCATCCGAACTCACCGCCACGACCGATCTGGAAAACAAATCGCTGCGGGTGATTGCCGACCATATCCGCGCCTGTGCCTTCCTGATCGTCGATGGCGTGCTGCCGTCCAACGAAGGCCGCGGCTATGTGCTGCGCCGGATCATCCGCCGCGCCCTGCGTCACGGCTGGATGCTGGGCGTGCGCCAGCCGTTCTTCCACAAACTGGTGGCCACGTTGGATGCACTGATGGGCGAGGCCTATCCGGTGCTGCGCGACGGCCGGGCCACCGCCGAGCGTGCGCTGTTGGCGGAAGAAGAGCGTTTCGCCGAAACGCTGGATTCGGGCATGAAGATGTTCGAGGACGTGGCAGGCCGCGTCACCGACACCATCATCCCCGGCGGTGATGCCTTCCGTCTGTACGACACCTATGGCTTCCCGCTTGACCTCACCCAGGACATGGCGCGCGAACGCGGAATGACGGTCGATGTGGCCGGCTTTGATACAGCGATGGCGCAGCAGAAGGAAACCGCGCGTGCAGCCGGCAAGTTCGGTGGCGGTGTGCAATTGCCGGCCGAGCTGGTGGCCTCGCTGTCACCCACCCAATTCCTCGGATACGAGGCGCTATCGGCCGACGGTCTGACCGTGCTGGCGCTATTGAAGGACGGCAAGCCGGTGGATGCGATTGCCGCCGGGGATGACGCCATCGTCCTGCTGGATCGCACGCCGTTCTATGGAGAATCCGGTGGCCAGGTGGGCGATACCGGTGCCTTGTCGGCGGCGGGCGTGGCCTTTGCCGTCAGCGATACGCTGAAACTGGCCGGCCAGTTTCACGGTCATCGCGGCGCGTTGACGGCCGGCGCACTGAAGAAGGGCGACGTGCTGCACGGCGCGGTGGACGCGGTGCGCCGCAAGGCCATCGTGCTCAACCACAGCGCCACCCATCTGCTGCACGCGGCCTTGCGCAACGTGCTCGGTACCCATGTCCAGCAGAAAGGCTCGCTGGTCGCGCCGGATCGTCTGCGTTTTGACTTCTCCCACTTCCAGCCGATGACCGCGGTCGAGTTGGCCGAGGTCGAACGCCGCGTCAATGCCGAAGTGCGCGCCAATCATGAAGGCGAAGTACGCCATATGGCGATGCAGGAGGCTCTGGATTTCGGCGCGATGGCGCTGTTTGGCGAGAAATACGGCGAACACGTGCGCGTGCTGCGTTTCGGCCCGACCTCCACCGAATTGTGTGGCGGCACCCACGCTGGGCGCACCGGTGACATCGGCCTGTTCAAGCTGGTCAGTGAAGGCGGTGTGTCGGCCGGCGTGCGTCGTATCGAAGCGGTGACCGGGCAGGGCGCGCTGGATTTCGTCAGCGAAGAGGAACAGCGCCTGCACGAGGCCGCACACATGCTCGGCGGCAATCCGGCCGAGTTGGCACACAAGCTGCATGCGCTGCTGGACAAGCAAAAGAAGCTGGAGCGCGAGCTGGAGGCGATCAAGGCCAAGGCCGCATCGAGTGCTGCGGGCGATCTCGCCGCGCAGGCGCGGGATGTCGCTGGCATCAGGGTGTTGGCCGTGCGACTGGAAGGCTTCGATGCCAAGGCCCTGCGCGATGCCATGGACCGGCTCAAGCAGCAATTGGGCGATGCGGTGATCGTGCTGGCCGGGGTGAAGGACGGCAAGGTCGCATTGGTGGCAGGCGTGTCCGGTGCGGCGCTGGGGAAGGTCAAGGCCGGTGACGTGCTCGCCGAGGTTGCCCGCAAGGTAAACGGCAAGGGCGGCGGCCGTCCGGACATGGCCCAGGGCGGCGGCGAGGATGGGCCGGCCTTGCAGCCCGCGCTCGAAGGCGTGGCTGTTTCCGTGCAGGAGATTCTGTCGAAAGCTTGACCGGGTCGACTTGTTGCACAGGGAGTGCCGACGGTATCATTCATGAACCGGACGTGACCGCGGGCACACGATCGTGCGTACCACCGCGGCAAGGGAGTTGCGATGTTGATCCTGACCAGGCGCGTAGGCGAGACCCTGATGATCGGTGATGCGATCACCGTCACCGTGCTCGGCGTGAAGGGCAACCAAGTGCGCATCGGCATCACCGCGCCGAAGGACGTGGCCGTCCACCGCGAGGAGATCTACCAGCGGATCCAGGGTGGCGGCAGGCCCGAAGCGTCGACCGAAACAGGCGTGCCGGACCCATCCAGCGACTGAAAAGGTTTGCCCGAATCAGGCCTTGCCTGTATCCTTCCCGGCTTGCGCTGCGCGACCCGGAGACTTGCCCGAGAGGCCGAAGGGGCTCCCCTGCTAAGGGAGTATGGGGTCAAAAGCTCCATCGAGGGTTCGAATCCCTCAGTCTCCGCCAGTTTCGCGTTTGCGACAGCGCCACTGCCCAACGTTCGCGTTGACGCATCACGCTGCAATGCATCACAATTGCGTTTCTGCGCCCGTAGCTCAGCTGGATAGAGCACCAGGCTACGAACTTGGGGGTCGGGAGTTCGAATCTCTCCGGGCGCGCCACCAAAAAAGCACAAGGGTCAATGGGTTGACGCTCATTGGCCCTTTTGCTTTTCGGTCGAGTTGGCGCGTCTGTGCCCATCCTGTGCCCACGCCGTGCCCAAGCATTCGCGAAGCCGTGCCCAAACTGAGAAAAAAGGGTCAATCCCGTTTACACAGAATTCTGTACACCCTCTCACGGCCCCGACTTCAGCTGGGTTTCGGTGATTCCACGCGCGCCGATGCTTGCCCTCCAGTATTTATGCTTCCGCTACCATCCCATCCCCCACGTTGCCGTCTCAGTGCGTGAGATCGGCCGGGATTACTCTCCGAAACACATTCACCGAGGAGAGCATGCCATGTCCGAGCGCAGCCATATCACCGTGATTCTGGATCGGACAGGATCCATGCAGGACATCCGTGGGGACGTGGTGGGTGGGTTCAATGCATTCCTCGCGCAGCAACAGGCTGCCCCGGATCCGGCCACCTTCACGCTGGTGCAATTCGATTCCCAGGATCCCTATGAGGTACTGCACTCGATGGTCCCCATCAGCTCGGCGCCTCCGTTGACGCTGGAGCGCTACGTTCCGCGGGCTTCGACGCCCCTCTATGACGCCATGGGCCGGGGCATCCTTGACTTGGAGGCGCAACTGGCAGCCCTTCCGGAATCGGGGCGGCCGACCAAGGTGATCTTCGTGGTCGTCACCGACGGGCAGGAGAATGCCAGTCGCGAGTTCGATCGCAGCCGCGTGACGGCCCTCATCGATGCCAAGAAAGGGTTGGGCTGGGACTTCGTGTTCCTCAGCGCTGATCTTGCCGCCTTCCACGATGCCCAACGCATGGGCGTGGATGCTGCATCCAGCCTGCTGTTCAGCAAAAGCAAGGCGGGCAACGACCGAGCTTGGGACGCCGCGTCCAACAAGATTTTTGCCCGTCGCACTGGGGTGGCCGACAAGGTGGTCTTTGACGACGAAGACCGCAAGGCGTCGGAGTGAAT
>NZ_JADZDS010000060.1 GCF_020850895.1 Thermomonas sp. | reverse complement strand
CTATCAAAATCAGCCCGCGCTCGCGGGGATGACGAGATCTCAGGACCTCCATGGATTGGACGGGCCTATGTCTATCAAAATCAGCCCGCGCTCGCGGGGATGACGAGATCTCAGGACCTCCATGGATCGGACAGACCTGTGTCTGTCAAAAGCAGCCCGCGTTCGCGGGGATGACGAGATCTCAGGACCTCCATGGATCGGACAGACCCATGTCTGTCAAAAGCAGCCCGTGTTCGCGGGGATGACGAGATCTCAGGACCTCCATGGATCGGACAGACCCATGTCTGTCAAAAGCAGCCCGCGTTCGCGGGGATGACGAGCAGGCGCGGATCAGCCGCCGCGATACTCGCGCGGGATGCGCTCATTGAGGCGGGTGAGGATTTCGTAGCCGATGGTGTCGGCTTGTTCGGCCAGATCTTCGACCCGGATCACCTCGCCACCTTGCCGGCCAATCAACGTCACGTCATCACCGTTGTAGGCGCTGCCTTGCGGCCCGAGATCGACCATGAACTGATCCATGCACACGCGCCCGACGATCGGCAGGCGCTGGCCGCGGATCAGCACCTGGCCGCGATTGGACAGCGCGCGCGGATAACCGTCGCCATAGCCCAGCGGGATGGTGACCACGCGGGTATCGACGGTCGGCGTCCAGGTGGCGCCATAGCTGACCGGTCGGCCTGCCCGCACCACCTTAAAATAGACGACCTGCGACAGCAACTCGAGCACGGGCTTGACCGCAAGCGTCCGCCGCGAGCCCGGATCCGGCTGCACGCCGTACAGCACGATCCCCGGCCGCACCATGTCCAACCAGCTTTCCGGAAAATGCAGGATGCCGCCGGAGTTGGCGAGGTGGCGGATCGGCATCGGCGCACCGAGGCGGCTGAACTGGGCGCAGGCGTCGCGGAAGCGTTCGATCTGCAGCGCGGTCATCGTTGATGCCGGATCGTCGGCACAGGCCAGATGCGAATACACGCCCTTGATCGAGCACCAGCGCGAAGCCACCGCCGCCTCGATGAAGGGCGCGCAGGTTTCGCTGTGCACACCGATGCGCTCCATCCCGGTGTCGATCTTGAGATGGATGACCGCCTTGCGCCCCATCGCCTCCGCCGTCGCCTCGACCTTGCGCAGCTTGTCCAGCGAGGACACGGTGATTTCCAGATCGTGTTCGATCAACTGGGTGATCTGGCGCCCGAGGATGCCGCCGAGGACAAGGATGGGAAGCTGGATGCCGGCACGGCGCAGGGCGATGCCTTCTTCGAGGAAGGCGACGCCGAAGTGTTCCGCCCCCTGCGCCTGCAGATGCTGGGCGACGCGGACCAAGCCGTGGCCATAGGCATTGGCCTTCAGGATCGCCATCACCGGCACCTGGACGTGGCTGCGGATCGCACGCAGGTTGCCGGAAAGCGCGTCGAGATCGACCACGATCCGGGTGGGGCGCTGGTTGTCGGCTTCGCTCATGGCGTACCGCCCGGACACCACCCCTGGTGCGCTTGCGCGATCTGCGTCATCAGAGATGGCCCACGGTGTCGTAGGCAAGGTTGTCGAAACGGGTGTATTCGCCGAAGAACTTCAGCTTGAAGCTGCCGGTCGGGCCGTTGCGCTGCTTGCCGATGATGATTTCCGCCAGCCCTTTGTCCGGTGACGTTTCCTTGTGGTAGTACTCGTCGCGGTAGATGAAGACGATCATGTCGGCGTCCTGCTCGATCGCGCCGGATTCACGCAGGTCGGCCATCACCGGACGCTTGTCGGTGCGCGATTCCAGAGAGCGGTTGAGCTGCGACAGTGCGATCACCGGCACCTTGAGTTCCTTGGCCAAGCCCTTGAGCGAGCGACTGATCTCGGAAATCTCGGTGGCACGGTTCTCGCTGTTGCCGGGGACCTGCATCAGCTGCAGGTAGTCGATCACGATCAGGCCAAGGTCGTGCTCGCGCTTGAGCCGGCGCGCCTTGGCGCGCAACACTTCGGGCGACAGCGCCGGGGTATCGTCGATGAAGATCTTGGCGCTGCTGAGCTGGGCGATCGCGCCATGCACCCGCCCCCAGTCCTCGTCCTGCAGGTCGCCCACGCGCAGCCGCCCGGCATCGATGCGCCCCAATGAAGAGATCAGGCGGAGTGCGAGTTGCGAAGCCGACATTTCCATCGAGAAGACCGCGACCGCCTTCTTCGACTTGAGCGCTCCGTATTCGGCGATGTTCAGCGCCAGCGTGGTCTTGCCCATTGCCGGACGCGCAGCCAGCACAACCAGGTCGGTCGGTTGCAACCCGGCGGTCATGCGATCGAATTCTGTGTAGCCAGTGGGCAGGCCAGTGACGCCACCGCCGTTCTCCGCACGTTGCTGCAGGACCTCGAAGGCCTCGCCCAAGGCCTGGTTGACGGCGATGAAATCCTGGCGTCCGTGCGTGTGGCTTTCGGCGATCGCGAACACCTCCTGCTCGGCCTTGGCCAGCAGCTCACTGGAATCGCGACCTTCGGGCTGGAAACCATCGTTGACGATGGTGGTGCCGACATCGATCAGGCGGCGCTGGATCGCCTTGTCGCGCACAGTGTCGGCATAGGCGTCAATGTTCGCCGCACCGGGAACGTTGGCCGCCAGGCTGATCAGGTAGGTGGTATCCAACCCTTCGACGAGCAGGCCCTGGGATTCGAGCCATTCCCCGACGATCAGCACATCGCAGGGCCGGTTCTTTTCGGCCAACTCGCGAATCGCGCGGTAGATCAGGCGGTGGTCGCGGCGGTAGAAATCCTCGTCGACGAGGCGATCCGCAACCCTGTCGAACGCGCGCGGATCCAGCATCAACCCACCCAGCACGGCCTGTTCGGATTCGATCGACTGCGGTGGAATGCGCAGCATTTCGACCCGCGCATCACTGCGTGACGCAAAGCCGAAGTCACGACGCGCTCCCGTGCCTGCCGTCATGGATTGGGGCTCCCTTTTCCTTGCCGCGCGTCCACGCCGGACGCACTGGATTCCAAGTCATCCATCGTAGATCGCCATCGACCGCGAGGGTTGCAGACAAGTCATGGGACATCCTGTGGACAACCCGTCTCACCGGCTGCGACCCGTGGCCCCACCCGGGATTCGAATCCAAAAATGCAACGGGCGCCCGCAGGCGCCCGTCACCGTTCACCGAGGGCCCGCGATCAGGCGGCTTCGGGAACCACCACGACCTTGACCGCAGTTTGCACGTCGGCGTGGAGGTGGACATGCACTTCGAATTCGCCGACATGGCGGATCGAACCTTCGCCCATCGTCACTTCCGAATTGTGCACTTCCACCCCGTGCTGGCGGCCGAGCGCGTCTGCGATTTCGCGCGGACCCACCGACCCGTACAGCTTGCCTTCGGTGGACGCGTTGGCGGCGATCGTCACGCTGGCACCATCGAGCTTGGCAAGGCGTGCGTTGGCGGCATCCAGCGTCGCCTGTGCCTTGGCTTCGTATTCGGCGCGGCGCTTTTCGAACTCCGCAAGGTTGGCGGCGGTGGCCGGAACGGCCTTGCCCTGTGGCACGAGGTAGTTGCGACCATAGCCCGGCTTGACCGTGACCTTGTCACCGAGGTTGCCGAGATTGGTGACTTTCTGCAGGAGGATCAGTTGCATGTCAGTGCTCCGTATTCGTTAGCGACGCTTGGGCGCCGCAACGGTTGCTGTCCGAATGGACGGGTAGGTAACGCTTGACGCACAGCCTGCGAAGGCGTGGCCAGGCGCGGGAGATCGCGCGCACCGCTTTGACATGGGTCAATGAGGATGCGCGCGGCCGATCAGCGACAACGCCACGCCGAGCAGGCGAAGCATTCAGACGTGGTGGTTGTCCGTGTAGGGCAACAACGCCAGGAACCGAGCGCGCTTGACTGCACTCTGCAACTGGCGCTGGTAGCGCGACTTGGTCCCGGTGATGCGGCTGGGCACGATCTTGCCGGTTTCGGTGATGTACTGGCGCAGGGTGCCCAGATCCTTGTAATCGATCTCGGTCACGCCTTCGGCGGTGAAACGGCAGTACTTGCGGCGGCGGAAGAATTTGGACATGGTCAGGCTCCTCAGGCGGCTTCAGCGGTGTCGTCGGCGCGATCGGAATCGGCCAAGCCATCGTCGTCACGATGGCGACGCTCGCCACGATCGCCCTTCTCGTCCTTGTTCTTCATGATCGGGGACAGTTCGGTGACGGCATCGTCGCGGCGCATGGCCATGTGGCGCAGGATCGCGTCGTTGAAACGGAAGCTGTCGACCAGTTCATCCAGCGCGGCTTGGCTGGCTTCGATGTTGAGCAGCACATAGTGGGCCTTGACGAGGTTCTGGATCGGATAGGCCAGCTGGCGGCGCCCCCAGTCCTCGAGGCGATGGATCTTGCCGCCGGCAGCTTCGATCGAACCCTTGTAGCGTTCGATCATGGCCGGAACCTGCTCGCTCCGGTCCGGATGGACCAGGAACACGACTTCGTAATGACGCATGGTGGTTTCCTTGTGGATGGTGGCAAGCATTCGTTTGCCGGTCAGCCCTCGGCCACCGACTTCCTGGCGAAGCACGGCGCGTTCGGGCAAGGCCCCCCGCGTACGGGAGCCGCCCATTATGTTAAATCAAGGCCTTGCGCGCAAGTTCCAGCCCTGCCCGACGGCAACTGGGCCTGAACGGGTTCGGAGCATCCCCTGAGGATGTTTGTGTCGATCGATCCCGACCACGCAAGACCCACATCGAACCGTGCGATTTCCTTGCCAGGCATTCTCCCGTCGCGTTCTCCATCCCGGCAGGCACCGCACTGCGGGCCCAGATCGCCAGCGCCCTGCATCGCTTCGGCGATCGTCGACTCGACCGTGCCGGGCACTGGCATGCTGCTCGGTGGATGACGCTCTCCGGTAAACTGCGCGGCCTGACTTCGCGAAACGAGTTTGCAACGATGACGACGATTTCCGTGGCCCAGGCCTTGGCCGGGCACGTGCCGGAAGGTGGCCAGGTGACCGTGCGTGGCTGGGTGCGCACCCGCCGCGATTCCAAGGCGGGCCTGAGTTTCGTCAACGTCAGCGACGGCTCCTGCTTCGCGCCGATCCAAGTGGTTGCGCCGGACACCCTGCCGAACTACGAAGCCGAGGTGAAGCACCTGACCACGGGATGCGCCGTGGTGTGCAGCGGCACGCTGGTGAAGTCGCAGGGCCAGGGCCAGAGCTTCGAAGTGCAGGCGTCCGCGGTCGAAGTCGTGGGTTGGGTCGAGGATCCGCTCACCTATCCGATGCAGCCCAAGCAGCATTCGCTGGAATACCTGCGCGAGTTCGCCCACCTGCGCCCACGCACCAACCTGTTCGGCGCGGTGACGCGTATCCGCCATTGCCTGGCGCAGGCGGTGCACCGCTTCTATCACGAGCGTGGGTTCTACTGGATCAGCACGCCGATCGTGACCACCTCCGACGCCGAAGGCGCGGGGCAGATGTTCCGCGTCTCCACCCTCGACATGGCCAACCTGCCGCGTGACGGCAAGGGCAACGTCGATTTCTCCCGTGACTTTTTCGGCAAGGAAACCTTCCTCACCGTCTCCGGGCAGCTGAACGTCGAAGCGTTCTGCCTGTCCCTGAGCAAGGTCTACACCTTCGGCCCGACCTTCCGTGCCGAGAACAGCAACACCAGCCGCCATCTGGCCGAGTTCTGGATGATCGAGCCGGAGATCGCCTTCGCCGATCTGAACGACGATGCCAACCTCGCCGAGGACTTCCTGAAGTACCTGTTCCGCGCGGTGCTCGAAGAGCGCGGCGACGACATGGCCTTCATCGCCGATCGCGTGCAAAAGGACGCGATCACCCGGCTGGAGGCCTTCATCAATGCGCCGTTCGAGCGCATCGACTATGGCGATGCGGTCAGCCTGTTGCAGACGTCCGGCAAGACCTTCGACTTCCCGGTGGAATGGGGCCTGGACCTGCAGACCGAGCACGAACGCTGGCTGACCGAGGAGCACGTCGGCCGGCCGGTGGTGGTGATGAACTACCCCGAACAGATCAAGGCCTTCTACATGCGCTTGAACGACGACGGAAAGACCGTCGCCGCGATGGACGTGCTGGCGCCCGGCATCGGTGAAATCATCGGTGGCTCCCAGCGCGAGGAGCGTCTGGACGTGCTGGACGCGCGGATGGCGCAGTTCGGCCTCGACCCGGCGCATTACGGCTGGTATCGCGATTTCCGTCGCTATGGCACGGTCCCGCATGCCGGCTTCG
Organism: Thermomonas sp.; assembly: GCF_020850895.1. GTDB lineage: Bacteria > Pseudomonadota > Gammaproteobacteria > Xanthomonadales > Xanthomonadaceae > Thermomonas. The sequence goes on along the minus strand of NZ_JADZDS010000060.1, from coordinate 62,394 downwards.
GCCTCGGCTTCGAGCGGCTGGTGGTGTACGTCTGTGGCCTCGCCAACATCCGCGATGCGATCGCCTACCCGCGTGCGCCGGGCAGCGCCGAGTTCTGATCCTCGCACCCGGCCCGCATGGACACCGACGTCATCCTGTTCCTCGCCCTGCTGTCGTTCGCGCTGGCCATCGCCGGGGCCACCGCGTTCGTGATCTTCTGGCCACTGACCTTGGTACACATCCGCGATCGCCACCCACGGATCAAGGCACAACTCGGGCCCGGCGCGTTCCTGCGGCCGACGGCGTTGTTGTGGTTGCTGCGCGGCGGCTACCGGACGACGCCCGACGGCAACCTGTCCGCGCTCGCCACCCCGTCACGGATCGCGCTGCTGGTTATCCTGCTCGGCCTGGCACTGGGCGCGATGCTGTGGACCATCGGCAAGGCACTGGGTTGAACGGCACCATGAAGCCAACCGGCCGGTCGCTGCGCGGCGTCATCCACCTTGGCGTGCACCGCTTCCGGCAGCCTGCGTGCCTGCCGGTGCTGGCTTCCGCGCTGGCGCAGCGGGTGGAGTCGGGACTGGCGCTGGTGCAGGCACGCTGCCGTTGTCTTCCTGCAGTTCGGGCTTGAAGGGAATCACCGGTGCCGGCCGGCCGGTGGCGGGTTGCTCGTTGACATCGGGATTGACCGGCAGGCAGCCGCCACCGAGTTGCAGCAGCGAGACCACGCACTTCAAGGAAACACCGGTTCCGGGAATCGGGATCGACAGTTCCTTGATGCCACGTCGCACCCATTCGTCCAGCAAAGTTCCAGACGGAATCCAGTATTTGTCGAACCGGGTGCCGCGGTATTCGAAGCCGGGACGCTTCAGCCACGATCCAGTGCGATCAAGATCGACGCCGGAATTGGCCGACCACTGATCCGGCAGGCGAACGCTGCCATCGTCATTGAACAGCCCCGGCTGGCCTTGGCCATTGCCGTTGTTGCCGCGCCCTGCGCCGTTGTTGCCATTACCGCCGCGACCATCGCCGGTGCCGGTGCCGGGGGCATTGCGGCTGGAGGCTCCCCAATCATCGCTGCGCGCCGCACCCGGCCAGCCGCCCGGGGCTGCGCGCACGCCAGGCCCTGCCCCCGCCCCGGTCGCGGAAGCACCGCGACCTCCCTGGGTTCCGGGCGCGGTGCCGTGCCCGGTTCCGGCCTGTGCCTGTCCCTGGCCTCCGGTTTGGGTCGCATTGCCGCCCGCACCACGTGCAGCGGAATCGCCAAGGGCTGCGGCGCCGCTGCCTGCCGACGTGCTGCTCCCCCCAGAGCCAGTTCCAGTTGGAATACCGCGAATTTCGCCAGTCAGCGCGGGAACCCGAAGTTGCGCAGTTCCATTGGCGGTGGAGGGCAGCGGGCGTTCGCGCATGATCCTGGACGCATCGGGCGAGAGCACCTCGAGTTCACGGACCGTTTCCCGCAGTTCCTGTGGTCGCAGTTGGGGCTGCGGCTGGTGCACCTCCAGGGTGCGAATCGGTTGCGCACGCAAGGTTGTGATCGACTCGACCTGCGCTTGCAGCTGAACCTCGCGCGGTTGCGCCGGAGTGGGCATGCTGAGCTCACGCGGAGGTGGCAAGCGGAACGCATCGGGGGTCGGCTGAGGCACGGCGCTGACCTGCAGTGGCTGCTCCGCCGCAGCGTCCTGGATCGGCGTAACCTGCACGAGGTTCGGGGCTTGGGAGGCTGTCAACTGCGCAGGCGGCACCGTCACCTGTTCCAACTGCGGCCGCGCGCTGGCTGCAGCGGGACTGGCCGCCGCCACGACGGCACTGCCCGTCGGCTTGCCTGCCGCAGCAGACGACGCTGCCGCCGGTGCAGCCTCAGCGCCCTCGGTGGCGAGTGCACCCCCGCCTTCACGGACATTGCCACGACCGATGAACTCCACCTGCACTGCTTCGCTGCCCCCGCCATCGTCTTCTTCGGATTGGGGGACGGCATACAACTGCAGGTACATCAGCCACAGCAACAGCCCGGCAAGGATCAGGTGCAACAGGATGTCGGCTGATGTCGCGCCGATCCGCAGCCTGCGCTCATCGCGCGGATCGTAAGGACGGCTCAGGCGCAGCAGCTGGAAGAACGGCCGCGCCAGGCCCTTGGCTTTCCCGGGACGCTGCAATGGGTGGGTTTCCAATGCGGCAACCCAGGACTGCGAATCCGGACGCAGCCCGCGCTTGACGGCAGGCTGCATGGTGTCCAGCCAGGATTGCCAGCCCGTCGGCAACCCCTGGGTATCGGACGCCTCGCGGCCGGTCTTGAGCCGCCAGCGCTGATTGAGCGCGGCGATGAATTCAGCAGCCTTCTTCACGCGCGAGCAGTCCCGTCAGGCCTTGCCGTAGGGGGATGCGGACGCCGCTTGGCTTCCACGCGCCGCGTAGGGATTGGCACCGCTGTCGTGGTCGGTGATATCGACCACCCGACGGACGCCGGCCACTTGCGCCAACAGCGTTTTCTCGACGCCTTGCTTGAGGGTGATGTCGACCATGCTGCAGCCGTGGCAACCGCCGCCGAAGTTGAGCCGAACCACGCCATCGTCACCGACGCCGGCCAGCTCGACGTGGCCCTTGTGCATGGCCAACTGCGGATTGATGTCGTTGTCGATGATCCACTGGACGCGTTCGGCCAGTGGGGCATCGGCTGCAGGAGTCACGCCCTTGATTCGCGGCGCGCGAATCTGCAGTTGTCCCCCGGTCGGATTGGTTTCGTAGTCGATCAGCGCACCCTCCAAATAGGGTGCACTGGGCGCATCAAGCCACAGGACGAAACCGGCACAGTCGACCACCCATTCGTCGCCGTTGAGTTCGTCGGGCTCGGCGAATTCCAACCGGACATCGGCGCGCTGGGTCCCCGGATTCAGCGCAGACAGGCGCACACCGAGCCCGGGAATCGCTTCGCGCTCGATCAATTTGCGGAAATGTGTCTGCGCCGCATCGGAAATCTGGATCAACCGTGCACTCCCACTCCCCAAGACGCGCGCCAAACGTTCGGAACGACTTCGGAAATCTGCCTCGCGCGGCTATTCTAGCGGCAGCCCGGCCCATCTGTGCACCCGGGTGGCATTGCAGCCGGAGAATCCCCCGATGACCAATCAAACCCCACTCGCCAACGCCCATTGCGTCCCGCGCCGGGGCCACGAACACCGCCTCGGCGACTTCGACGTGAGGGAATTGCTGGCCCAGGTGCAGGATTGGAGCCTGATTGAAGACGGCCACGCCATCAGCAAGACCTTCCTGTTCCCCGACTACTACCACACCCTCTCGTTCGTGAACGCGCTGGCCCACGTCGCCAATCGCGAAGACCACCACCCCGATCTGTCGGTGCACTATGACCGCTGCGTGGTGCGTTTTTCCACCCATGATGTCGGTGGATTGTCCGAAAACGATTTCATCTGTGCCGCCAAAGCCGACCTGCTGGCCTGAACGCACGTCCCAGCCAGCTTCAGCCCACGGCAGACCGTCTACTTCAGTTGCTCGCCATACCCTGCGCGCGCCTTCAGGAACAGGTCGAACGGGAACTTGATCGGCACGCCTTCCAACGCCGCCGCCAGCATTTCCAGGTGGCCTTCGAAACCGGCACAAGCCTTGGCCGCGTCCTCGCCGGCGGGGAGTCGCACCTGCAATTCCAGTCGAGTGCCCTCGCCGTCGACCTGCAATTCCCAACGCAACGGGCGCTGCGGCTGGCCGGGACTGCTCCATGAATATTCCAGCACGCGTTGCGTCGCAAACTCCGTCACCGTGCTGTCGATCAGCGTGCCGCTGTCGGCGAAGTCGATCCGCACCGCACCGCCTGCCCGCAATTCGATCGTGCCGGGCGCCAGCCACTGCGCCATTGCCGCCGGCTCGGTCAGCATCGCCCAGACCGCCGCGGGAGGGTGCGCCAACAGTCGTTGCAAGCGGCCTTCGAATCCGGCCTCGGTACGCTGCAATCGGCCGAGTGCCAAGGCGTCGTCATTCATCTGCCATCTCCATTGCGATAACGCCATGTTCGATGACGTGCGCGCCGGCGTCGTTGATCTTGATCAACCCGGATGCGGGCCGATGCAATTTGATATTTAAATTTAAATATATGTTACAATATACTGATATATTTACAATTTATTCAGAATCTCGACGAGATCGGAGGCCAAGGCCGCATTGAGCAAGTAAGGCGTGCGTCCGCCGTCAAGCGCGAACTCCATCGACGAGGCATGCAGGAACAGTCGCCGCAGGCCGGCCTTCTCGCGCAGGCGACGGTTGGCCTCGGGATCGCCGTATTTGTCGTCGCCCGCCACCGGGTGGCCGATGTGCTGGGCGTGGACGCGGATCTGGTGGGTGCGACCGGTGGCGATGCGCACTTCGCAATAGCTCTGGCCGCCGCGCCGCTCCAGCACCCGGAATTCGCTGAGGGACGCCTTGCCGGCCGCGCTGACCTGCACATGGCGCTCGCCGCCCTGCCGCAGGCCCACGTGCAGGGGTGCATCCACCGCCATCGTGCCATTCGGCAGCCGCCCGACCAGCAAGGCCAGGTACCTTTTGTGGACGCCGGCGCCATGATCCTCGCGCAACAAGGCCTGCAGCTCGGTCATGGCCGAACGCTTCTTGGCGAGGATCAGCAAGCCGGACGTATCGCGGTCCAATCGATGCACCAGCTCCAGTGTGTCACGCGGGCGCAGTGCCCGCAGTGCCTCGATCGCACCGAAAGCCACGCCACTGCCGCCGTGGCTGGCCACGCCGGAGGGTTTGTCGATGGCAAGCAGGCGCGCATCCTCGAAGACGATCGAAGCATCGAGCGCCTGCAGCAAGCTCTTCGGCGGCGAACGTCCGGCATCGTGCGGCGTTTCGAGCCGAACAGGCGGAATCCTGACCTCATCTCCCGCTTCCAACTTGCGCTCGGCCTTGGCCCGTCCGCCGTTGACCCGCACCTGCCCGCTGCGGACCAACTTGTAGACGAGGCTGCGCGGCGCACCCTTGAGCTGACCGAGCAGGAAGTTGTCGATGCGCTGGCCGGCGCGGTCTTCCGGCACGCGGACGATGCGGACACCGGGATTGGGCGGTTCGGGCTGTGTCATTGGAAGCTGATCTGCTACACTCGGGGGGCGATGCAACGGTTTGATTTCGCGGGAAGTACCGGGCGCAAGGTGCGCCCTTCGGCCGAAAGCCGGCCTTCCCGACGATCCCCGCCGCAGTGAGGTTGCCACCACCCTCGGGGTGGACATGTTAACGACTGCGCGGCAAGCCCGCCCATCACCGGCCTCAGGGTCGTGACTTTGCCGCTGAACAACGTCCCGCGCGACGCGCCCTGCCCAACCGGGCTTGGGCGGCAGTCGCCGGTCCTGCAACATACAACCAAGGAACAAGCGCTCCCGCGGTCCGCCGTGGTGTGGCAGCGCTGGAAAACTGGAAGGCTGTACGGTCCGCGCCTCGCGCGGCCGCTGCCCATGCGGTATCCAGCAGGCGAAAACGCCCGCGGCGTTCCGCTTCCCGTCCCACAGGACGAGGAGCGCCAAGGAACGCAACAATGAAGCGAATGCTCATCAACGCCACGCAGGCGGAAGAACTGCGGGTGGCCATCGTCGATGGCCAGAACCTGTACGACATCGACATCGAACAGCCGTCGAAAGACAACAAGAAATCCAATATCTACAAGGGCCGCATCACCCGGCTCGAACCGTCGCTGGAAGCCGCCTTCGTCGAATACGGCGCGGAACGCCACGGCTTCTTGCCGCTGAAGGAAATCTCCCGCGACTACTTCCAGGCCGGTGTGGACCCGCACAAGGCCAGCCTCAAGGAATTGCTCCGTGAAGGCCAGGAGGTCGTGGTCCAGGTCGACAAGGAAGAGCGCGGCAACAAGGGCGCGGCACTGACCACGTTCATCTCGCTGGCCGGCCGCTACATGGTGCTGATGCCGAACTCGCCGACCGCCGGCGGCGTCTCGCGCCGGATCGAGGGCGATGACCGCGCCGAGCTGAAGAAGGCGATGGACGCGCTGGCCATTCCCGACGACATGGGCGTGATTATCCGCACCGCCGGCGTCGGCCGCGATGCCGAAGAGCTGCAATGGGACCTGGACTACCTGCTGTCGATCTGGCGCGCGATCGCCGAAGCCGCGCTGTCCAAGCCCTCGCCGTTCCTGATCTATCAGGAAAGCCGGCTGATCGTGCGCGCCCTGCGCGACTACATGCGCTCGGACATCGGCGAAATCCTGGTCGATACCCCGGAGATGTACGCCGAGGCGCTGGAATTCGTCGAACAGGTGATGCCGCACAACAAGCGCAAGCTCAAGCACTACACTGACGACACCCCGCTGTTCAACCGCTTCCAGATCGAATCGCAGATCGAATCGGCCTACGAGCGCACGGTTCGGTTGCCGTCCGGTGGCGCGCTGGTAATCGACCAGACCGAAGCGCTGACCGCCATCGACGTCAACTCGGCGCGCGCCACCAAGGGCGGCGACATCGAGGAAACCGCCTTCAACACCAACCTCGAAGCGGCCGAGGAAGTGGCCCGCCAGCTGCGCCTGCGCGACCTCGGCGGGCTGGTGGTGATCGACTTCATCGACATGTCGTCGAACAAGCACCAGCGCGACGTCGAGAACAAGCTGCAGAACGCGCTGAAGTACGACCGCGCGCGCGTGCAGTTGGGCCGGATCAGCCGCTTCGGCCTGATGGAAATGAGTCGCCAGCGCCTGCGCCCCAGCCTCGGCGAAGCCAGCCAAATTGTTTGTCCGACCTGCGAAGGCCACGGCCGCATGCGCAGCATCGAATCGCTGTCGCTGTCGATCATCCGCGTCGCCGAAGAGCATGCGATGAAAGACAACACCGGCCAGGTGCTGGTGCAGGCGCCGGTGGAAATCGCCAATTTCCTGCTCAACGAGAAGCGCAGCGCACTGCGCGAGATCGAGGCGCGCCACGACGCGCCGATCGTGATCGTCGCCGATGAGCAGCTGCACAGCCCGCACTACGAAGTGACGCGGATCCGCAGCAACGAGATGGGCGAGGAAACCAGCAAGCCCAGCTACCAGCGCGGCACCCCACGCAAGCTCAACACGATTGCCCTGACCAAGGGCCAGCTCAACATCCCGCCGCCGGCCGTCACCAAGGTCAAGCCCACCCAGCCGGCGCCGCTGCGCGAGCCCAAGCCGATGCCGGTGATCCAGGAGACGCAGGAGACATCGGTACCGACAACACAGCGCGTCGTGCCGGACACGGCCATCCCCGCCCCTGCTGCTGAAAGCAGTGGCTTCTTCGGGTGGTTGCGCGGCTTGTTCGGCACCACTCCGGAGCAGACCACGGTTGTGGCCGAGGCGCCTTCGAATGCAGCAACATCGCCTTCAGGCGATCGTGACTTGCGCAATGACCCACGCCAGCGTCGCGAAGGCCGTGGCGAAGGCGGAGGAAGGTCACAGCGCCACGCCAGGGATCAGGGGCCGCAGAAACAACAACAGACCGGCCGTCAGGACCGGAAGCAGGATCGACAGGACAAGCCGGCAATGCCCGCAAGGCAAGAACGTGCAGACGCCGCGCCCAAGCAGGAGAAACCAGAGAATCGAGCCAAGCCGCCGCGGCAACATCGCAACGAACGCCCCGGCGTCGCTGGAGATGCTCCCACGACCACAACCGCCCCTGCTTCAGCACCTGTGCCACCCCGCGATGACGTCAGTCGCCAGCCGATTGCCGCCCTTGGCACAGTGGACGCACCCGCCGACGCTTCGCTCGTTGCCGCCACGCCCCCGGTTGCCCATCAACCGGACAATGACGCCAATGCAGCCGGTTCCGAGAGTGCCAACAAGCGCCGTCGTGGTCGTCGCGGTGGCCGGCGCCGTCGGCGCAGCGCGGAGAACGGGGCAGTTGAACACGCCAACGAGCATGACGATGCACTGGAAGTCGTGTTGGATGTGGAAGCTGCCCAACCGGAATTCGAATTCAGCGATCTGGGTGTCGATGCCCCAGTCGACCTCTCGGCAGAATCGCATTCCCAACCCACGAGCGAGCAACCGTTGCAACCCGCCTTCACCCTGCAGGGTGGGCCCGCTGCTGCTTCAGCCTCCGAGTCGACAGACCTGAGCAACGATGCGCATACCGTCGATGCGCATTCCGACCTTCCGACCGCGGAAAACACCCAGGCGGATGCCTTGGGACAGGCCCAGCCAGATCAAGTTCCCTCAGGCCGGGAGCACGCGCTTTCCCCGGCCGAAGCACCCGCTGCAGAAGCCAAGGACAGTGGTGGTGCGAACGCACACGAGGCAGTCACGGAATCTGCCGCGCAATTCGAGACCGCACATGCTGATCCGGATTCCGACAGTCACTCGGCAAATTCCACTGGCAATGGTGTCGTTCCAATCCAAGTCGCGGCGAGCGAACCACGGACAGCGCAGCTGGCGGCAGCGATTGCAACCGTGATCGCCACGACCCCGCCTACCGCGCCATCGGGCCTGCCTGCCGCGAGCGAATCAGAGGCGCCTCTTCCGCTGGCTACCAGTGCGCCATCCGGATCGCAGGACGCAGTTGCGGCAGCCGGACCCATCGACGAGGATGCAGCCCGCCTGCGCGCCGAGCAGCTGCGCATCCTGTTCGAATTGGCGCGACGCCCAGACTCCGCCCCCATTGCGCCGACACCACCGGGGGATACGCCACACTCCCCCGCCCAGGGCAGTTGAGGCAGTTGAGGCAGTTGAGGCAGTTGAGGCACTTGCGACTGCCTCATGCGGGCACCCTTGGTCACGGGGTGCCCGCGGTGGTCAATGCACGGCCCGCGCCGGATCCACCAGCCCGTACTGGGTCGCAAGTCGTGCCAATGCGATGCTGTCGTGGATCCCAAGCTTGTCGAACAGGTGGGTCTTGTGAGTATTGACGGTCTTGGCGCTCAGGTTCAGGCGCTTGGCAATCGCCTCCTGTCGCAACCCCTGGTTCAGCAGCAGGGCAATCTCCAGTTCCCTCGGTGTCAGGTCGTCGAACGGAGACACCGAATCTCCCTGCAATTGCGCTAGCGCCAAGCCCTGCGCCACGGCATTGGTCAGAAAGCGCTTGCCGCGCGCCACGTCGCGCACCGCCCGCAGCAATTCGGCCGCATCGCATCCCTTGCCGACATAGCCCTGTGCGCCCGCGTCCAGCAAGCGGCGCGGCATCGGGCCATCCTCCAGGACTGAAATCGCGATCACCCTGGTCCCGTGATCACCGCGTACGATGCGCTCGGTCAGCTCCAAGCCACTCAAGCCCGGCAAGTGCAGATCGCACAGCACCACCTCCGGCTTCAGGCGCCGGATTTCCGGCAGAGCGGCCTCAGCGCTCTCTGCTTCGCCAATGACCGAGATATCGTTCTCGGCTTCGAGAATCATTCGGAATCCGGCGCGCACCAGCGCATGGTCATCGACGATGTAAACCCTGATCGGCATGCTGCCACCCCCTGATTCCATAGCCATTGCCTAGCGACAAGGTAGCGCGTGTCGCAGGCATGTCCAAGCGGACAATCCCACGAAATCGTCTAGGAAAAATCCGATCGGGGTTCAACCATCGCCGCGTCCACGTGCCGAAAGCATACGGTCGAGCACCGATTTCAATGCCAGTGGCCGCAGCGGCTTGAGCAGCAGCGGTAGCCCGGCTTCCTGTGCCGCGATGCGGACGACCCCGGTCTGGTCTGCGCTCAGGATCAGGCAGGGCGCGAACCCGAATTCCGCGCCGAGGCGTGCACGCAGGGCAACCCCGGTATCCCCTGCATCAAGGTGGAAATCGAAGATCCACAGCTCAACGCAGCCATCGCTCAGGACGGCCCGGGCTTCCTCGCCGTTCACCGCCACCTGCGGTAAACAGCCCCAGCCGAGCAGCAAGGTCGCCAACGCGTTGCCAGCGGCTGCTTCGTTGTCGACGATCAACACCTTCAATCCGGACAGGCCACGCGCCGAATTCCGCGGTTGCTGGGCACTGGCGACGCATGGTGTTGTGATGGAAAAACAGCTGCCGCGCCCCATGACGCTGCGCAGGCCGACTTCGGTGCCCAGCAGTTCGGCGATTCGGCGCGCAATCGCCAACCCGAGGCCGAGCCCTTGTCCGCGTGCGTCATCGCCACGCTGGAATTCCTCGAATATCAGTTCACGCTTCGAAGGTGCGATTCCAGGCCCGGTGTCGTGCACTTCGATGCGCAACGATTCACCGCGCCTGCGCACGCCAAGCAGCACGCTGCCTTGGGCCGTGTAGCGCAGCGCATTGGCCAGGAAGTTCTGCAGCACGCGCCGCAGCAACTGGGGATCGCTGCGCACCCAGGCGCGGGTCGGCACGAACCGCAGGCGCAGGCCGCGCTCTGCGGCCAGCAAACGGAACTGCGTGACAAGGGGATCGAGCACATCGGCCAATGGGAAATCGCGGGGCTCCGGAACCAGCCCGCCCGCTTCCAGGCGCGACATGTCCAGCAGGGTTCCAAGCAAGTCGGTGGTCGAATCCAACGCGCTGCCAACCTGCCTCGCGAGCTCGCGCTGCGGGTCCGGTCCGTGTTGTTGCAGGGTGTCGACCAGCAAGTGCGCCGCATGCAACGGCTGCATCAGGTCGTGGCCGATCGCAGCGAGGAAGCGACTCTTGGCGTCATTGGCATGCTCGGCCTCGCGCTTGGCCGACTCCAGCAGCGCAGTCCGTTCGACCACGCGCCGCTCGAGCGTTTCGTTGCTTTGCTTCAGCTCGCTTTCGGCCTGGCGGAAAGCAGTGACGTCGGTGAACGTGGCCACGAAGCCACCGCCCGGCATCGGGTTGCCGCGGATTTCGACGATGTTGCCGTCCTTGAACACGCGTTCCGAGAGGTGCGGCGTGCCTGCACGCATGTGGTCCAGCCGACGCGAAAGCGCTTCAGTCGCATGATCAGGATCGATGCCGGCAACTTCACGCAAGGCCCAGTGCGACGCATCCGCAATCGGCATGCCCACCTTCAACATGCCAGGCGGATAACCCAGCAATTCCTCGTAACGGCGATTCCATGCCACCAGGCGCAGCTGCGCATCGACCACGCTGATGCCCTGGCTCATGTTTTCCAGCGCCGCCTCCAGCACGCGCTGGTTGAATCGCAGGTCCTGCGATGCTTCATCGACGATCGCCGCCACCGTTTCCAGGTCGGCTCCCTGCGCATCGCGCCGTGCCGCATCCAGCAGCAGGCGCGCCGAGGCGCTGCCAAGGACCGCGGCAAGTTCGTGTTCCAGGCGGGATTCGATGGCCGCCGCAACCGGCCCGACTGCGGGAGCCCCTTGCAACAGGACATCCACGCGTTCAGACGGCAAGAACCGGCGTCCGGCACTGCGTAGTGCAGCCAGGCCAGCGCCACGCATCTCCGATTTCACACGTCCATCCTGACGTGCGGACAACAACAGGGTCACCACGGTTCCGATGAACAAACTGACCCCGACCGCACGTCCAACCCGACTCCATCCGGTCAGGCCAAAGACAGCATCGGGAGCCAACCACTGCTGGCCGAACGGGCCGGCTTGCAGCCAGCCGGGATCTGCTCCTGCGCTGGCTGCCAGCAACGGCACCAACATTACCCACAGCCAAGCCACGAAACTGGCGAGGATGCCGACGCTCGCAGCCAGCGGCGGAGTCCGTGGACGCCAGACAGCGAACCCCAAGGCTGGAATCAGCGTGGCCAAGGCAGAAAAGGAGACCGCTCCGACATCGGCCAAGGCCTCGCTGCCGCTGACGAGTCGGGCATACGCCCAGCCCAGCAACATGATCGCCAGGATGCCGACGCGCCGCAGCAACAGCAGGCTGCTGCGGTGGTCGTCCCCGCCGCGACCGCTTGACCACGCGCTGCGCAACAAGCCAGGAGCAAACCAGTGGTTGCCGATCATCAGGCTCAGGGTCAAGGTCGCCACGATCACCATGCCGGTGGCCGCACTCAGGCCTCCGAGGAACACCAGCAAGGCCATCCCGGCATGGCCCTGCAACAGCGGCAGCGCCAGCGCGAACATATCGGAGGGCACGCGTTCACCCAGCAGCGCCGCACCTGCGCGCGCCGCCGGCAGGGTCGGAAGCGCAATCAGCAGCAGATACAACGGGAACTGCCAGCGTGCGGTGCGCACATCATGTTCGTCGCGACACTCCACCACCGCGACATGGAATTGGTGCGGCATCACGAACATCGCCATCGCACCGAGGATGACCAGCGGGACGAAGCCACCTGCAGCTTGCGTCGTGGGCATCGTCGCCTGCATGGGGACATCGCGTAGGCCGAACCACAGGAATCCACCCAGAGCCAACATCGCCACCAGCTTGAACAGCGAGTCGAACGCCAGTGCCAGCACCAAGCCACGGTTGTGTTCGGCGGCACTGACGCGGCGGGTGCCGAACAGGATTGCAAATGCGGCCATCGCCAGTGCGACGTACAACGCCCCGTCGCGCCAGAGGGGCGGTGCCCCGTCTTCAGCCGCATCAAAACCAATCGTCGCCGCAGTCAGGCTCAGGGTGATCGCCTGCAACTGCAGTGCGATGTAGGGGATCAGGCCAAGGACAGCCACCAGGGTCACCACGGCTGCCAGCCAGGGATCCTTGCCCAAGCGGGTGGCGATCAAGTCAGCAATCGAGGTGGCATTGCTGTCCCGCGCCAGCCGTACCAGCCGCATCATGAAGGCCAGCGCCAGCGTGTAAAACAGGATGGCGCCGATGAACGTCGGCGGCAGCGGCCAACCGTAGCGCGCGGCCTGGGTGACGGTGCCGTAGAAGGTCCACGAGGTGCAATGCACCGCCAGTGACAGCGCATAGACATGGCGCCATTGCCGGGACAGCACGCCCGGATGGCGTTCGGCATACAACGCGGTCCCGAACAACAACGCCAGCCACACCAGCGCCGCCACGACCACGACCGCGATGTTCAGCATCGCACGGGCCTCGGTCTGGAGCGTGGCAGGGCATCGTGTCCGTTCATCCGGGCCGAGGATAACGCGACGGCGGGCAGATGCCCGCCGTCGATTCGGACTGCACCGCGTTGAAGAGGCCGTTCAACCTCAGAAGTTGTAGCGAACCGAGAGGTACCAGTTGCGTGGCCAGCCGAAATACGCGGTCTGGATGTTGCCGACGCTGGAGAACTCCTGGCCTTCGGTCATGTAGGTCTTGTTGGTCAGGTTGCGCACACCGGCGCGCACCTGCCACGCCCCCTGCGGGGAATCCCATACGCCAAACAAGCCGACCAGCGCATAGGCGCTCTGGCGCAAGTTCGGCCGGTTGTCCACCGACAGCCAGGTTTCGCTGCGGTAAGAAACGTCACCGCCGATGCTCAGGATCGAACCATTGCCCATCTCGAAGCCATGTTGCAGCGCAATCTTGCCGGTGAATTCCGGCGAGAACGGCACATGGTCATGGATGTGCGGGTTATAGTCGGGACGCGTGGGATCGGTGACACGCAAGTCAACGAACTGCCGATAGCGAGCATTCATCCAGCTGAGCTGCCCACTCAGCATGGTGGATTTGCCCAGCAAGGTGCTGCCTTCGATCTCGAAGCCATCGATCGTCATGCGCGCTGCATTGAGCACCGGGAAGGCGAAGGTCGGGACGCCGCCACTCTGCACGACCTCGGACACGCGGGCCTGGAAGTCTCGGTAGTTGCTGTGGAACGCCGTGAGGTTGACCATCGACCGGTGGTCGGCCGATTGCACTTTCAGGCCGACCTCGTAGGTCCACACGAATTCCGGATCGAAAATCGGGTTGTTGGATTCGGCCTGGGAATTCGCGCGTCCGTTGAAGCCGCCGGACTTGAAGCCACGATTGGCGGACACATAGCCCATGACGTTGTCGCTGAACCTGTACTTCAGGCTGACCGACGGCGTGACGGCGCTCCAGCTGTGGCGAATGCCGGGAATCACCGCCTGCGGATCGGCACTGAACGCACCCAGTGGCGGCCCGAAGAAGGCGCTGGTGGTGCGGAAGTAGGACTTGCGGTCGCGCGACCAGCGCACGCCGGCGGCCAGCGACCACGCCTCGGTGATATCCCAGTCGATATTGGCGAACAGCGCCGTACTGGTGGTGCGCAGGTCATCGTCGATGGTACGCAGGAACGTGAATGGGACCCCCTTGTAGCGCAGGAGGTCGTCGGCATAGGCCTCCTGATGCGAGGGCAGGCGCTCATTGAGGTAATAGGCGCCGAGGATCGCCTTGATCGAATCACTGTGGTATTGCAGTTGCAGTTCCTGGCTCCATTGACGCTGATGGAGGCCGACGAACACGTCGCCAAGTTCGTACTGCGACGCATCGATATCGATGTACGACGCGGTATCGAGCTTGCGCCAGGCGGTAATGCTCTTGAGCAACCACGCATCATTGATGTTCCAGTTCATGACCAAGGACACACCCTTGTGGGTCATGTCCTGGCCCTTGTCCGGCCCGAACGAGGTGCGTGCGCGGAAGTTGAACCTGCCGGTGGGTGTCAGCAACAGCACATACGGGCCGTACCCTGGCCACATGTCCACCGCGACCAATGGCGCCGTCGGCCGACCGAGGGTCAGCGCTGCATCCTGGTGGGTGTAGTCGAACGAGATCGTTGCATCGAAGGCATCGCTGGGCCGGAACGCGAACTTGGCACGAAGCGCACGGGTGTCGTCGCCGTTGAAGTGGCGCCCGGTGATGGCATCGCGCACAAAGCCGTTGTTGCTGATCCAAGCACCGGCAATGCTGCCGGCCACGGTGTCGCTGAGTCTTCCACCCACGTAGAAACGGCCTTCGGCGCGGCCGTAGTTACCGAACGTTGCCTCGACGCTGCCCCCTTCGTAATCGAACGGGCTCTTGGTGCTCAGCTTGATCGCGCCGCCGGTCGAGTTCTTGCCGTACAGCGTTCCCTGCGGACCGCGCAAGACTTCGATCTGGTCGATGTCGAACAGCGAGAACATGGCGCCGTTGATGCGTGAGTAGTACACGTCGTCGACATACATGCCCACGCCCGGATCGAAGGTCTGCAGTGCATCCGGCTGGCCGATGCCACGAATGAACACGTTGATGCTGTTGGCCGATCCGCGTCCCTGAACGATATTGAGGTTGGGCACCGATCCCTGGATACCGTCAACGCCGGCCGCCTGCATGTCGCGTAATTGGGTTTCCCCGAACGCGGACACCGCCACCGGCACCTCCTGGATGGGCTCCGCGACTCGGCGCGCGGTAACGGTCACCGTCTCCAACTGGGTCGGCGTGGACGGGGCGGTGGCACTGGGCTTGGCGGTTTGGGGTTGGGCTTGCGTCTGCTCCTGCGCCCCGGGTTGACCCTGCGCAGCAACCGGTTCCACAGCCAATGCCGGCGCACCGACCAGCAATGATGCGACCAGCGCACCCTGGATCGCCATGCTCAATTGCTTGCGTTTCATCTGCCACTCCTGCAGGTAGTCGAGTTGGGACGACGCCTTTGCGCCACCATGGCGAGCACGTTAAGTATTCGTTGGCGCCCGCGACATTGGACGTTCGGGCAATGGGAGTGCGCCCTCGATCACACCCACACTGTCGCCGTTCTCCGACCCTGGATCGACGATGGCCTTCCTGATCGTGTTGGCGGCGCTGTGCTTCCTGATGTTGATGGCCTATCGCGGCCACAGCGTGATCCTGTTTGCGCCGGTGGCCGCGTTGGGTGCGGTGTTGTTGACCGATCCGTCACTGGTCGCGCCGATGTTCACTGGCCTGTTCATGGACAAGATGGTCGGCTTCCTCAAGCTCTACTTCCCGGTGTTCCTGCTCGGTGCACTGTTCGGCAAGGTGATCGAAACCTCGGGCTTCTCCAAGGCAATCGTCGCTTCGACCATCAAGGTGGTCGGCGCGCAACGCGCGATTCTCTCCATCGTGCTGGTGTGTGCGCTGCTGACCTACGGCGGTGTGTCACTGTTCGTGGTGGTGTTTGCGGTCTATCCCTTTGCCGCCGAGTTGTTCCGCCAGGGCCATATCCCGAAGCGCCTGATCCCCGGCACGATTGCGCTGGGCGCCTTCACCTTCACCATGGACGCCCTCCCCGGCACGCCGCAGATCCAGAACATCATCCCCACCACCTTCTTCGGCACCAATACCTGGGCGGCGCCGTGGCTGGGCACGCTGGGTGGCGTGTTCATCCTGATCGCCGGCCTTGCCTATCTCGACTGGCGCCGCCGCGTGGCCGCCCGCAACGGCGAGGGCTACGGCGATCCGGCGGCGTTGATCAACGAGCCGATGCCGTTCACGGACTCGAAACTCGCCAATCCACTGGTCGCCATCCTGCCGCTGCTGGTGGTCGGCGTCGTCAACAAACTCCTGACCCTGTGGATCCCGCAGCACTACGGCGACAGCGCCAGCTTCGTCCCCGCGGTGATCGGCAATCCCGCGCCGGTGGTGCAGGAAATCTCCAAGCTGACCGCCATCTGGGCGGTGGAAGGCGCGCTGCTGCTGGGCATCCTCTGCGTGCTGCTGTGCGCGTGGAAGCCGGTCAGCCGAAGCTTCACCGAAGGCAGCAAATCCGCGATCTCCGGCGCCTTGCTTGCCGGCATGAACACGGCATCCGAATATGGCTTCGGCGCGGTGATCGCCGCCCTGCCCGGCTTCCTCGTGGTGGCGCATGGGCTGGCGGCAATTCCCAACCCCTTGGTCAACGAGGCCGTCACCGTGTCCGCATTGGCGGGCATCACCGGCAGTGCTTCCGGTGGCATGAGCATCGCGCTGGCGGCAATGGCCGAGACCTTCATCGCCAATGCCCAGGCCGCCGGGATTCCGATGGAGGTACTGCACCGGGTGGCCGCGATGGCCTCGGGCGGCATGGATACCCTGCCCCATAACGGCGCCGTCATCACCCTGCTGGCGGTCACCGGGCTGACCCACCGCCAAGCCTACAAGGACATCTTCGCCATCACCTGCATCAAGACGCTGGCGGTGTTCGTGGTGATCGGACTGTATTACGCGTTTTCCATCGTCTGACGCCTTCCCGCCATTGCCACGTGGCTGGAGGCTTGCCAGCCCCCGCGATCATCCGCACCATGCGGCGGATGAGCGAAGCCGAAGACCCGCACATCCTGTCCAAGCGCACCACGCCCACCTGGGAGGTCGAGCTGCTGATTTCCGGCGTGGCGGTGTTCGCCATGCTGCAATTGCCGGGTTGGCTGGACGATGCGATGTTGGCGCTGGCACCGCGGCTGGATGAGACCTGGTTGAACGTCGCTCGGCTGGCCTACGTCTACAGCAAGAGCGCGGCGGTGATCCTGGCGGTGACCTTCGTGCTGCATCTACTCCTGCGCGCACGCTGGATCGCCCTCGTCGGCATGCATTCGATCTACCCGCAAGGCGTGCGCTGGGACAGGCTGGGGATGGGCAAGGTGCAACGCGAGGTGGAGCGCAAGCACGAGGCCCCCACCGAGAAGGTCATCGAACAAGCCGACAATCTCGCGACCACGGTGTTTGCGCTCGGCATCATGCTGGCGATGTTATTGGTGGTCATTTCACTGACGGCAACGCTTCTGACGGGAGTATCGACCCTGGTCGCCGGAATCGTCGGCTATCAAGACAGCGCCTTGCCGATCTTGGCGGTTGTACTCGCAGCATGCTTGGTCCCCTATATCGTTGCCTTGGAATTGGATCGCAGGTTCGGGGCCAAGCTCGCCGCGCACGGGCGCCTGCATACAGTGATCCGCTGGACCTTTGGCCAATATGCAAGGTTCGGTGTGCACTCCGGCAACAACCGGATCCGGGCATTGCTGGCCAGCAATGGCAACAGCAAACGACTCAGCGTTCTGATTTTCGCAATCGTGTTCAGCACGGTGTTTGCGGTCATCATCGCGATCAAACTGGAAGCCGATGGCAAGCCGATTGGGAGCTACAGCTACTTCCCGTTCACTGCTCCGCATGTCGCGGCAAGCGCCCACTACGACGACACCCGCAACCCCGCGCGCGATCCGCTGGTGCCGTTCGTGCAATCGAAAGTGGTCGCTGGCGACTATCTGGCGCTGGTCGTGCCGTATTCGCCGCGCCGCGATGGTGCCAAATTGCAACATGACTGCAGCGCGATCGGGCCAAGCCGCGACGCTGCCCTGCTTGCCTGCCTGGCGCGCCTGCACGCGGTGACGCTCGACGGCAAGCCGGTGGCCGGCCTGCACTACGACATCACCAGCGACGCACGCACCAACCGTCCCGCTCTGCTGGCGATGATCGATGTGCGCGCGCTGGCGCGCGGACGCCATGAACTGCGCATCGCCCATCCACCCCAGGTGGATCGGGAACAGGACGAAGGCGATCCCGGCTACGACAGCATCCCGTTCTGGAAGTGATGCAACGCAAGATCATCCACGTCGACATGGACGCCTTCTACGCGTCGGTGGAACAGCGCGACGATTCCGCATTGCGCGGCAGGCCCGTGGTGGTGGCGTGGAAAGGTGCACGTTCGGTGGTGTGTGCCGCCAGTTACGAAGCACGCACTTTCGGCGTGCGTTCGGCGATGCCGGCGCTGCGCGCGGAGAAACTCTGCCCACAAGCGATCTTCGTGCCGCCGGATTTCACCCGCTACAAGGCGGTGTCGCGGCAGGTGCGCGCGATCTTCGCCCGCCATACCGACCTGATCGAGCCGCTGTCGCTGGACGAGGCCTATCTCGACGTCACCGAGCCGATCCAGGACCTTGGCAGCGCCACCGCCATCGCTTCGGACATCCGCGCCGCGATCCTGCAGGAAACCGAGTTGACCGCCTCGGCCGGCATCGCGCCCAACAAGTTCCTGGCCAAGATCGCCAGCGACTGGAACAAGCCGAACGGCCAGTTCGTGGTGAAGCCTTCGATGGTGGACGCCTTCCTCGCGCCGCTGCCGGTGGGCCGCCTTCCCGGCGTCGGCAAGGTCATGGAAGCGAAGCTTGCTGCGCTCGGGATCGCCACCTGCACGGATCTGCGTGCGTTCGGTGCGCACGCACTGGAAGCCCGCTTCGGTCGCTGGGGCCTGCGCCTGCACGAACTGTCGCACGGCATCGACGAGCATCCGGTGCAGCCGGAACGTCCGACCCTGCAGATTTCCTCGGAAGACACCTTCGCCAGCGACCTGCACCTGTCGGAACTGGAGCAGCACATCCAGCGTCTGGCGGCCGATACCTGGCGCGGCTACGCCAAGGAATGGCAACAGCACCCGGGCCGGATCGCCCGCACCGTGGTGCTCAAGCTCAAGACCGCCGATTTCCGCATCCTCACCCGCAGCCTGACCGCGGACGCGCCACCCACCAGTGAAGACGAACTGGCCCGCATTGCATGCGGCCTGCGGGAACGGGTGGGCCTGCCGCCGACCACCCGCTATCGGCTGGTCGGCGTCGGTCTCTCGGGCTTCGTCGAACCCGATGACAGCCCGTTGCAGGAAGATCTGTTCGACTGAGTGTTGCGTATACCTCCGGATATCGCCGGAAGGCGTCTTTCGCATACGCTAAGCGGATGCATTCATCCACATTCGACGCAGAGGCCACAGCCACTGGCCTGAATCGCCAGCAGATCAAGACACTCACGCTGTCCGCACTCGGCGGAGCGCTGGAGTTCTACGACTTCGTCATCTTCGTCTACTTCGCCACCACCATGGGGGCCTTGTTCTTCCCGGCTGACATGCCGCAATGGCTGAAGCTGGTGCAGACCTTCGGCATCTTCGCGGCGGGCTACCTGGCGCGCCCGTTGGGCGGCATCGTCATGGCGCATTTCGGTGACCTGTCCGGGCGCAAGCGCATGTTCATGCTCAGCATCCTGCTGATGGCCTTGCCAACCCTGCTGATGGGCCTGCTGCCGACCTATGCCCAGGTCGGCGTGCTGGCACCGCTCCTGTTGCTGTTGCTGCGCATCCTGCAGGGCGCGGCGATCGGTGGCGAGGCGCCGGGGGCGTGGGTCTTCGTCAGCGAACACGCTGGCCCGCGCCATCGCAATTTCGCCTGCGGCACGCTGTCGATGGGCCTGCTGGCCGGCATCCTGATCGGCTCGCTGGTCGCCTTGCTGGTCAATGCCTTGTTCGACGATCGGCAAATGCTGGCCTGGGGCTGGCGCCTGCCCTTCCTTGTCGGCGGCCTGTTCGGTCTGCTGGCGATGCGCTTGCGCAGGCAGTTGCACGAAACTCCGGTGTTCGCTGAACTGCAGACGCGACGCGCACTCGCCGAAGAACTTCCACTGAAATCCGTGGTCCGCGATCATCGGGGTGCGGTGATGTTAGCCATGCTGCTGACCTGGCTATTGACCGCCGCGGTGGTGGTGACCCTGCTGATGATGCCCACCTTCCTCCAGGGCCACGGCGTGCCGCGCGGTGCCGCGCTGACCGGCAATGCGCTGGCGGTGCTCGCGGCGATGCTTGCCAATCTTGCCGCCGGGGCGCTGGCAGATCGGCTCGGTGCCGGACGCGTGCTCGCGGTGTGGAGCCTGTGGCTGGGCTTGGTGTTCTGCTGGTTCTATGCCGGTGTGCAAGCCGGCCATTACTCGATCCTTGCCTATGCCCTGGCCGGCAGCGCAATCGGCTTGACCGCGATGGTCCCGGCGATCGCGCTCGCCGACTTCCCGGCGCCCGTGCGCTTTTCCGGGTTGTCGTTTTCCTACAACGTTGCCTACGCGATTGCCGGTGGGCTGACGCCGGTGCTGCTTAGCCTGGCGATGAAAAACAATCCCGATGCGCCGATCCAGTACATCGGCGCGATGGCAGTGCTGGGCGTGGTGTTGGGCCTGTGGGTGGCGCGGCGGGAACGCGTCACATCCAGCGATTGACGCGGTATCACCGACAACTCAGAAATACCGACGCAGGCTCAACTGCAGCTGCACATCCACCTGGCGTGGTGACAGGCCTTCCAGCAGCCGCTGACTGCGCACACTGTCGACGCGCAGCACCTCGCCAGTGATGCGCCATTGCGGATTCGGTCGCCAGTTGAGCGCGACCGTCAGCGCATTGCCATGCTCACTGCGCGGATTGCTCAGGGTGTCCGGCAGTTGATGGACCGTGAACCAGTCGATGCGGACCGCCGGTTGCCACGCCCCGCCCGGATTCCAGCCCAGCAGCAGATAGCCGGCGCTGAACTTGCTGTCCAGATACAGGCCCTCGACCGGCTCGAACGCGGTGTTTCCCGTCATCGCCTGCGACAGCAGCTCGACATCGCCCCACAACCAACGCGCACCCAAGCTCCAAAAGCGCGTTCGCCATGCATACAGGCGATGTCCGGCGTTCCAGGTCCATGCGTCCGGGTCGCCACGGTTGTCATAGCGAAGCAAGGCCAGGCGGCTGCCATCGACGCCATCGCGGGCGATGCCGGCATACCAGCCGATGCGGTGGTCGATTTCCAGGAACGGGTCAAAGGCCATCGGGCTGGCAACGCCCAACCGCGCGGCATAGGCATCCGGCTCGCGCACGCGGGCGAACAGACCCGAGCTGGTATCGCCCAATGCCCAGCCCCGCGCCGCCAGCAATTCCCCGGCAGGATCGTTCATGCCATATGCCGAAGCCACCGCACTCCACGTCGCGGATTCGCCGCGGTGTTCGAGCCGCAACTCGACCCCGGTGCTGCGCAATTCCTCACCGACCCAACTGTTGATCGCCGACGGTGTCAACATCCACGGGCTGGTCCAGCCGACGTCATCGTTCTCCAGCGAGACCGGCGGGAAGAACGCGCCGAGCTTCACCGACCAGCGCCACGCAGTGGTGGACGCCGGACGCCAACGGACACTGGCCTCCAGCACGTCCAGCGGCCGTTGCTGGTCGCTCTGCAGTTGCAGGGTGGCCGACGCCAGCACGCTTGGCGTGACCTGCCACGCAATCAAGGCAGCACCACCGAACGCGGTTTGCGAGTCACCACCGAAGCGGGTCTTGCCGAGGCCACCATCGGTCCAGTCCTGTTGCCGGGCCGGGCCAGCAAGGCGCAGGTCAAGATAGCCTTGGGCCGATACCGATTGCGCACACGCGAGCGATGGCGCGCAGGCCAGCAAGGCACTTGCCAGACGCCATGCGCCGTTCATGCCGATGCTGCCCCATTCGATGCCACCGCAGGCCCCGACCACTGGCCGGCGGCGAGGAACGCTTCGAATGCCGCGCCGTCCATCGGCCTTGCGATCAAATACCCCTGTCCGTGATCGCAACCGAATTCGGCCAGCCCATCCAACCCGGCCTGATCTTCCACGCCTTCGGCGGTAATCCGATAACCGAGGTGATGGCCCAGCTCGACGATCGAACGCACGATCAGACGATCCTCGCGTGATGTACCGAGATGGCGGATGAAGGTCTGGTCGATCTTCAATTCACGCACCGGCAGCCGACGCAGATAGGCAAACGAGGATTGACCCACGCCGAAATCGTCGATCGACAGATCCACACCAAGCTCGGCCAACCGCCGCAGCACCGCGATGGCGGCATCGGGCTTGCCCATGATCGCGCTCTCGGTCACCTCCAGCACGATCCCGCCCGGGTTCACCCGATGGATCGTGAGCAATTCGGAGACGCGCCGCGGCAGTTCGTTGTCGTCCAGATCACGCGCGGAGATATTGAGGGACAGGCGTATGGCGAGCCCGGCGTCCTGCCAGCGTCCGGCTTGGGCAATGCCGGTGGCCAGCACCCAGCGGGTCAGCTTGCGGACGTTGCCGCTTTCTTCCGCCAGCGGCACGAAGGTCGCCGGCGAGACCATGCCCAGCCGTGGGT
The DNA here is from genome assembly GCF_020850895.1 of Thermomonas sp. Classification (GTDB taxonomy): domain Bacteria; phylum Pseudomonadota; class Gammaproteobacteria; order Xanthomonadales; family Xanthomonadaceae; genus Thermomonas. The sequence continues at coordinate 39,828 of NZ_JADZDS010000060.1, read as the reverse complement.
GCCGCCAACGCACTAGGGCCTCAGCGCAGTCGACGCGTCCGCTGCGCAGGTTCAACTTGGGCTGGTAATGCAATTCCAGACCTTGGTCATGCGCGAGCGCCTCGCGCAGGTCGGCCATCAGCGACAGGCGATCCGGCCGATGCGGATCGGTGGCGGGGTCATACACGGCGACCGGCTCATCCGAGCCGCGGGTGGCGATCAGGGCGACCTCGGCACGGCGCAACAAGTCACCGGCATGGGTGCCATGCGCGGGGGCCAGCGCGATCCCGACCGCCGGTGCCAGATCCAGCGTCAGATCATCCTCGTGATAGGGCTCGGACAGCGCTTCGACGATCCGGAACGCGGTTGCGATCGCCGTCTGCCGGTTGGCGTGAGCGAGAAATACCGAAAACTGGCCGTCGGTCGCGCGCGCGATCTCAGCGCCACGGGCCGGCTCCAGCAGGCTCACGCCGGCCTGACGCATGACCCGATCACACACGTCATGGCCGAGGGTCTTGATGATCTCGGGCAACCGCTCCAGCGCGATCATCAACAGCGCTGCCGGGGTATCAGGCTGGCTCGCCAAGGCGTGGTCGATGCGCACTTCCGTCGCAGCACGATTCGCCAGTCCCGTGACCTGGTCGTGACCGGCCTGATGCAGGATGCGCGCCTCACGCTCGCGGATCGCGTCAGACATGCGTGCAAAGGCCGTCGCCAGTTGTGCAAGTTCGTCACGCCCCCCCGGCTCCGCCGAGGCGATATCGGCAAGTGTGTAATCGCCGGCCGCGATCCGCCCTGCTGCATCCGCCAGTCGCTCCACCGGTCGCGAAATGCCACGCGCGATCAGCCAGGCACCGACCAGGCCCACCAGCAAGCCGAGCAGGCTGATTCCGCCCCAGGCAAAAGCCACCTTGCGATAGGGGCGCAGCGCATCATCCACCGAATAACCCAGCAGGGCAGCGACCGGCGCACTGCCCTCGGAGCGATCCAGCCAGAGTCCTTGCACCACGTATTCACGCCCTGCGACCTCGGCGGTTCGCGGCAGGGTCGGCAGCTGCGCACGCGGCGTCAACAGGGTTCGAGTCAGATCCGCCGGTGCATCACCATGCGCCAGCAACTGCCAGCGCCCATCACCGCCACGACTTGCCAACTCGACCTGGCGCGGCAAGGTCGATTGCCCTTGCAACTGCACCAGCAGGCGATTGTCGAGCGGAAGGACGGCGGCAACGAAGCCGACCAGGTTGGGCGCAAATACCGGCACCACCACCATCCATTGCGCGCCGCCCTGCCAGGCCACCACCGCCGAAGCGGGTTGATCGAGCGCATGATCGATCAGGTCCGGATAGGGAAAACGCGCGCCTGCGGCAACTGTTCCCGCGGTATCCGCCTGCACCCTGCCCTCGGCATCGATGGCGAACATCTGCCGCGCACCCACGCGGCGGCCGTGATTGCGCAAGGCCGACAACAAGGTGGCCTCGTCGTGCTGGGCAAAGGCGGAGCGCAGCGCGTAATCCAGCGCCAGCAAGTTGACGCTGTCGGCGACCCGCCGCGACACATCGGTCAATTGCTTCGAAAACGCGGCCGAGGCCACCTGCAATTGCCGCTGTCCCTCTTCGATCAATTGCTGGCGCGCAACCTGGTAGACCAGCAAGGCAGTCAGCCCCTGCACGATCACCAGGACCGCGACGAAGAAGGACGCCAGCCGCAGGCGGAATCCCATGGCCTTCACTCAATAGTGCACATGGCCGGGGCCGGCTCGCAGCCGCGGATCGGGCAGCAGACGCAGCGAAACCGAGACCGTCACCGTGCCGCCGCCGGCATCGACATGCACGCGCTGCGTGGGCAGCGGTGTACCGGGCCGCAGGCGCGGCTGCCATGCCTGCAAATGGTAGTCGCCCGGTGGCAGAGCGGTGATGGCGGCCTTGCCCGATGCATCACTTTGCGCCACCCAGGGCGCATCGGTCACATAGAGGTAGGCGATCATCTGGTCGTGGATATTGCATCCAACGGCAATCGCGCCCGGCTGATCCAGACGAAACGGCGGCGAGCTTTGCGCAGGTGCGAGCACGAACTCGAACTTGCCGGCCGCAGAGAACGAATAGACGTGGTGGCGGGTGCTGTCGCTGTTGCGAAACACCACCTCGTCGCCGGGCCGGAACACTTGCAGATAGGGCTGGAACATCAGCATGCGCTGATCGATCACGTGGCGCGTGTGCTGCTTCGGCGCAGGCGCTTGCTGGCCCGCTGCAGGCCGCAGCAACAACACCGCATCCGCCACCGGCTTGCCCTTGCCGTCGTCGAACTTGACCTCGATGTCTCCGGCCAACGCCGGCATCGCGCCAAGCGTCAGCCACGGGATCAGCATTGCCAGCGCGCGCGTCCGCATGCCCCACCCCCTGCGTGTCGGAAGCAGCCTAACACCGCCGCGAGACAAATCCGAAAAGGCGAAAAGGGGTCAGAGAACATTTCCTGTGCAGGCATGCATCAGGTCAACTCTCAAACGGAAATGTTCTCTGACCCCTTTTCGCCTTTTCGCGTGGCCCAAACCTTCCCGGCGATAATGCCCTGCATGGACTCGCCCTTGCCGATCACGGATCTCGATCCGCGCCCGCAGCCACCGGAAAAACCGCTGCCGCAGGACTGTTGCGACAGTGGCTGCCAGATGTGCGTGAACGACGTATACGCCGCCGAGTTGGAAGGGTATCGATTGGCGCTGGCGCTGTGGCTGAAGCGCCATCCCGAAGCCAGCCCGTGAGCCGGCTCGGCGCACACCGGACCACAGGCGAGCCTGCTCACATCAGGTGTAACGCCAATAGGCAGGTTCACCCGGCGTCTCACCGATGAACTCCACCGGCATGCCAGGCGTGGTGGCCAAGGCCACCGCCCCGTCGCGGAATCGCCAGCTCAGGCCTTGTGCGGATTCCCTGCCACACGCTTGAAGACGGAAGGTGCGGCTCGTCCCTGGCTGCATGCCCTCTCCGCTGCGTTTGCCGCGGGCTTCATGCAAGGCCCACAACTCGAAAAACGCAGGTGCTCTCTCCTCGGCTGCCATCGCCTGCAGGCGGTGCTGATCGGCGGGTGAAAACACGGATCGCGCCAGCGCGTCCAGATCACGGCTGCGCCGGGGCAGCTCGACGTCGATCCCCACCGCCACCTCGCCCAGCGCCAGTGCCAGCCACTCGCCGCTGTGCGACAGCGAAAGCGAGAGCGGCACCGGTTTGCCATCGCATTGAACTGCCGGTCGGCCATCGGCGAAATTTCCCAAGGCGATCCGCGCGGCCTTCACGCCGAGCCAGCGTGCCGCCAGTTTGCGTGCTTGCCAGTGCCCGGCGAGGAAGCTGTCGCGCCGCGCCTGCGAACGCATGCCCTGCAGACGCCGCGACTCGGCTTCGGTCAGCCACGCTTGACCATTGACTACGGCGGTGGCGGCCAGTCTGCCGATGGGTGCAAGCTGCACCTGGACCCGAGCCAGCGCCACGTTGGGTCAGACGATGGTCGCCGGCAGCAGCTTTTCCGGCTCCGCCTGCACGTCCAGCACCAGCTCGCCATTGACCGCATCCAACGCAACACGCCCGCCATTGGCCAGCTTTCCGAACAGCAACTCGTCGGCCAGTGGGCGCTTGACCTTTTCCTGGATCAGCCGCGCCATCGGTCGCGCACCCATCTGCGGGTCGAAGCCGTGTTGGCCCAGCCACTCGCGTGCAGTCGGGGTTGCGGTCAAGGTGACGCCCTTCTCATGCAGCAGCACTTCCAACTCAATCAGGAATTTGTCGACCACGCGCAGGATGTGGTCCAAGCCCAGCGGCTGGAATTGCACCACCGCATCGAGGCGGTTGCGGAACTCGGGCGTAAACGCGCGCCGGATTGCCTCCATCGCGTCGGTGCTGTGGTCCTGGAGGGTGAAACCAATGCTGCGACGCGCCGCCTGCACCGCACCGGCATTGGTGGTCATCACCAGGATGACGTTGCGGAAATTCGCCTCGCGGCCATTGGTGTCGGTCAGGGTGCCGTGGTCCATCACCTGCAGCAGGATGTTGAACACGTCCGGATGCGCCTTCTCGATCTCATCGAGCAGCAACACGCAATGCGGCGTCTTGACGATCTTCTCGGTCAGCACACCGCCTTGGTCGAAACCGACGTAGCCGGGCGGCGCGCCGATCAGGCGCGACACCGAATGCGGCTCCATGTACTCGGACATGTCGAAGCGGATCAGCTCGATCCCGAGTTGCAGCGCCAGCTGGCGAGTCAATTCGGTCTTGCCGACACCGGTGGGGCCGGCGAACAGGAAATTACCGATCGGCTTGTCGACCTCGCCCAAACCCGAGCGCGCCAACCGGATCGCCGAGGTCAGCGTGCCGATCGCTTCGTCCTGCCCGAAGATCACCATCTTCAGGTTGCGGTCGAGGTGCTGCAGGACGTCACGGTCGGAGGCCGACACCTGCTTGGCGGGGATACGCGCCATCTTGGCAACGATCATTTCAATCTCGGCCACGTCGATCACCTGCTTGCGCGACTCCGGCAGCAACAGCCGCTGGCGTGCTCCGGCTTCGTCGATCACGTCGATCGCCTTGTCAGGCAACAGGCGATCGCCAATGTGCTTGACCGACAGGTCCACCGCGGCGCGGATCGCTTCGTCCGCATAGCGCACCTCGTGGTGCTGCTCGTACTTCGGCTTCAGGCCCTGCAGGATCTCGACCGTTTCCGCGACGGTCGGTTCGACGATGTCGATCTTCTGGAAGCGACGAGCCAATGCACGGTCTTTCTCGAAGATCCCGCGGTATTCCTGGAAGGTGGTCGAACCGATGCAGCGCAACTCGCCGTTGGCCAGCACCGGCTTGATCAGGTTGGACGCATCCATGGTGCCGCCGCTGGCGGAACCGGCACCGATGATGGTGTGGATCTCATCGATGAACAGGATCGCACCCGGCACCTTGCGCAGCGCCGCCAGTACGCCCTTGAGGCGCTTCTCGAAGTCACCACGGTACTTGGTCCCGGCCACCAACGCGCCGAGATCCAGTGCGTAGATCACCGCATCGTCCAGCACTTCGGGCACCTCACCATCGACGATGCGCTTGGCCAGGCCTTCGGCAATCGCGGTCTTGCCGACGCCGGATTCGCCGACGTAGAGCGGATTGTTCTTGCGGCGGCGGCACAGCACCTGGATGGTGCGCTCGATCTCGTCGGCACGCCCGACCAGCGGGTCGATCTTGCCGGCATGCGCCTGCTCATTGAGATTGACCGCGAATTCCTGCAGTGGATCGCCCTTGGGTTCGCCCTCCACGGTGTCGGCCTTGCCCTCGCCTTCGGAGGGTGGTTGCGGAGCTTCGTCACCCTGCTTGGCGATGCCATGCGAGATGTAATTGACCACATCGAGCCGGCGCACGTCCTGCTGGCCGAGGAAATACACCGCATGCGAATCCTTCTCACCGAAGATCGCCACCAGCACATTGGCACCGGTGACTTCCTTGTTGCCGGAGGATTGGACGTGGTAGACCGCACGCTGCAGCACCCGCTGGAAGCCGAGGGTCGGCTGGGTGTCACGCGCATCGCCATCGGGCAGGCGCGCAACCGAGGCTTCGACCGCATTCTCCAGTTCATTGCGCAGGCGGTCGATGTCCGCGCCGACCGCGCGCAGCACCGCCTCCGCCGATGGATTGTCGAGCAACGCCAGCAGCAGGTGCTCGACGGTCATGTACTCGTAGCGCGACTCGCGGGTGCGTTTGTAGCACTGGCCAATGCTTTGCTCGAGATCCTTGCTGAACATGGTGAACCCTTGCCTTGCCGAAACGTCTGCTCCCTATGTAAGGCGCAAATGGTCGGTGGGCAAGCCCCCGGTGTGATCGCGTTCACATTGCCGCAATCCGACGGCGGGAATCGGGATGCGGAGACTGGTATGCGGAACAGGGTCGATCGCGCCGTTCAGGCTTTTTCCATCGTGCACAGGAGCGGGTGCTGGTTCAGCCGTGCATATTCATTGACCTGGGCAACCTTGGACTCGGCGATTTCCCGCGTGTACAGCCCACAGACGCCACGACCGCGCGTGTGCACATGCAGCATCACTTGAGTGGCGCGCTCCAGCCCCATCGAAAAGAACTGCATCAACACGTCAACCACGAAGTCCATCGGCGTGTAGTCGTCGTTGAGCAGCAGGACTGTATACATCGGTGGTCGAGCCAGATCGGGGCGCGCCGGGGCAACCACGACCCCGCGTTCACCCCGAGACTTGTCAGACTGCTGTGGCATCGGCAAAGTATAAGCCGCGCCGGATGACCGGCCGTCCCACAGCAACCGGAGCCATCCATGCGCCTGCTCGCCCTCTCCCTCGCTTGCCTGCTTCCGCTGGCCTCGCTTCCGGCCAATGCCGGTGACGCCGCGGTGGAAGCCCGCCTGACCGCCCGTGGCCTCAAGTTCACCATCGATGACGATGGGGACTACAAGGTGGTACTGAATTTCACCAGCGAAAACCGCACCCAGTTGGTCTATGTTTCCGGCGGAACCGAGGAGAGCGGTGGCATGAGCGTGCGCGAAGTGTTCGCGCCCGCGGCAAACATCAAGACCGACCACGTCACCCCGGAAATGGCGCTTGAGCTATTGCGTGAAAGCCGCACCAAGAAGATCGGTGCCTGGGAAATCGCCGGCGACTACCTGTATTACGTGATCAAGCTGCCCGACAGCGTCGACGCTGCACAGCTGGGTGAGGCGATCCGGATCGCCGGCTCGATTGCAGACGACAAGGAAATCGAGCTCTCCGGCGACACCGACGATCTTTGAATGGCGGCTTGCGGCAGCGGACCGCGCCTCGCACAGGATGTCACCGTCGCGGTCGTCACTGTCCGTGACGGGCGGCTCCTGTGCGTCGAAGAACATGTCGATGACGGACGGAGTTCCGGTGGGAGGGCAATCCCGCCGGCGACTGTCGACCCTGCCGATACCGGAAAGCGACTGGTCCTGAACCAGCCCGCCGGCCATCTGGAACCCGGCGAAAGCCTGATCGAGGCCGCGGTCCGGGAAACCCGGGAAGAAAGCGGCTGGAACGTTTGCATCACCGCCTTGGTCGGCATCCATCAGTGGACCTCACCCACCCGTAGCGTCCACTACCTGCGGTTTGCTTTTGCAGCTGAAGCGCTCGATCCGATCCCGGGTGCTGTGCTCGACCAGGGAATCGAACGCGCACTCTGGATGCTTCCGGAAGAGCTGCGGTCACAATCCCACCGTCACCGCAGCCCGCTGGTCTGGCGCGCCGTGGCTGATTTCCTTGGCGGCAGCCGGTACCCGCTGTCGCTGCTGCACGCCTTCCCATGAGCGGGGAACGGGTCGTCGTCGGCATGTCCGGCGGGGTGGATTCCTCGGTTGCCGCACTGTTGCTGCGTGATGCCGGCCATGAGGTGGTCGGAGTGTTCATGAGCAACTGGGCCGACGATGGCAGCGGCGAGTGCCGCGCCGAAGAGGATCGGCGCGACGCAGTGGCCGTGTGCGGTCAATTGGGCATCCCGATCCGGTTCCGGGATTTTTCCAGGGAATACCGCAACGAGGTGTTCCGGCAGTTCCTGTCCGAATACGCGGCCGGGCGCACACCCAACCCGGATATCGCCTGCAACCGCGAAATCAAATTCAAGCACTTCCTCGCCGCTGCCCGCGAACTCGGCGCCCCGACCATCGCCACCGGCCACTATGCCCGCGTGGAACGGGTTGGAAGCGGCTATCGCCTGCGCAAGGCCGTGGATGCCAACAAGGACCAGAGCTACTTCCTACACCAGCTTGGCCAGGAACAACTTGCCGCCACTTGCTTCCCGTTGGGTGATCTGGACAAGGCGCAAGTGCGTGCGATCGCCGCAGGGCACGGCCTTGGCACGGCAAGCAAACGCGATTCCACCGGGATCTGCTTCATCGGCGAACGTGATTTTCGCGAATTCCTGGCGCGCTTCCTCCCCAGTCAGGACGGCGAGATCCGCACCCCCGAAGGCGCCTGCATCGGTCACCACCCCGGGGTCTGCTATTTCACGCTCGGCCAGCGCGAGGGCCTGCAGATCGGCGGCGTGCGCGGACGCGCCCAAGCCCCTTGGTTCGTGATCGGCAAGGATGTGGCGCGCAACATCCTGTACGTCGACCAAGGCCACGCCAGTCCTTGGCTGCTTTCCCGCAACCTGCGCACCCGGTTTGCTCACTGGATCGCCGGGGCGCCGCCTGCAACCCGTTTTGCATGCGTCGCCCAAACCCGCTACCGGCAACCAGACCAAGCCTGCGACGTGGTCGTCGATGACGACGGCACGCTTGCAGTGCACTTTGCCGCCCCCCAGCGCGCGGTGACGCCAGGCCAGTCGCTGGTGCTTTATTCCGGAGATAATTGTCTCGGCGGTGCAGTGATCGCGTCCACCGATGCGCCCATGCCCGGAGTCGCCGAAGGAACCGACGCACCATGAATTCGAGCATCGACGACCGTGTCCTTGCCTTGGCAGGCCTGCTGCAAGCACTGACCCAAGTCCGGCGTATCGCCGATACCGGGCATGGCGAGGGGCACCAGATCGAGACTGCGATCAACAGCGTGTTCATGATCGATGCCGCCGACGCCGAAACGGTCTACGGCGGTGTCGACAATCTTCGCAGCGGCCTGCGCCAGTTGCGCGATTACCTTGCCAACGGCAACAAGGACGAAGCCATGGGCAAACTGGTGCTTGCCGTGCTGCAGCTTGAACGTCGTTTCATCCGCGACAAGAAAATGATCGACGACATCCAAGCCGGACTGGGCGGCATCTCGCCCGCCGAGGATCAGCCACCCGCCGTAATCGACAGCGAAACGCTTGCAGAACTTGGCAAGCTCTATTCCGACACCATCAGCACCCTGCGCCCGCGGGTGATGGTCCAAGGCAATCCGCACTACCTCGGTCAGATTGATGTGGTGGCGGAAATCCGCGCGTTGCTGCTTGCCGCGCTTCGGTCAGCCGTGCTGTGGCGGCAGATGGGCGGCAGCCTGTGGGATTTCGTGTTTCAGCGGCGCGCAATGGCCAGTGCGATCGATGCAAGGATGGCGTGATTGGAACGACTCGGCGCTGCCGGATGCCCGGCACCGATCGTCGCCGCGGCAATTCCGGCCCATCGCCTAGCGCCTACTTTGCCGGAGTTTCGCCAACCGTCAGACGCACGACACCCCGCCAGCGCGTTGAAGCGCTGCCGGGGTGCGTTCCATCAACAACCCAATGAGGCGATCCCGGTTCATCACGCCGTGACCGCCTGCCATGGCTCAGTCGGTATAGGTGTACTCGCCGATCTCGCAGACGTTGATCTTGCCGCGGGTGGCTTCGTTGCCGTTGCTGAACACGGCCTTGAAATCGAAGAGGCAGGCACCGGTGCCGTCGTCGATGTTGATCCGCACCGAACCGCCCGAACGCACCACGCTGTCGCCAAGAATGTCTTCTTCCCAATCGGAAGTCGACGAACGCGAGGCGTAAAAGCGCACCATCGTGTAGCTGGTCTTGTTGATGATCCGGACGTGACGATCAGCGGCACTGGCCTGACTCGTCGCACCGAGGGCGAACAGGCCGGCCACGCAGGCGGCCACGATCGAAGTACGAATGGAAAACATGGGTTGTCACTCCGCAAATTGATTATGGGTGGGACCTTGGAATCGACCGAACATTCGGCCACCAGACCAAGCCCGAGCGACCTCGTCTGCCGCCCGTGCATCACTCTCCAATCTCGGAGATCGTATTGGAACCCCCCAAACGCGGGATCGTCCCTCCCCGTTCCCCGAGATTTCAGCCTAGCACAAGGAAAAACGTTGCCAAGGGGTCTGGCAGGACATTGCGCTTCAACTGGTCTTCAGGTTTCGTGACCCGCCCGACCGCGGCCGGGGAATTCGGCCAGCGCTGAGTCCGCATCGGGATCCGATAGCGTCCTCAATCAACCCGTTCCCGCGGGGATGATCAGCCTCAGGCCCTTGAAATAGTCGCGGAAAAACACGGCATCGCGGGTGATCAGGGCATCGCATTGCAGCATCGCGTGGGCGCCGATCAGGAAATCCGCCACCAGCCGTTCACGGCCACCGCCGCGGGCGCGGAAGCGCTTGAGCATGTAGCCGGCGCGCATCGCGGCGCTCTCACTGGTCGCAAGATGGCGGATGCCCAGCGTGGCCAGCGGCTCCATCAGGCCGACCGACGATTCCAGCACGGCTTGGACTTCGGCGATCACCGCATCGCAGACCACCACGTCGTCGCGGCCCAGCGCGTCACCGATGCAGGCCTCGGCGGCCTCGGCGTGGCGCGGGTCGCCCACCAGCAGATCGATCAGGACCGGCGAATCCAGCGCGATCACCCGCGATCACCCTGGTCGTCGCCGTCGAGAGGCGCGCGCCCACGCAACTCACGCATGGCGGCATCGGTCGACGCCAACCCGTCGGCCAGCCGGAACTTGCCACGCACCTTGCGCAGCGCCTCGCTGGCATCCTTGCGCAGGACGATCCGGCCGCCGTCAAGTTCGACCTTGAGCACACTGCCCTTGGCCAAGCCCAGCGCATCGCGCACCGGCTTGGGCAGGGTCACCTGACCGCGCTCCCCAACGATGACGTCCACGGCGATCCTCCATGCAACCGAAGTACGCATGAAGCATACATACTTTTTTTGGCATATCATACCCGTGCCCACGCACAGCCGATCCGCCCCCGACGTCACCACGGGGTCACGACGGCACCCCTACACTTTCGGCGTCCCGCCACGGAGCAGTCCCATGCACGATTCCTTCGCCAGCCACGACCAGCTTTCGCTCAACGGCACGTCCTATCGCTACGCCAGCCTCACCAAACTCGGCCAGCGCTTCGACATCGCCCGCCTGCCGTATTCGATGAAGATCCTGCTGGAAAACCTGCTGCGCCACGAAGACGGCGTGACCGTGAATCCCTCGCACATCGAAGCAGTGGCGACGTGGAACCCGGCGGCGGAGCCCGATACCGAAATCGCCTTCATGCCAGCGCGGGTGATCCTGCAGGACTTCACCGGCGTGCCCTGCGTGGTGGACCTGGCAGCGATGCGCGATGCGGTGGTCAAGCTCGGCGGCCGCCCCGAGCAGATCAACCCGCAGATCCCGTCGGAACTGGTGATCGACCACTCGGTGCAGGTGGACGTGTTCGCGACCCCGAGCGCGCTGGACGCCAACGGCCAGATCGAGTTCGAGCGCAACGGCGAGCGTTACGGCTTCCTGCGTTGGGGCCAGAAGGCCTTCAGTGATTTCAAGGTGGTGCCGCCCAACACCGGCATCGTGCACCAGGTCAACCTCGAATACCTGGCGCGGGTGGTGATGACCCGCGAGATCGGTGGCGACACTTGGGCGTTCCCGGACACCCTGTTCGGCACCGACAGCCACACCACCATGGTCAACGGCATCGGCATCCTCGGCTGGGGCGTCGGCGGGATCGAGGCCGAGGCCGCGATGCTGGGCCAGCCCTCGTCGATGCTGATCCCGCAGGTGGTCGGCTTCAAGCTCACCGGCAAACTGCCGGAAGGCGCCACCGCCACCGACCTGGTGCTGACCGTCACCGAAATGCTGCGCAAGCACGGCGTGGTCGGCAAGTTCGTGGAGTTCTTCGGCGAAGGCTTGCAGCACTTGCCGCTGGCCGACCGCGCCACGATCGGCAATATGTCGCCGGAATACGGCGCCACCTGCGCGATTTTCCCGATCGATGCCGAATCCCTGCACTACCTGCGCCTGTCTGGCCGCAGCGACGAACAAATCGCACTGGTCGAGGCCTATGCCAAGGCGCAGGGCCTGTGGCACGACGCGCAGACGCCGGCTGCCTCCTACAGCTCCACCTTGGAACTGGACATGGGAACGGTGCAGCCGTCGCTGGCCGGCCCCAAGCGCCCGCAGGACCGCGTGCTGCTGTCCGACATGAAGGATTCGACCCGCAAGGCCATCCGCACCCTCACCACGGCGCGCGACCAGCGCAACGGCGACGTATCGGCCTTCGTCGCCGAAGGCGGTGGCGCCGCAGTCGGCAATGAACAGCACGGCAAGGGCCAGGCCGATATCGCGATCGATGGCCAGCACATGCGGATCAAGGATGGCGCCGTGGTGATCGCCGCAATCACCTCCTGCACCAACACCTCCAACCCGGCGGTGATGATCGCCGCCGGCCTGCTGGCCCGCAACGCCGCGGCCCGCGGCTTGAATCGCAAGCCCTGGGTCAAGACCTCGCTGGCCCCCGGTTCGCGCGTGGTCACCGACTATCTGGAAAAGGCCGGCCTGCAGAAGGAGCTGGAGAAGGTCGGTTTCTACACCGTCGGCTACGGCTGCACCACCTGCATCGGCAACTCCGGCCCGCTGCCGGTCGAAGTCAGCGCCGGGATTGCGGCCGGCGACCTGTGTGTGGTGTCGGTGCTCTCGGGCAACCGCAACTTCGAAGGCCGCATCCACGCCGAAGTGAAGATGAACTACCTCGCCAGCCCCCCGCTGGTGGTGGCCTATGCGCTGGCTGGCGACACCGGCATCGACCTTGCGAATGATCCGCTCGGCACCGGCAGCGACGGCCAGCCGGTCTACCTGAAGGACATCTGGCCGACCAGCAAGGAAGTGCGCGACACCATCGCCGCGACCATCGGGCCGGAGATGTTCCGCAAGAACTACGGCGACGTGTTCAAGGGCGACGCCCGCTGGAATGCGGTCGATTCACCCGATGGCGATCTGTATGCGTGGAGCGATGCCTCCACCTACATCAAGAACCCGCCCTACTTCGACGGGATGACGATGGCGGTTGGTTCGATCAACGACATCCACGGCGCGCGCGTGCTCGGCCTGTTCGGCGATTCGATCACCACCGACCACATCTCGCCGGCCGGCAGCATCAAGAAGGATTCGCCCGCGGGCCGTTACCTGATCGAGCGCGGCGTGGCACCGGCCGAGTTCAACAGCTACGGCAGCCGTCGCGGCAACGACGATGTGATGGTGCGCGGCACCTTCGCCAACATCCGCATCAAGAACGGCTTCTTCGGTGGCGAGGAAGGTGGCAATACCCTGTACTTCGGTGCCCAGCCGCCGGAAAAGATGGCGATCTTCGACGCGGCGATGAAATACAAGGCCGACGGCACCCCGCTGATCGTGATTGCCGGCAAGGAATACGGCACCGGCTCCTCGCGCGACTGGGCCGCCAAGGGCACCATCCTGCTGGGCGTCAAGGCGGTGATCGCCGAGAGCTTCGAGCGCATCCACCGCAGCAACCTGGTCGGCATGGGCGTGCTGCCGCTGCAGTTCAAGGGTGGCGAGAATGCCGCTTCGCTGGGGCTGGACGGCACCGAAACCTTTGCCGTGTCCGGCCTCGCCGACGGCGCCGCGAAGACCGCCACCGTCACCGCGACCCACGGCAACGGCAGCAGCAAACAGTTCACCGTCGATGTCCTGCTGCTGACCCCGAAGGAAGTGGAGTACTACCGCCACGGCGGCATCCTGCAATACGTCTTGCGCGAACTGGCGGGCAAGAAAGCCGGCTGATGCGCTGATCGCATCCAGCAGACACGCGACAAGGCCGGGGCATGCCAGGCCTTGTTGTTTTCATTGTGCCCGATATGGATTCTGACTCGGACGTCGTCGACCCACCTACAACTTCGGCTTCCAGTTCGCGCTACGCAGCAGCCAGTCGCGGCCCTCGCGGTGCCAGCCGGTTTCCACCTCGAACACCTGCCCATCCTGCGGCACCAGCCCGCCACTGCCGGCGGTCGCCAACACGGTGAAGCGGGCGATGGCATCGTCCTCGCCACGCAGTTCGACCTGGATCGGCCCGATCCGGCCGGTGACATTGCGGTACTGCAGGAAAATCCCGGCTGCCATCCGCCGCGCGCCGCGCTTGTCCATGCCGTCGTTGCCGACGAAATCCTCGGCCAGCAGGTCGGACACCTTGCCAGCATCCTTGCCGTCGATGGCGGCCTGCATCGCCGTGAGCTGCGCGCGCACCGCCTGCTCCGGTGGCGGCCCGCCGCATCCGGCCAGCACCAGCATGCAAACCAGCGCCCACTGTCCCCCGAATCGTCTCCACAGCACCCCCATTTCCAGCCCTCCCGAATGCCGTTGCAGCGAAGCATCGCCATGTCCGTCGCAAAAGGCTATGCTCAGTCCAGATTGGGTACCATACGCAAGCGCATTGACCGTTCACACCATGATCCCGGGGAGCAGAGCATGAATTCCGAACGTCCTTGGTTGGCCCACTACCCCGCCGGCGTGCCGGCCGAAATCGACCTCGACGAGTTTGCGTCGATCACCGACGTGTTCGACTCCGCCCTGAAGACCTACCGCGATCGCACCGCCTTCATCAACATGGGAAAGGGCATCAGCTACGACCAGCTGGACCGCCTCAGCCGGGACTTCGCTGGCTACCTGCTCGGAGAGCTCAAACTCAAGAAGGGCGACCGCGTCGCGGTGATGATGCCCAACTGCCTTCAATACCCGATCGCCGTGTTCGGCGTGCTTCGCGCCGGGCTGATCGTGGTCAACGTCAACCCAATGTACACCGCGCGCGAGCTCAAGCACCAGTTGGCCGACTCCGGCGCCAGCGTCCTGCTGGTGCTCGACAACTTCGGCAACGTGGCGCAGGAAGTGCTGGCGCAGATGCCTCAGGTGAAGGCAATCACCACAGGGCTCGGCGACATGTTGGGCTTCCCCAAGGGCCTGATCGTCAACTTCGTGCTCAAGCACGTGAAGAAGATGGTCCCGTACTACGACATCCCGGGAGCGAAGCGCTTCCGCGACACACTCACCCTCGGCCGCATGCATTCCTTGCCCGAGGTGCGCAACGCACCAGAGGACATTGCCTTCCTGCAATACACCGGTGGCACCACCGGCGTGTCCAAGGGCGCGATGCTCACCCACCGCAACCTCGTTGCCAACATGCAGCAGGCCTCGGCCTGGGTGAAATCCAATGTCCGCCCCGGCGAAGAACTGATCGTCACCGCGTTGCCGCTGTACCACATCTTCGCGCTGACGGCGAACTGCCTGATCTTCCTCAAGCTCGGCAGCACCAACCTGCTGATCACCAATCCGCGCGACATGCCCGGCTTCATCAAGGAGATCAAGGACTCCGGCTTCACCGCGATCACCGGCGTCAACACGCTGTTCAATGGCCTCCTCAATACCCCCGGCTTCAGCAACATCGACTTTTCCAAGCTGCGCCTGACCCTCGGCGGTGGCATGGCCGTGCAGCGTGCGGTGGCCGACAAGTGGAAGTCCGTCACCGGCACCACCCTCGCCGAGGCCTATGGCCTGACCGAAACCTCGCCGGCGGTATGCATCAATCCGCTCGACCTGCGCGAATACAACGGTTCGATCGGCATGCCGGTGCCTTCCACCGATGTCTGCATCAAGGATGACAACGGCAATCTGCTGCCGCCGGGCGAAGTCGGCGAGTTGTGCGTCAAGGGCCCGCAGGTGATGAAGGGCTACTGGCAACGCCCTGAGGAAACCGCCAAGGTCATGGATGCCGACGGCTGGTTGCACACCGGCGACATGGCGAAGATGGACGCACAGGGCTATTTCTACATCGTCGACCGCAAGAAGGACATGATCCTGGTGTCTGGCTTCAACGTGTACCCGAACGAAGTCGAAGACGTGATCGCGATGATGCCTGAGGTGCTGGAAGTCGCCGCGATCGGCGTACCCGATGACAAGTCCGGCGAAGCGGTGAAAGTGTTCGTCGTCAAGAAGGATCCAGCCCTCACCGCCGACCAGGTCAAGGCGTTCTGTACGGACAACATGACCGGCTACAAGCGTCCGAAGTTCGTCGAATTTCGCAGCGAATTGCCCAAGAGCCCAGTCGGCAAGATCCTGCGCAAGGAGTTGCGGGAACCGGCGAAAACGGCCTGATCAAAGGCTACCCCAGAGAATAAGGCCGACGTTGTCGGCCTTATTCATGACGTACGGTGCAGCTCACGCTTCCGGCCGCATGTACGGGAACAGCAGCACGTCGCGAATCGAACTGCTGCCGGTCAGCAGCATCACGAAGCGGTCGATGCCCACGCCGAGGCCACCGGTGGGCGCCAGGCCGACTTCCAGTGCGCGGATGTAATCGGCATCGTAGTGCATGGCCTCGTCGTCACCCGAGGCCTTGGCCTCGACCTGTGCCTTGAAGCGCGCGGCCTGGTCTTCCGGATCGTTCAATTCCGAGAAGCCATTGGCGAGTTCCTTTCCTCCGATGAAGAGTTCAAAGCGGTCGGTGATGCCCGGCTCGCTGTCCGATTCCCGCGCCAACGGCGAGACTTCCACCGGGTAGTGGGTGATGAAGGTCGGCTGCACCAGCCCGCCTTCCACGGTCTTCTCGAAGATTTCCAGCAACAGCTTTCCCCAGCCGTAGCCGGGTTTGACGTAGATGCCGAGGCGCGCTGCGTGCTTCGCCAGCGCCTCGCGATCGCGGCAATCCGCCACCGAAATTTCCGGATTCAATTCACGCACCGCCTCTTCCAGCTTCCAGCGACGGAAGGCCGGCCCGAGATCGATCGAATACCCATCCCACTCGAACGCCGTGGTGCCCATCGCCTCGACCGCGACATCGCGCATCATCGCTTCGGTCAGGTCCATCACCTCGATGTAGGTGGCGTAGGCCTCGTACAACTCGAGCATGGTGAATTCCGGGTTGTGCCGGGTGGACACGCCCTCGTTGCGGAAGTTGCGGTTGATTTCGTAGACACGTTCCAGCCCGCCGACCACGAGGCGCTTGAGGTAGAGCTCCGGCGCGACGCGCAGGAACAGGTCGAGATCCAGCGCGTTGTGGTGGGTGGTGAAGGGCTTGGCCGTCGCACCGCCGGCGAGGTAATGCATCATCGGCGTTTCCACCTCGAGGAAACGCCGTGCATCCAGCCAACGCCGCATGCAGGAGACGATTCGCGAACGCGCGATGAACACCTCGCGTGCTTCCGGGGTGACGATCAGGTCGACGTAGCGCTGGCGATAACGCTGCTCGACATCGGCAAGACCGTGGAATTTGTCCGGCAGCGGCCGCAGCGACTTCACCAGCAGGCGCAGGGACGCCACCTTCACCGACAGCTCGCCGGTCTTGGTTCGCATCAGCGAACCTTCGGCAGCGACGATGTCGCCGATATCCCAGCCCTTGAACGCATCATAGGTGTCGCCCAAGGCGGTCGCTTGCAGGAACAGCTGGATCCGCCCACTCATGTCCTGCACGGTGGCGAACGCGGCCTTGCCCATCACCCGCTTGGCCAGCAGGCGGCCGGCGATGGCAACCTGCCGACCCGTGGCTTCCAGTGCTTCGCCCGTCCACTGCGCGGCATCGGCGTACTCGGTCTGCAGGTCGCCGGCGAAGTCGTTGCGCTTGGCGTCGTTGGGAAACGCAATGCCCTGCCCGCGCAGCGCGGCCAGCTTGGCGCGGCGCTCCGCGACGAGCCTGTTTTCATCAGGGTGGTTTTCATCAAGGACAGGCTGGGGATTGGCGTCGGTCATGGGAGGCGTTTCGCTATTCGGAGGGATCGGGGCTGGGCGAAGGTCGACGCAGCCTCAGGCCGCGTCGCTGCGTTTCGCCCCGGCCTCCAGCCCGGATTTCAGGCTGGCCTCGACGAATTCGTCGAGATCACCGTCCAGCACCTTCTGCGTATCGCTGCGCTCGATGCCGGTGCGCAGGTCCTTGATCCGGCTTTGATCCAACACGTAATTGCGGATCTGGCTGCCCCAGCCGATGTCGGACTTGGTGGCCTCCAGCGCATCCTTCTCGGCGTTGCGCTTCTGGATTTCGATCTCGTACAGTTTGGCCTTCAGCATCTTCATCGCGCGGTCGCGGTTGGCGTGCTGGCTGCGCTCGGTCTGGCAGGCGACCACCACCCCGCTGGGGACATGGGTGATGCGCACCGCCGATTCGGTCTTGTTGACGTGCTGGCCACCGGCGCCGGAGCTGCGATAGACATCGGTCTTGAGGTCGGCCGGGTTGATCTCGATGTCGATGTCGTCATCCACTTCCGGCGACACGAACACGCTGGTGAAACTGGTGTGGCGGCGGTTGTCGGAATCGAACGGCGACTTGCGCACCAGTCGGTGCACGCCGATCTCGGTCTTCAGCCAGCCGTAGGCATAGTCACCCTCGATCCGGAAGGTGGCGGACTTGATCCCGGCCACGTCGCCGCCGGAAACTTCCATCAATTCCGCCTTCCAGCCACGCGATTCCGCCCAGCGCAGGTACATGCGCAGCAGCATTTCCGCCCAGTCCTGTGCCTCGGTGCCACCGGCACCGGCCTGGATATCGACGAAGGCATTGCAACCGTCCATCTTGCCGGAGAACATGCGTTGGAACTCGATCGCCTCCACGCCCTTCTGGTAGCGGTCGACGTCATCGATCACCGCCAGCGCGGTGTCCTCGTCGGCCTCCATTTCGGCCAGGTCGAGCAATTCGCCCGAGCCGTCCAGCCCATCCTTCAGTTCGCGGATACCGTTGACGACCTTGTCCAGCAAGGAGCGCTCGCGGCCCAGCGCCTGCGCCCGCGCGGGGTCGTTCCAGACATCCGGATGTTCCAGTTCGCGTTCGACTTCTTCCAGGCGCTCGCGCTTGGCATCGTAGTCAAAGATACCCCCGGAGCGCATCGAGCCGACCGGACAGGTCGGCGATGCGGGCTCGGATGGGATTGAGCTCGATCATGGGACAGTGCATCTTGGGATGAATCGCCCATTTTAGCAGCGCATGGCCCCGCGCCGCGGATCGACATGCGCACGCCGGCATTCCGATATCCAGACCAGACTTTCGCCGGGAGGATTCGGAGCAGACCATGTCCAGGCTGGAACACTTCAATGTCGTCGACCACGTGCGCTGGAACTCGGAAGCTGGCCAGGTCAGTGTGCGGATCGTGGACGTTCATGTGGCCGCATTCGACTACAAGGGCCACCGCGCCTCGCCCGCCAATCCACAGTATGAGATCAAGTTCGACAGGACCGACCACATCGCCGCGCATGACGGCACGGCGTTGACGAAGAGCGAATGATCGTGGTCCGACCCTGAAAGTGCCGACATCAGGCGAACGCGGCCTTGCACCAGGTCATGATCGGGTTCCAGAACACGCCGAGCACCAGCAATGCCAGTGCGTTCACGGAGAACACGAAACGCATCACACCGTTGTCGCGGGCCGCGATGGGCTCGCCCACCGGCTCATCGAAATACATGACCTTGATGACGTGCAGGTAGTAGTACGCGCCGATCACCGCGAACACGACACCCACGATGGCCAGCCACAGGACGTTGCCGTCGATGGCAGCGCGCAGTACGGCGAGCTTGGCCCAGAAACCGAGGAACGGCGGTACGCCGGCCATCGATGCCATCACGCACAGCACCATCGCCGCACTCCACGGATCACGCGCACTCAGCCCCTTGTAGTCGGCGACCTGGTCAGCTTCGAAACCGCGGCGTGCCATCAACACGATCGCGCCGAACGCAGCCGTGGCCATCAGTGCATAAGCAATCACATAGAACATCGCCGCGGCATAGCCCTCGGCACCGCCACCGGCGAACCCGAGGAAGACGAAGCCCACGTGCGAAACCGTCGAATAGGCCAACATGCGCTTGAGGTTGGCTTGCACCAGCGCGATCACGTTGCCGACCACCAACGACAGCGTGGCCAGCACAGCCATCAGTGGCTGCCACTGTTCGGCCAGCGACCCGGTGCCGAACCCGAACAGGCGCACGACCATGGCAAACGCGGCAAGCTTGGGCGCCGAACTGATGAACAGCGTGATCGGCGTCGGCGACCCGTGGTAGACGTCCGGCAGCCACATATGGAACGGCACGGCGCCAAATTTGAAGGCCACGCCTGCGGTCATGAACACGACGCCGGTCAACAGCATCGGGGAATCGATGCCCATCGCCGCGTTGCGGATCGCGGCCAGGTCGAGGCTGCCGGTGGCACCGTAGACCAACGACATGCCGTACAGCAACAATCCGGACGCCAGTGCACCCAACACGAAATACTTGATCGCCGCTTCAGAGGCCAGCGGGTTGTCGCGATCGATCGCCACCAGCGCGTAGGAGCTCAGCGCCAACAGCTCCAGGCCAAGGTAAACCATCACCAGGCTGCCGGCCGAGATCAGCAGCATCATGCCAAGCACCGCAAACAGCACCAGTACCGACACCTCGCCCTTGTAGATTCCACGTTCGCGCAGATCCGGCCAGACGAACAGCAGCGCGATGGCCGATACCACGCACACGCCAACCTTGAGGACGTCGGCCATGGTGTCGCGCACGAACATCCCGGACAGGACCGAGGCTTCGTCACCGGCGCCGACGCCCAGCACGACCATGGCAGCGACCAGCAGCAGGATCGCC
This sequence comes from Thermomonas sp., assembly GCF_020850895.1. GTDB lineage: Bacteria > Pseudomonadota > Gammaproteobacteria > Xanthomonadales > Xanthomonadaceae > Thermomonas. Next base: position 19,568 of record NZ_JADZDS010000060.1, on the reverse strand, counting down.
ACCGACAGGACGTGGGTGATGCCCCGGCGGGCATCGCTCACAAACAGGTCAAGCATCAGCAGCAGGAAGCCGAGACCGGCGAGCGACAGCTCCGGAATCAGGGGCACCAGCTCGTTGGGGGCCGGCATGGCAAGGGTGGCCTGCATCGTCGTCATGTCCTGGAAACCTGCTCAAGAGCCCGCCACTGCTGTCGCACAGCAAGCAGGCACACGCCATTCGGAATCGCGCAGTGGGGGGTGGAAGTGTCCGTCATGGCAGCTTGGTCGCGGCAATCTGGTCGACCAAATGGGAAATGCTGGGACCCATCAAGTCGGTCAGTGGTTGCGGCCACACGCCAATGACCAGGGTACCGAGGGCGAACACGCCGAGCACGGTCCATTCGCGCAAGCTGATGTCTTTCATCGTCAGCACCGGCGCATTGGTCACGTCGCCCCAGATGATCCGTTTGGTCAGCCACAGCGAATAACCGGCACCGATGATCAAGGTCAGTGCCGCGGCGAGGCCAATCAGCGGATGCGCCTGGAAGCTGGCCAGCACCACCACGAACTCACCGACGAAGCCGCTGGTGCCCGGCAAGCCGCAATTGGCCATCGCGAACAACACCCAGAACATCGCAAACCACGGCATCACCCGCGCCACGCCGCCGTAATCCTTGATCTGGCGCGTGTGCAGGCGGTCGTAGAGGACGCCAACGCAGGAGAACATCGCGCCGGAAATGAAACCGTGCGAAATCATCTGCACCATCGCGCCCTGCAGGCCGAACACGGCGGCGTCAGTCGAGCCCGACACGCGCACCAGTTGGAAGGCAATGAAGGTACCGAGGACGACGAAGCCCATGTGTGCGACCGAGGAATAGGCCACCAGCTTCTTCATGTCCGACTGCACCAGCGCGACCATGCCGACGTAGACGATCGCGATCAGGCTGAAGGCGATCATCAGCCACGCCCACTCCTGCCCCGCATCCGGAACCACCGGCAAGGTGAAGCGCAGGAAGCCGTAGCCGCCAATCTTCAGCATGATCGCCGCCAGCACCACCGAACCACCGGTCGGCGCCTCGACGTGCGCATCCGGCAACCAGGTGTGGACCGGGAACATCGGCACCTTGACCGCGAACGCACCGAAGAAGGCGAAGAACAGCCAGGTCTGCTCGGTCATGCCCAGCGGCATCGCGGCGAGATCGGCGATCTGCCAGCTGCCGCCCTTCATGTACAGGTAGATCAACCCGACCAGCATGAACACCGAGCCGAGGAAGGTGTACAGGAAGAACTTCATCGCCGCGTAGATCCGGCGCGGCCCGCCCCAGATGCCGATCACCAGGAACATCGGGATCAGCATCGCCTCGAAGAACACATAGAACAGCATCGAATCGAGCGCGCAGAACACGCCGATCATCACGCCTTCGAGGAACATCAGGTTGGCGAAGTACTGGGCGACGCGCTTGTTCACCGAGCCCCAGGCGCCGATCAACACCAGCACGCCGACCAGGGTGGTCAGGCCGATCAGGGGCACCGACAGGCCGTCGACACCGAGGTGGTACTGGATGTTGAAGGCCGGGATCCATGCGTGCTGTTCGACGAACTGCATGTCCGTCGTCGCTGGATCGAAGCCCAGGAACAACGGCACCGTCAGCACCAGCGCGATGATGGCAAAGACCAGCGATGTCCATCGCGCCGCATCCGGCCGGCGATCGCCGACGATGAGCGAGAGGACGCCGCCGAGGATCGGCAACCAGATCAGCAGACTAAGCAGGGGCCAGTGGGTCACGCTTGCGGTATCCATCGAGTGTCGGTTGCCGGCTTACGCCCAGAAGTGGTGGATCATGGCAAGCAGGGCCACGAGTCCAACGATCATTGCGAAGGCGTAGTGGTAGAGGTAGCCGGACTGCACCTTGCGGGAAATCGCGGCCACCACGCCGATCAAGTTGACGCTGCCATTGACGAACAGGCCATCGATCACGCGGCTGTCGGCCAGGTTCGATGCCTTGCCGAGCTGCACGCTACCGCCGGCGAATCCATTGATCCACAGGTCGTCCATGTAGTACTTGCGATCAAGCAGGCGGATCGGGGCGGCCAGCGCACGGGTGATGCCGGTGCGCAGCCCGGGCTTGACCAAGTACAGCAAGGTCGCTGCCGCGAATCCGAGGAAGGCCAAGCCGAACGGGAGCGTCGTGAAGCCATGCAGTGCGAAGGCAACAGGCCCGTGGAATTCCTCGGCAACCTTGGCCACCATGTCGTTCTGCTGCAGCACCTGGATCGCACCGGCGAAGAACGGTGTTTGCTGCACATGGCCCAGGATGTCGGTGCCGAACAGCATCGGCCCGGCGGTGAAGAACCCGATCACGAGCGAGGCGACCGCCAGCACCACCAGCGGCAGGGTGACCACCCAAGGCGACTCGTGCGGCTCGTGCGGACCGTGGTGGCCGTGCGCGTGGTCATCGTGGTGCGCATCGTTCGCATGATCATCGTGCCCATGGGCCACGCGGAAGCGCTCCTCGCCAAAGAAGGTGAGGTACAGCAGGCGGAAACTGTAGAAACTGGTGACGAACGCGCCCAGGATCACCGCCCATTGGCCGTATTGCGCGATCAGATCGCCTGGGTGCGCCGCCGCGTGCATCTCTGCAGCAACGATGATGGTGTCCTTGGAGTAGTAACCGCTGAAGAACGGCATCGCCACCAGCGCCAGCGTGCCGATCCACATGGTAATGTGGGTGATCGGCATGTACTTGCGCAGGCCGCCCATCTTGCGCATGTCCTGCTCGTGGTGCATGCCGATGATGACCGAGCCGGCACCAAGGAACAGCAGCGCCTTGAAGAAGGCATGGGTCATCAGGTGGTAGACCGCCGCCGAATAGGCCGACACGCCCAACGCCACCGTCATGTAGCCCAGCTGCGACAGCGTGGAGTACGCCACCACCCGCTTGATGTCGTTCTGCACCATGCCGATCAGTCCGGTCCAGAACGCCGTGGTCGCGCCGATGAACAAAACGAAGTTGAGCGCGGTCTGCGACAGCTCGAACAGCGGCGACATCCGCGCCACCATGAAGATGCCCGCGGTCACCATGGTCGCGGCATGGATCAGCGCCGAAATGGGCGTCGGACCTTCCATCGAATCCGGCAACCAGACGTGCAACGGCACCTGTGCCGACTTGCCCATCGCACCGATGAACAGGCAGATGCAGATCACGGTGGCGATCGACCAAGCATGGCCCGGCAGGATCTCCACGGTGGCGCCGCGGATCGCATCCGCATGCGAAAACACGGTGCCGTAGTCGAGAGAACCGATCCACAGCAGCACGCCGGAGATGCCGAGCAGGAAGCCGAAGTCACCGACGCGGTTGACCAGGAACGCCTTGAGGTTGGCGAATACCGCGGTCGGCTTCTTGTACCAGAAGCCGATCAGCAGGTAGGACACCAGGCCCACCGCCTCCCAGCCGAAGAACAGCTGCATGAAGTTGTTGCTCATCACCAGCATCAGCATGCTGAAGGTGAACAGCGAGATGTAGCTGAAGAAGCGCGTGTAACCCTCGTCCTCGGCCATGTAGCCGATGGTGTAGATGTGCACCAGCAGCGAGACGAAGGTGACGACCACCATCATCATCGCGCTGAGCTTGTCGATCATGAAACCGACGTTCACCGAAATGCTGCCGGCCTGCAGCCAACCGTAGACGTCCTCGTTGAACGTCGGTGCGCCCTGCAACAGCTGCCACAGCACGTGGCAGGACAGCGCGCAGCTGGCGGCGACGCCAAGAATGGTCACCGTGTGCGCGCCCGCGCGCCCGACGAAGCGACCGAACAGGCCCGCGATCAGCGCGCCCAGCAGCGGCAGCAGGACGATCAGGACGAGATGGGTTTGCGAAATGGCCATTGGGTCGTCTTGTCTGGTTCTTGTCTTGCGTGTTGTATGGAACCGCGTACGTCGCTTCGATCCTCCGACCCGGCCGGAGGAACTTCAACTCACCCTTTCAGCGTGTCGATATCCGCCACGTCGATGCTGCGGCGGTTGCGGAACAGGGTCACCAAGATCGCGAGGCCGATCGCCGCTTCCGCGGCTGCCACGGTCAGGATGAAGAACACGAACACCTGCCCCGCGGCATCGCCCATGGCGCGAGAGAAGGCCACGAAGTTGATGTTGACCGACAGCAAGATCAGCTCCAGGGACACCAGCAGCATGATCACGTTCTTGCGGTTCAGGAACAGGCCAGCCACGCTGATGCAGAACAGCACCGCGCCCAGCGCGAGGTAATGGCCAAGGGAGAGCCCTGTCAGGAGAGCGTTCACGGCTTGGCCTCCTCGCTGGACGCAGGTTCTTGGGCCACCTTGCGCACGGCCTGCATCTTCACCATCCGCAGGCGGTCGGAAGGACGGGCCCGTACCTGCTCGGACGGATTCTGGTGTCGGGTACCCTCGCGTCGGCGCAGGGTCAACATCACCGCCGCCACCACAGCCACGGTCAGGATCACCGCCGCCACTTCGAACGGCAGCAGGAAGTTGGTGAACAGCGTATGCGCCAGCCACTGGGCATTGGACGTGCCTGCGGCTGCCGCCGGATCCGCCGGCAGCGGGATTTCGACGGCACTGCGCACGCCGACCAGCACCAGCATTTGCGCCAACATCACCGCAGCGACCACCAAGCCAACCGGCAAGTAGCGCACGAAGCCCTCTCGCAGTGGCACCCGGTCCATGTCCAGCATCATCACCACGAACAGGAACAGCACCATCACCGCGCCGACGTAGACCAGCACCAGCATCAGGCCAAGGAACTCGGCATTGCCGACGATCCAGGTGCAGGCCACCGAGACGAAGGTCAACACCAGCCACAGCACGGCGTGGACCGTGTTGCGGGCGCTGATCGCGGCCAGCGCAGCCACGGTCGCAACCGCCGCCGAGCACAGGAAGGACAGGGTTGGATAGTCGAAGTCCATGCGTGCCTGCTTCAGCGATACGGGGCGTCGGCGCCGCGGCGCTGCGCGATTTCGGTTTCGAGGCGGTCACCGATCGCCAGCAGCTTGGGCTTGGTCAGGATGTTCTCGCCGCGGTGTTCGAAGTGATATTCGTGGACGTGGGTCTCGACGATCGAGTCGGTCGGGCAGGACTCCTCGCAAAACCCGCAGAAGATGCACTTGAAGAGATCGATCTCGTAACGTGTGGTACGGCGGGTGCCATCGTCGGCGCGGGGGCCAGCTTCGATGGTGATCGCCAGCGCCGGACACACCGCCTCGCACAGCTTGCAGGCGATGCAGCGCTCTTCACCGTTGGCGTAGCGGCGCAGCGCATGGATGCCGCGGAAACGCGGCGACATCGGGGTCTTTTCCATCGGGTACATCAGCGTGTACTTCGGACGGAACAGGTACTTCAGGGTCAGCCACAGGCCACCGATCAGTTCCAGCAGCAACAGGCTCTTGAAGTAGGAAACAACCTTGCTCATCGCGCCCTCACTGCCCGGCCACGAGAATGCCGAAATACACCAGCAGCGCGGTCACGAAAATCCACGCGATGGTGATCGGGATGAACACCTTCCAGCCCAGCCGCATGATCTGGTCGTAGCGGTAGCGCGGGAACGCGGCACGGAACCAGATGAAGCAGCTGGCGAAGAAGAACATCTTGGCCATCAGCCACCACCAGCCGTCGCCGAGCACGGTGGACAGCACCGGCACATCGGGAATCCACGCCGCCGGAATGGGAGACAGCCAGCCGCCAAGGAAGAAGATCGGGGTCAGGATGCTGACCAGGATCATGTTGGCGTATTCGGCCAGGAAGAACAGCGCGAACTGCGAACCGGAATATTCGACCATGTGGCCGGCGACGATTTCCGACTCGCCTTCGACCACGTCGAACGGCAGGCGGTTGGTCTCGGCAATGCCGGAGACGAAGTAAATGACGAACAGTGGCGCCAGCGGGATCCAGAACCACTCGGTGAAACCGCCGTTGCCCGACTGCGCCATCACGATCTCGCTCAGGTTCAGGCTGCCGGCCGCGACCAGCACGCCAACCAGGGCGAAGCCGGCGGCGATTTCGTAGCTGATCATCTGCGCCGATGCGCGCATCGCGCCGAGGAAGGCGTACTTCGAGTTGCTGGCCCAGCCGGCGATGATCACGCCGTAGATGCCCAAGGATGTCATCACCAACAGGTACAGCACGCCGGCGTTGGCGTTGGACAGCACCACCCGTGCATCGAACGGAACCACCGCCCAGGCCGCGAACGCCGGCACCAGCATCAGCATCGGGGCAAGCCGGAACAGCACGCGGTGGGCCACGCTGGGCTGCACCACTTCCTTGAACAGCAACTTGAACACATCGGCAAACGCCTGCAGCACGCCCCAACCGACGTACATCGGCCCGTGGCGCACGTGCATCCAGCCGATCAGCTTGCGCTCCCAGACCACGTAGAACGCCACGGAAATGATCACCGGCACCGCAATCACGAGGATCTTGACGATGATCCATGCCAGCGCACCGAGAGTCCCAAAGCCCAGCAGCGCGTCGCGCAGCGGGTCGATGGCGTAGGTCATCAGTGGATTGAAGGTCGCGGAAATCATGGGCGGGCAAGGCTCACATTGGACACGGCCGCGAGCGGCGCGGTAGCGACATGGCCGGATTCGATCCACACGCAGCCGCGGGCCACCCGGGCATCGCGCATGACCGGCAGCGTGGCGGCGCCCAAGCGCCCCATTGCATCATGCAGCACACCCACGGCAGCGGCTGTCTCCGGATGCACGCTGGCGCACGGACCCTTGGTCAGCGGATGCGATTGCAGTGCCTCGCTGCGGCGGACCACCGCATCGCTGCGATAGATGGCGCGGGTCACGGCAACCTCCAGGCCACTGCCGACTTGCGGCGCCGCGCCCCTAGCCACGGTGACGGTCCTGGAAGCCAGACTGCCGCGCAGTTCATCGAGGGTCGTGAATTCGAAACCGGGCACGGCCATGTCTCCACCCAGCGCCCGCAGCACGCGCCAGCCAGAGTGCGCCGCGCCCGGCAGCTTGCCGGCAGGGAGCGCCTGTTGCTCGATGCCTTCGAGGTTGGTCAGGCTGGCCTCGGTCTCAGGGAACGCGCCGATTGGCAGCAGCACGTCGGCCACGGCCTTGAGCGATTCGCTGGCATAGGCGTTCAGCGCGATGACCTTGGCGGCGCCCAGCGCTTCCATCGTCGCGCGTGGGTCCACCACGTCCAGCGCCGGCTCGATGCCATGCACGAGGTAGGCGCCGCGGCGTTCACGGAGCATGTCCCGCGCACCGCGCTTGGTCGGCAACACGCCGAGGCGCGACAGGCCCACGGCATTGGCACCCTGCGGGATCCGGCACAGCTTGGCACCAACGCGCCGGGCGAATGCGACGGCGGCGGCCCGGATGGCAGCCGCATACGGCCCATTTTCCGCCACTTCGCCGATCAGGACCGCGGCACGGGCGGCCTCGCCGATGTCGAGCTCGGCCAGCGCAGCAGCGAGCTTCGAGGGCGGCACGATCTGCTTGCCGGCGCTGCCGAAGGTGAAATCGAAATCCACCGGATTGACCACGAACACCCGCGCACCCGCCTTCCATGCCTTGCGGATGCGCTGGTGCAACAGTGGCACCTCGTGGCGCAGGTTGCTGCCGATGATGATGATCGCGTCGGCCGTGTCGATCTCCGCCACCCGCATGGCAAATGGCTCGGCCACGGCGCCGTCGGACAGGTCGAGCTGGGCGATGCGGTGGTCGATGTTGCCGCAGCCCAGGCCTTCGGCCAGGCGCGCCAGCAGCTCACCCTCCTCGTTCGAGGTCGCCGGGTGCACCAGCATGCCAAGGTCGTCGCCACGGTGGTCGCTGAGGATCTGCACGGCGCGCGCCAGCGCTTCGTCCCAACTGGCTTCACGCAGCTGGTCGCCCTCGCGCACCATCGGCGCCACGGCACGGTCGTCGCTGTACAGCCCGGCGCGGGCGTAGCGGTCGCGGTCGGACAGCCAGCATTCGTTGACCGCTTCGTTGCCGCGCGGCACGCAGCGCAGGACCTCGCCCCGGCGGGTGTGCAGGAACAGGTTGCTGCCGAGCGCGTCGTGGTAGCCCAGCGACGGCCGCGCAATCAGCTCCCACGGCCGCGCCTTGAACCGATACACCTTGTCGGTCAGCGCGCCGACCGGACAGACATCGATCACGTTGCCGGACAGCTCGGTGGTCAAGGGCTTGCCATCAAAGGTGCCGATCTGCAGGTTTTCGCCACGGTACATCCCGCCCAGTTCGTAGGTGCCGGCGATTTCGGCCGTCACCCGGATGCAGCGGGTGCAGTGGATGCAGCGGGTCATGTCGCTGGACACCAAGGGACCGAGGTTCTCGTCGGCCACCGATCGCTTGCTCTCGACGAAGCGGTTGACCGAACGCCCGTAGCCCAGCGCCAGATCCTGCAGCTCGCATTCGCCGCCCTGATCGCAGACCGGGCAGTCCAGCGGGTGGTTGATGAGCAGGAATTCCATCACGTTGCGCTGTGCCTGCATGGCCTTGGCGTTGTGCGTGAAGATCTTCATGCCGTCCATCACCGGCGTGGCGCAGGCTGGCGACGGCTTGGGCGCTGGGCGACCACCGACTTCGGTATCGACCATGCACATGCGGCAGTTGGCCGCGATCGGCAACTTGGGGTGGTAGCAGAAGCGTGGGATCGGAATCCCGGCCTTGTCAGCGGCCTGGATGATCATCGAGCCCTTCGGTGCAGCTAGCTCGATCCCGTCGATGAAGACGGTGACCTGGTCCGGTGGCAGGCTCGGGTTGACGGGATCAACCATCACGCCACCCCCTGCACGGGCTTGGCCAAGGTGCCTGCACGTTCGTCGTCGACATAGAACCGCTTGTTCACGATGGCGTATTCGAATTCGTGCCAGTAATGCCGCAGGAAGCCCTGCACCGGCCACGCCGCGGCCTCGCCGAAGGCGCAAATGGTGTGGCCTTCGATCTGTCCGGCCGCCGCGCGAAGCATCTTGAGGTCATCGAGGTTGGCCTGGAAGTTGGCGATGCGGTTGAGCATGCGGTTCATCCAGCCGGTGCCTTCGCGGCAGGGCGTGCACTGGCCACAGCTCTCGTTTTTGTAGAAGCGGCTGATGCGTTGGCAGGCGCGCACCATGCAGGTGGTCTCGTCCATCACGATCACCGCGCCAGAACCCAGCCCCGATCCGGCGTTCTTGATGCTGTCGTAATCCATGGTCAGGCCCATCATCACCTCGCCCGGCAGCACCGGCATCGAGGACCCACCCGGAATCACGGCCTTGAGCTTGTGGCCATTGCGCACGCCGCCGCACAATGCAAGCAGGTCCTTGAACGGGATGCCCATCTTCACTTCGTGATTGCCGGGGTTGTTGACGTGCCCCGACACCGAGAAGATCTTGCAGCCCCCGCTGTTGGCGATGCCCTGGGCCATGAACCACTCGGGACCATTGCGGATGATCGCCGGCACCGAGGCGTAGGTTTCGGTGTTGTTGATCGTGGTCGGCTTGCCGTACAGCCCGAAGTTGGCCGGGAACGGCGGCTTGTAGCGCGGCTGGCCCTTCTTGCCTTCCAGCGACTCCATCAGCGCGGTTTCCTCGCCGCAGATGTACGCGCCCGCGCCGAGTGCGTTGTAGATGTCGATATCGATGCCGGAATCGAGGATGTTCTTGCCCAGCCAGCCGTGCTTGTAGGCCTCGGCCAGCGCCTCTTCGATATGCTCGAACGGCTCCAGATGGAACTCACCGCGCATGTAGTTGTAGGCCGCGCGGGTGTTGGTGGCGTAGCAGGCGATCGCCAGGCCCTCGATCACCGAATGCGGGTTGTAGCGCAGGATGTCGCGGTCCTTGCAGGTGCCCGGCTCGGATTCGTCGGAATTGCACAGGATGTACTTCTCGCCTTCATGCTTGGGCATGAAGCTCCACTTCAGCCCGGTCGGGAAACCCGCGCCACCGCGACCGCGGAGGCCCGAGGCCTTGACGATATCGATCACCTGCGCCGGCGGGATTTTCTCGGTCAGGAGCTTGCGCAATGCCTGGTAACCGCCGGTCTTGAGGTAATTCTCGTACGACCACGGGCGATCGAAATGCAGCGTGGTGTAAACCGCCTGATGTTCTTTCGGCGCCGGACCGACCGGGCCCGTGGCTTCCGAGTAGTAGGTGTGTCCGATCATTACTTCAGCCCGTCCAGCAGCGCGTCGACCGTCTGCGGCGTGAGTTTCTCGTGGTAGTGGCCGTTGACCACCGCCACCGGTGCGCCACAGCACCCGGCCACGCACTCTTCCTCGCAGCGCAGGTACACCCGACCATCCGCCGTGGTCTCGCCCAACTTCACGCCAAGTTTCTTTTCGGCATGGGCGACCAAGTCTTCGGCACCGTTGAGCCAACAGCTGATGTTGGTGCAGAACGAGACGCTGTTGCGCCCGACCGGTTCCAGTTCGAACATCGAATAGAAGCTCGCGACCTCGTAGGCCCAGACCGGAGGAATGCCGAGGTACTTGGCCACCGCTGCGATCAATTCATCGGTCAGCCAACCGCCGTTTTGCTCTTGCGCGGCAAACAGGCCCTGCAGCACCGCCGAACGCTTCTGCTGGGCCGGGAACTTGGTCAGCCAATGGTCGATGTGGCCGCGGGTGGCGTCCGACAGCGCCACCATCGGGTCGACGCTGCGGCAGGCTTCGAAATTGCCGGTGGCCTTCATCGGGAAACCTCCTCCTGCGTCGCCACAGCGATGCCAGCGCTAGGCGTGCGGTGCCGTGGCGACCGGGGTTTGCCCGGGTGCAAATGCGGATCGACGCGGTGCCGCGCAACAACGCGATGGCAAGCAGGGGCACGCAGGCTCATCGATCCACCTCACCAAATACCAGGTCATACGTGCCGATCATCGCCACCACGTCGGAGAGCATGTGGCCCTTCACGATCTCATCCATCGAGGACAGATGGGCGAAGCCCGGCGCGCGCAGGTGCACGCGGAACGGCTTGTTGGCGCCATCGCTGACCAGATAGCAACCGAACTCGCCCTTGGGCGCTTCCACCGCGGCGTAGGTCTCGCCGGCCGGCACGCAATAGCCTTCCGAGAACAGCTTGAAGTGGTGGATCAGCGCTTCCATGCTGTGCTTCATTTCGGTGCGGCTGGGCGGCGCGACCTTGTAGTTGTTGACCATCACCGGGCCGGGGTTGGCCTTCAGCCACTTCACGCACTGGGCGATGATGCGGTTGGACTGGCGCATCTCGGCCACCCGCACCAGGTAGCGGTCATAGCAGTCGCCGTTGACGCCCACCGGGATGTCGAAATCGACCTCGGCGTACTTCGCGTAGGGCTGCTTCTTGCGCAGGTCCCATTCGATCCCGGAGCCGCGCAGCATCGGACCACTCATGCCCCAGGCCTTGGCCTGCTCGGGGGTGACGACGCCAATGCCGACCGTGCGCTGCTTCCAGATGCGGTTCTCGGTCAACAGGGTTTCGTATTCGTCGATGCGGTCCGGGAAGGTTTCGGTGAATCGCTGCAGGTAATCCAGCAGCGAGCCTTCACGCGCTTCGTTGAAGCGCTTGAGCTTGCTGCCCTTGTGCCAGGGCGATTCCTTGTACTTGGGCATGTGGTCCGGCAGGTCGCGGTAGACCCCGCCCGGGCGGTAGTAGGCCGCGTGCATGCGCGCGCCGGAGACCGCCTCGTAGGTGTCCATCAACTCTTCGCGCTCGCGGAAGGTGTAAAGGAACACCGCCATTGCGCCGAGATCCAACCCGTTCGAACCCAACCACATCAGATGGTTGAGGATGCGGGTGATCTCATCGAACATCGTGCGGATCCACTGCCCGCGCTCGGGCACCTCGATCCCCACCAGGGTTTCGATGGCGCGCACGTAAGCGTGCTCGTTGCACATCATCGAGACGTAATCGAGCCGGTCCATGTACGGAATCGACTGGTTGAACGGCTTGGATTCGGCCAGCTTCTCGGTGCCACGATGCAGAAGGCCGACGTGCGGATCGGCCCGGCGCACCACTTCGCCGTCCATTTCCAGGATCAGGCGCAGCACGCCGTGCGCGGCCGGGTGCTGGGGGCCGAAGTTCAGGGTGTAGTTGCGGATTTCCTGACGCGCTTCGGCGGGATTGCTCGCAAACGGCTCCGGGCTCGGGGAAACGGGCGCGTTCATCGGCGGGTCTCCCGGTCGAGGATGCGATGCGTGGCTTCCTCTTCCGCGGTCGGGAAGCGGCTGTCGTCGCGGATCACGCGGGCCACGCCCACCCGCGGGGACACGCTGGTGACCGGCGCGTAGACCACGCGCTTGCGCTCGGCATCGTAGTGCACCTCGACGTTTCCGATCAGCGGGAAGTCCTTGCGGAACGGATGGCCGATGAAGCCATAGTCGGTAAGGATCCGGCGCAGATCCGGATGGCCATCGAAAATCACGCCATACAGGTCGAAGGCCTCGCGCTCGAACCAGTCCGCGCCGCGCCAGATGCCGGTGACCGAAGGCACCACGGGAAGGCCGTCGTCAGGAGCAAAGCAACGCAGGGTCAAGCGCTGGTTGTTCCTGATCGACAACAGTTGGAGCACGACCGCGAAACGCCGGGTCGGACGTTGGTCGGGGGCGATGCCTATCGTTGTCGATGCCTGATGGCTGGGCTCTTCACCCCAATTGAAGCGGCCTGGGCCGTAGCCTTCCGCGCCGCGCCCGAAGCCGTGCCATGATGCCTCGGTGCTGTCCCACTCGTCGTTGCCGTAGCCAAGGTAGTCCACCCCGCACAGGTCGATGAAGGTGTCGAAACCGAAGCTGTCGCGGAGTTCGGTGGCCGCCGACAACCAGCCATCCGGGGACAGGTCCAGCGTCACCTCACCGCGCGGCTGCGCGACCTTGACCGCATCAACGCCGAATCGCGCACCCAGCGCTTCCACCAGGGACGCGCTCATGCCCGCGTGCCCTCGGCCTTGGGCGCCTTCGAGAAGGGATTTTGCTCAAGGCGACGGATTTTCTTCTGCAGTTGCAGGATGCCGTAGACCAGCGCTTCAGCGGTCGGCGGGCACCCCGGCACGTAGACATCCACCGGTACCACACGGTCACAGCCGCGCACCACCGAATAGGAATAGTGGTAATAGCCGCCACCGTTGGCGCAGCTGCCCATCGAGATCACCCACTTGGGGTCGGGCATCTGGTCATAGACCTTGCGCAGCGCCGGCGCCATCTTGTTGACCAAGGTGCCGGCCACGATCATCACGTCGGACTGGCGCGGCGACGGCCGGAACACGACGCCGTAGCGGTCAAGATCGAGGCGCGCCGCACCGGCGTGCATCATTTCCACCGCGCAGCAAGCCAGGCCGAAGGTCATCGGCCACATCGAGCCGGTACGCGCCCAGTTCCAGAGGGCGTCCATGCTGGTGGTGACGAAGCCATTCTGCTGCAGCGGATTGCCATCGCCCACCCGCAGGATGTCATCCAGTCGCCCCTCGGGCAGCGGATTGTTGGCAAGATCCAGTACGCCTTGGACGAGGTTGCTCATTCCCACTCCAGCGCGCCGCGCTTCCACACGTACGCGAAACCGATCACCAGCAACACGAGGAAGGTGCCCATCTCGACGAGGCCGAATACCCCGAGTTCGCGGAACACCAGCGCCCACGGGAACACGAAGGCGATTTCCAGATCGAACACGACGAACAGGATCGCGACCAAGTAGTAGCGCACGTCGAACGGCATGCGCGCGTTCTCGAATGCTTCGAAGCCGCACTCGTAGGGCGAGAGCTTCTCGGGACTCGGGCGCTTGGTGCCCAGCACGTTGCCGATGATGATCAGCGCGATGCCGATCCCGGTGGCGACGATCAGAAACAGCAGGGGGGGCAGATACTCGGCCAGCACGCTTGCCTCATGCGGAGTTCGATGGCCCGACGACAACCGGAGCGTCGGTCAACAGCCGCGTATTCTACCCGCCGTGATGCGGCGCGGGCCAGACCCGCACCATGTTTTCAGCCCAGACTTTGACTTGACGCAAATACACCCCCCACTTGTCGAGAACGGTTCGCATTGCATCGGCAATGCGGTCGATCCGGCTGCCCGCTGAGTGCAGGGAAGAGGTTGGCCGGAGCGTCCATCGGGTCCGGAACATGCCCGGACCCGACTCGGGAATCAGCCCCCGATCACGTCCACGCCCGCCGGCGGCTTGAAGCTGAAGGTGCCAGCAGCAAAGGTCGGGTTGCGCTTCCAACCGCTGAACTGGATCTCGGTACGCTGCCCGAGCGCATCTTCGTATTCCATCCGCAGCAACTGATTGCGGATGAAACCGATCCGCGCGCTGCGGAAACCGGCCTCGGCGGAGCGCGGCCTGATCGTCATCCAATCGATGCCATCGGCATCACCGCCTTCCTGGACGATGAAATCGCGATCGAGGCGAGTCGGGTCGAGCAGGATGGCGAGCGGACTGCTGGCCTCCTCCACGCCTTGCGGGCGACGACTGACTTGCTTCAGGTCGGGATCGAACACCCACACGGTCTTGCCATCGGCGACGATCAACTGCACATACGGCTGCCGGTATTCCCAGCGGAACAGGTTCGGCGTGGACATGGCAACCCGCCCGGAACTGGTGTCCTTCTTGCGCCCCTGCGGGTCGAACACGTCCTGCTTGAACTGTCCGTCCAGACCGCGCAGGCCGGCAGAAAATGCCTTCAGATCATCGCGCGCACCGGCGTGTGCGAACCCGGAGCAAAGCAACAAACCGGCAACAGCAGCGGAAGCAAGCATGTTCATGGTGCGTAATCCGACGTGATTGCGACCAGTGTGCGGGATGGTCGCTGAATCAAGCGAGAGCGCGCCACGGCATGTGCGTGGCAGTTGGCGATTCCATGCAGCCCGAACGTGCGACGACACATGCGTGGCGAAACGATCACTTGGCCACTGAATCCTTCGGTGCACCTAAGGATTCCACCAACTTAGGCAGATCGATGAAATGGGTGAAATTCATCGCACCCGTGGTCACGGCGGGCGAGTCGAAAATCTGCTGCCCCGCAACCTCGCCGAGCATCTTGAATGCATCGCTGAACGCCGTGCCGCCCTCGTAGCGGAATGCCTTGCCGGCTTCGTCCCTGCAATAATCCGTCAGCAGCTTCTCCACCAGGGACGCCATCCGGGAGTCGATCTGCGCATGCTGGTCAGAGCTCATCCGCGCGTACTGGCTGATCTGCGGGTTGTAGGCCAAGGCCGAGAAGATCCATTCCACGAGTTCCTGCTTGTCCGCATCGGTCGAGCGCTCGACCATGCACTTTCCGAGCGCCTCGCCGTAGGGCCCCGCAGTTGCCGCAGGGGCAACTGCGCAGAGCAGCAGTGCGATGCACAACGCGCGCTTCTTCATGATCGGTCTCGTGCTTGAAATCAGGGCGGCCGCATTATGCACTGCATACGCGCCGTGGGCCGCAGGCTCGCGACACTTCAACGCGGCGGCGGCGCCAGCACGGCGCGATCGCCGTTGTGCTCGGGTGCGCTGACCACGCCGGCGGCTTCCATCGCCTCCATCAACCGTGCCGCCCGGTTGTAGCCGATCTTGAGCCGACGCTGCACGCCGGAAATCGACGCGCGGCGGGATTCGGTGACGATCTGCACGGCTTGGTCGTAGAGCGGGTCGCCTTCCGGATCGCCGCTGGCCGGCGCCTCCGGCAAGCCACCGGCACCGACGCTGCTGCCGTCGTACATCGTCTGTGACTCTTCCAGCACGCCTTCGATGTAATCCGGGCCGGTACTGCCCTGCTTGAGATGCTCGACCACGCGATGCACTTCCTCGTCGGAGACGAATGCACCGTGCACGCGCTCGGGCAATGCGGTGCCGGGCGGCAGGTAGAGCATGTCGCCATTGCCCAGCAGGGTCTCGGCGCCGGACTGATCGAGGATGGTGCGGCTATCGATCTTGCTGCTGACCTGGAATGCAATCCGGGTGGGGATATTGGCCTTGATCAGGCCGGTGATCACGTCCACCGACGGCCGTTGGGTGGCGAGGATCAGGTGGATGCCGGACGCACGCGCCTTCTGCGCGAGACGGGCGATGAGTTCCTCGACCTTCTTGCCGACGATCATCATCATGTCGGCAAATTCGTCGATGAAGACAACGATGAAGGGCAACGGCTCCAACGTCGGCGGTGCCATGCCCGCATCCGGATCGCCCTTGAACAACGGGTCCAGCATGGGCTGGCCGGCGTTGATGGCGTCCTTCACCTTCTTGTTGAACCCGGCGAGGTTGCGCACGCCCACCGCGCTCATCAATTTGTAACGACGCTCCATTTCCGCCACGCACCAGCGCAGGCCGTTGGCAGCTTCCTTCATGTCGGTGACGACAGGTGCCAGCAAGTGCGGAATGCCTTGGTAGACCGACAATTCCAGCATCTTCGGGTCGATCATCAGCATCCTCAGGTCTTTCGAGGAGGCCTTGAACAACAGGCTGAGCACCATCGCATTGACTGCCACCGACTTGCCGGAGCCGGTCGTGCCCGCCACCAGCAGATGCGGCATGCGCGCCAGGTCCGCCACCACCGGCTGGCCGCTGATGCCCTTGCCCAGCGCCAATGTCAGCGGGCTGGACGATTTGTCGTATTCGTTGGAGTCGAGCAATTCCGACAGGTAAATCATTTCACGGCGGGAGTTCGGGATCTCGATCCCGATCACCGACTTGCCGGGAATCACGTCGACCACGCGCACCGATTTCACCGACAGGCCGCGCGCAATATCCTTGTCCAGCGAAGAAATCTGGCTGACCTTCACGCCCGGCGCCGGCTGCACTTCGAAGCGGGTGATCACCGGGCCCGGTTGGGCTTCCTTCACCTCGACATCGATGCGGAAATCCTTGAGCTTGAATTCGATCTGCCGCGACAGCGTTTCAAGCGTCTCGGCGTCGTAGCCCTTGGGCTGCAGCTTGGGCGGATCGAGCAAGGACAACGACAGGCGATCCGAGCCCGTACTGCCACCGGAAAACAGTGGGATCTGCTGTTCGCGCTTGGCACGATCACTCTTTTCAACCACCGGCGTCGCCGGCGGCTCGATCTTGACCTTGTCACGCTTGGCGCGCAGTTCGCTGTCGGCGCGACGCGCCTCCTCGCGCTCCTCGCGCAACGTGCGTGCTTCGTTCCACTCGCTCGCGGTCTTCGCGCCCTGCCGCGCGCTGCGATCCAGCAGACTCGGAAGGGCCAGAATCCAGGCACCGATCCGATCCATCACCAGCAGCCACGACAAGCCGGTTGCCAGGGTGACCGATATCAGGAACAAGGTGACCAGGAACAGGTTCGCCCCGACCGGCCCGAAACCATGCAGCAGCGAGCGCCCGGTGAGGGTGCCGAGGATGCCGCCGGGGCCTGCGGAATAGTCATTGGCAGCCACGTCGCGCAGGAACAGCAGGCCGCAACTGGCGACCAGGAAACCGACGATGCCGACCAAGCGCAACGCCGGCCCGAGATCGGCATGGCCATCGCCATCACTGTCCATGCCGAACAGCGCAATCCACGCGATCACGCCGAGCACGACCGGCAACAGGAAGGCGACATAGCCTGCCAGGAACAGCAGGAAGCTCGCAATCCACGCCCCAGCGATTCCGCCGAGGTTGTGGACCGGCAACAACAGGCTGCCGCCGCGGTCCCAGCCGGGATCCGCAGGCGTGTAGGTCACCAGGCTGACCAGCAGATACAGCAACAGCGGCGCAATCGCGATCAGCGCAAGGTCACGCCACAGTCTGGACGGTGACGATGGTCGATCGTCGCCGCCTCGCGGCGGCGCTTTTCGACCGGGTTTGCGAACGTCGGCTGCCGCTTTCGCCACCTGCTATCTGACCTCAGGAATACTTCGCACCTGATTGATAATACGTCAAAGTTCCATGCCATGCAGCGCCGGATGGACGATCTTCCCGGCTTCCACATTGATCCCCTTCAACAAGGCCGCATTGCTGCGCCATGCATCGCCGGAAGCAGCCAGCCGGTTGACCCACGGCAGGATCGCCGCGCAGATCGCCTGTGACGAGGTCTGCGGCACTGCGCCCGGCATATTGGTCACGCAGAAATGGGTCACGCCCTCCTCAACATAGGTTGGCTCCTTCCAGTTGGTCGGACGCGAGGTTTCGAAGCAACCGCCTTGGTCAATCGCAATATCCACCACCACGCTGCCTGGCTCCATGCCGGCGATCATTTCTCGACTGAGTACGTGTGGTGCACGCGCGCCGGTCACCAGCACCGCGCCCACCACCAAGTCGGCCGAGGCCACTTCGCTGGCGACAAGGTCATGGTACGGATACAGCGCGGTCACGTTGTTGCCGAGGCGGCGCATCTCGTCCATGCGGTCGTGGCGCATTTCGAACACGGTGACATTGGCTCCGGCGGCGGCGGCGAGCGCGGCGGATGCACCACCGGCCTTGCCGGCACCGAACACCACCACCTTGCCGCGCTCGGTCGCGGCCAAGCCTCCCAGCATCTTGCCCTTGCCGCCCATCGGCTGGTGCAGCAGATGGGTGCCGACCTGGGTCGCCAGGGTGCCGGCGATCACCGACATCGGCGCCAGCAGCGGCAGTTCGCCGTCGGCCAGTTCCACCGTCTCGAAGGCAACACCAGTCAGGCCGATTTCAAGCAAGCGCTTGGTCAAGGCCGGTTCAGCGGCCAAGTGCAGATAGCAGAACAGCAGGTGATCCTTTCGCAGGAGTTGCAGGTCGCCGGCGATCGGCTCCTTGACCTTGACGATCATCTCGCCCTTCTCATACAGGGCCGCGGCATCCGGCGCGATCTTCACGCCGAGACGGGTGTATTGCTCGTCGACGAAGCCGGACTGTATGCCCGCACCCTGCTCCAGCCACACCTCGTGGCCACGCTTGACCAAATCGCCGGCAGCAGCCGGAACGAGCGCAACGCGCCCTTCCAAAGTCTTGGTTTCCTTCGGTACGCCGATACGCATGTCCTGCTCCTGTCGATGTCTGGTGTTGTTGCGAGGGTGAATCTGTTCCAGCCGCAGACGGCTGTATTGCGCCGGGCATGCCTTGTAAGGTGGCGCAGCGGCCGCCAAGCTAAGGGCAGACCGTAAAATCCGTGAATCCCGTCAATTATAGGAACATTGCACCCCGCCATGAGCACCCGTCGCCACCTTCGCCTGTTGATCCTCGGCTCCGGCCCCGCCGGCTGGACCGCCGCGGTCTACGCCGCCCGCGCCAACCTCAAGCCGGTGGTCATCACCGGCATGCAGATGGGTGGCCAGCTGACCACCACCACCGAGGTCGACAACTGGCCCGGCGACGCCCACGGCCTGATGGGGCCCGCGCTGATGGAACGCATGCAGGCGCATGCCGAGCGCTTCGAAACCGAAGTGGTGTTCGACCACATCCACACCGCCGACCTGTCGCAGCGGCCCTTCCTGCTGGTCGGTGATTCCGGCGAATACACCTGCGACGCACTGATCATCGCCACCGGCGCCACCGCGCGCTACCTCGGCCTGCCTTCCGAAGAGGCCTACAAGGGCCGCGGTGTCTCCGCCTGCGCGACCTGCGACGGCTTCTTCTACAGGGATCAGGACGTGGCGGTGATCGGCGGCGGCAACACCGCGGTCGAAGAAGCACTGTACCTGTCCAACATCGCCCGCAAGGTCTACCTGGTCCATCGCCGCGACACCCTGCGCGCGGAAAAGATCATG
>NZ_JADZDS010000059.1 GCF_020850895.1 Thermomonas sp. | reverse complement strand
GTTTTGCCGGGAAGTTGCACCTGGCGCCGGGTGACCGTTCCCGCCGCAGCAGCGTCAAGGGCAAGGGCAAGCCGCAGAAGCGCGGCGCCGATCCGTCGCGCACCGGCTCCGGCTTCAACAAGCCGACTGCGCCGGTGGTGCGCGAAGTGGCCATTGGCGAGGCGATCACGGTCGCGGACCTCGCCCAGAAGCTGGCTCTGAAGGGCGGCGACGTGGTCAAGGCATTGATGCGGATGGGTGTGATGGCGACCATCACCCAGAGCATCGACCACGACACCGCGGTGCTGGTGACCGAGGAACTCGGCCACAAGGCGGTGGTCGCTGCAGCCGATGACGCCGAATCGGAGCTGCTGGCGCGGGTCGAAGGCGACCAGCGCGAGCTTGCCTCGCGTCCGCCGGTGGTCACCATCATGGGCCACGTCGACCACGGCAAGACCTCCTTGCTCGACTACATTCGCCGCACCAAGGTGGCGACCGGCGAAGCCGGCGGCATCACCCAGCACATCGGCGCCTACCACGTCGAAACCGCCAAGGGCGTGATCAGCTTCCTCGATACCCCCGGCCATGCGGCCTTCACCCACATGCGCCAGCGTGGCGCCAGGCTCACCGACCTGGTGGTGCTGGTGGTTGCAGCCGACGATGGCGTGATGCCGCAGACGGTCGAGGCGATCCAGCATGCCAAGGCCGGAAACGTGCCGCTGATCGTGGCGATCAACAAGATCGACAAATCCGATGCCGACCCCTCACGGGTCAAGAATGACCTGCTGGCGCACGACGTGGTGGCCGAGGACTTCGGCGGCGACGTGCAGATGGTCGAGCTGTCGGCCAAGACCGGTCTTGGCGTGGACGACCTGCTCGACGCGATCATCCTGCAATCCGAGGTGCTCGATCTGCAGGCGGCTCCGAATGGCCGCGCCACAGGCGTGGTGATCGAGTCGGCGCTCGACAAGGGCCGCGGTCCGGTCGCAACGGTGCTGGTGCAGCAGGGCAAGCTGTCCAAGGGCAACTACCTGGTCTGCGGCATCCAGTACGGGCGCGTGCGCGCGCTGTTCGACGAGACTGGAAGCCAAGTGATGGACGCCGGCCCGTCGATCCCGGTGCAGGTGCTCGGCCTGTCCGGGGTGCCGGATGCCGGCGACGATTTCGTCGTCGTCGCTGACGAACGCCTGGCCAAGGACGTGGCCCAGCAGCGCGAGGCCAAGCGCCGCGAACTGCGTCTGGTGGCCTCCGCCGGCAACCGCATGGAAGACATCATGGCCCAGATGGGGGAGGGCGCTGCCCAGCAGACCCTGAACCTGGTGGTCAAGGCCGACGTGCACGGCACCATGCAGGCACTTCGCGAATCCCTGTCCGGATTGTCCAACGAGCAGATCAAGATCAATGTCGTCGGCTCCGGCGTCGGTGGCATCACCGAATCCGATGCCCAGCTGGCGATGACTTCGAAGGCCACCGTGATCGGCTTCAACGTGCGTGCCGATGCGACCGCGCGCAAGACCATCGAGGCCAATGGCGTCGACCTGCGTTACTTCTCGATCATCTATGACGTGATCGACCAGGTGAAGCAGATTGCCTCCGGCGTGCTCGGCAAGGAAGTGCGCGAGGAAATCATCGGCACCGCCGAAGTGCAGCAGGTGTTCCGCCATTCCAAGTTCGGTGCGATCGCCGGTTCGGTGGTGGTCGAAGGCGTCATCCGCCGCGGCAAGCCGATCCGCGTGCTGCGCGACGACACCGTCATCTTCTCGGGCGAGTTGGACTCGCTGCGCCGCTTCCAGGACAACGTGGATGAGGTCAAGCACGGCACCGAATGCGGCATCGGCGTGAAGGGCTACGACCAGGTCAAGCCGGGCGACAAGATCGAGTGCTTCGAACGCATCGAGGTCCAGCGCACGCTGTGAGCATGACGCGCCCATCCTCGATCATTCGATGGATCGGCGCGACGCACACACGACGGACGGGAGTTCAACCTATGCCGGGCAAATCCTTCCACCGCAGCGATCGTGTCTCAGCCTTGCTCCGCCGTGAACTCGGGACGCTGGTGCATGCCATCGTGCGTGAGCATGGCCTGGATTCGACCAGCGTGTCCGATGTCGAGATCACCCGCGACATGGCCCACGCCAAGGTCTTCGTCACCGTATTGATGTCGGAACGTGCGGCGATGACGGTGAAGGCGCTCAATGCGCTCGCGCCCGAGATTCGCCACCAGTTGGCGCGGGCGGTGCGGATGCGCCACGTGCCGGAACTGCGTTTCCATTACGACGCATCGGTCGAACGCGGTGAGCGCATCGACCAACTTCTGCGGGACGGCTGACGGCCCCGCGTTCCCGGCCCATTGCTTGCCCGCCTGTTCGTGACCTTCTACAGTCCACCCATGAAGCAGGCGCGCGTCAACTTCCGCAAGCTCGACGGCATCCTGCTGCTCGACAAGCCCCGGGGCTTGTCGTCGAACCAGGCATTGCAGCGCGCGAGGCGGCTGTTCCGTGCCGACAAAGGAGGGCATACCGGCAGCCTCGATCCGCTTGCGACCGGACTGTTGCCGATCTGCTTCGGCGAGTCGACCAAGATTGCCGGTGGGCTCTTGGGTGCGCGGAAGGCTTACGAGGCGGTGGCGCGGCTTGGCATCGTCACCGACAGTGACGATGCCGATGGCCAAGCGTTGCGTGAACGCCCCGTGCCTGCGTTGACCGTGGGTGAAATCGACGCCGCCCTGGCACGGCTGACCGGACGGATTGCCCAGCGGCCCCCGATCTTCTCGGCACTCAAGCGGGGAGGCGAGCCGTTGTACGCGCGTGCGCGGCGAGGGGAGGCCATCGAGGTGGATGAGCGCGAGGTGGACGTGCATGCCTTCGACCTGCTCAATGCCGCCGATCTCCTGGACGCCGGGGCCCCGAACCTGCGCTTGCACGTGGAGTGCGGTTCCGGAACCTACGTGCGCAGCCTGGTCCGCGACCTCGGCGAATTGCTTGGTTGCGGGGCCCACGTGGCTGCCCTGCGGCGGCTTTGGGTGGATCCATTCCGTGAACCGCGGATGTGGACGCTGGAAGAACTCGAACTGCTGCTTGAGCAGGCAGGTGAGCGGGTGCTCGAGGCCTGCCTGTTGCCGGTGGAGGCGGGCATGGCTTCGTGGCCATGCGTGCGCGTCAATGCCGCGCAGGCGCAGCGGCTGGCGCACGGGCAGGGCCTGCGTGGTCCCTACCAGCCACGCGAGCGTCAGGTGGCGTTGCTGGACGAACGTGGCCGAGGCTTGGGCCTGGGGGAAGTGAATTCGGAAGGCGCACTCCGTCCAAGCCGGCTGTTCACCTGGGTATCCACCGCGCCGATGGCCTGACCGACATTGCCCACGGCGGCGCGTGCGCGCTATAATCGACGGGCTCGAACGAGCAATTCTTGAATTCCCACCGGCAACTATCGACGGACCGAGTGGTGCGGGCTGCAAAGCTCCGTTCCTGCAGGCTCCGCGACTACGAGGCAACCAATGTCCATCGATTCCCAGAAAGTCATCAACGAACACAAGCGCGGCGACAATGACACCGGCTCGCCGGAAGTGCAGGTCGCCCTGCTCACCGCACGCATCGAACAACTCACCGAGCATTTCAAGGCGCACAAGCAGGACCACCACAGCCGGCGTGGCCTGCTGATGATGGTCAACCGTCGCCGCAGCCTGCTCGACTACCTGCGGCGCAAGGATGGCGAGCGCTACAAGGCCCTGATCGGCAAGCTCGGTCTGCGCCGTTGAACCAGAACCCCATCGCGGCGCAGGAATGCGCCGCGATGTTTTTTGCGTTAGGCATTGATTCTTTCGAGCGGCTTGAGCCGCATCCCCGCACCGCCTGAGGTGCAGCGCCTGGAGGCAGGGGCCTTCGGCGTCAACGTGTAACCAGTCAAGGATTTCGAAGTGGCGAAGATCAGCAAGACATTCCAGTACGGCAACCGCCAGGTCACCCTGGAGACCGGTGAAATCGCACGCCAGGCCGGTGGCGCGGTCCTGGTCAAGGTCGATGGCACCGAAGTGCTCGTCACCGCGGTGGCCGCAAAGTCGGCGCGTGAAGGGCAGGATTTCTTCCCGCTGACCGTGGATTACCAGGAGAAGTTCTACGCCGGTGGCCGCATCCCCGGTGGCTTCTTCAAGCGCGAAGGCCGCGCGACCGAGAAGGAAACCCTGATCAGCCGCCTGATCGATCGCCCGATCCGCCCGCTGTTCCCGGAAGGCTACCGCAACGAAATCCAGATCATCGCCACCCTGGTGTCGCTCAATCCCGAAGTCGAAGGCGACGTGTTGGCGCTGCTTGGCGCCTCGGCTGCGCTGGCGCTGTGCGGTACGCCGTTCCAGGGCCCGATCGGTGCCGCCAAGGTCGGTTACATCAACGGCCAGTACGTGCTCAATCCGACGGTCAGCGAGCTCAAGACCAGCGATCTGGAGCTGGTCGTCGCTGGCACCTCGGGCGCGGTGCTGATGGTGGAGTCCGAAGCCAAGGAACTGTCGGAAGACGTGATGCTCGGCGCGGTGGTGTTCGGCCACCAGCAGATGCAGATCGCGATCAACGCGATCAATGCATTGGTGACCGAAGCCGCTGCGCCGGCCTCGACCTGGCAGGCGCCGGAGCGCAATGCCGCGATGGTTGCCGCGATGCAGGACGCCGTCGGTGGTCGCATGGGCGAAGCCTTCCAGATCCGCGACAAGCTGCAGCGCCGCGATGCGATCTCCACGCTGAAGAAGGACGTGATGCTGGCCCTGGCCGGTCGTGCCGAAGCAGAAGGCTGGGGCGCGGGTGCGATGGCCGCCGAATTCGAGGAGCTCGAGTACCGCACCCTGCGTGACAGCGTACTCTCGACCAAGGTCCGCATCGACGGCCGTGCGCTCGACACCGTGCGCCCGATCACCTGCAAGGTCGGCGTGCTGCCGCGCGTGCATGGCTCGGCGCTGTTCACCCGTGGCGAAACCCAGGCGCTGGTGGTCACCACGCTGGGCACCGCGCGCGACGGCCAGATCATGGACGACGTCGCCGGCGAGTGGAAAGAGCATTTCCTGTTCCACTACAACTTCCCGCCGTACTCGGTGGGCGAGACCGGCCGCTTCGGTGCGCCCAAGCGCCGCGAGATCGGCCACGGTCGCCTCGCCAAGCGCGGCGTGCTGGCGATGATGCCGGGCATGGAGGTATTCCCGTACACCATCCGCGTGGTTTCCGAAATCACCGAATCGAACGGTTCCTCCTCGATGGCCTCGGTCTGCGGCAGCTCGCTGGCGCTGATGGATGCCGGCGTACCGGTCAAGCGTCCGGTTGCGGGTATCGCGATGGGTCTGGTCAAGGAAGGCGAGCGGTTCGTCGTCCTGTCCGACATCCTCGGTGACGAAGACCACCTCGGCGACATGGATTTCAAGGTGGCCGGTTCCGATGCCGGCATCACCGCGTTGCAGATGGACATCAAGATCCAGGGCATCACCGAGGAGATCATGAAGGTCGCGCTGGCGCAGGCCAAGCAGGGCCGCCATCACATCCTCGGCGAAATGACCAAGGCGATCACTGCGCCGCGTCCGGAACTGTCCGACTACGCGCCGCGCCTGATCACCATCAAGATCCACCCGGACAAGATCCGCGAGGTGATCGGCAAGGGTGGTTCGGTGATCCAGGGCATCACCAAGGAAACCGGCACCCAGATCGACATCCAGGACGACGGCACGATCACGATTGCCTCGGTCAACGCAGCCGCCGGCCAGGCCGCCAAGGCCCGCATCGAGCAGATTACTTCGGACGTCGAGCCGGGTCGGATCTACGAAGGCAAGGTCGTGAAGATCATGGACTTCGGCGCCTTCGTCACCATTGCCCCCGGCAAGGACGGCCTGGTGCACGTCTCGCAGATTTCCAACGAGCGCGTCGAGAAGGTCTCCGACAAGCTGAAGGAAGGCGACATCGTCAAGGTCAAGGTGCTGGAAGTCGACAAGCAGGGCCGTATTCGCCTGTCGATCAAGGCCGTCACCGAGGGTGAGTAAGCGTCTACGCTTCAGTGGTATCGACAAAAAACGGGCTTCGGCCCGTTTTTTGTGAGCTCTG
>NZ_JADZDS010000058.1 GCF_020850895.1 Thermomonas sp. | reverse complement strand
TTCCCGGAGTGCAACGCCGACCTAGATTGCACGAAGAAGAAGCTCGCTGAAGTCGAGGGCCGCAAGGCCAGCGGCTTGACCTTCGACCGCATGTTCATCCGCCACTGGGATACCTGGAACGACGGGCGCCTGAATCGGGTATTTTCCGCCTCCTTGGGTGGCGTCACACCGCTGACCACGGCCACCCTGCTCAGCGGCGGCATCCACGGTGACATTCCCTCCAAGCCCTTTGGCGACCTGTCCGATTTCGCTTGGTCGCCGGACGGCAGGCAGGTGGCGATGAGCGTGCGCCAAGCCGACCGCGAGGAGCCCTGGAACACCAATTTCGACATCTGGTTGGTGAACGCCGACGGCAGCGGCGCACGCAACATGACCGCCGCCAACAAGGCCTGGGATGCCGGTCCGGTGTTCTCCGTCGACGGCAAGACGCTGTATTACCGGGCGATGAAGCGACCGGGTTTCGAGGCCGACCGGTTCGGGTTGATGGCGATGGATCTCGCCAGCGGGCAGGTTCGCGAAATCGACCCGAACTGGGACCGCAGCGCCGACGGCATCACCCTGTCGGCGGACGGCAAGTCGATCTACACCACTGCCGCGGACATGGGCCAGCACCCACTGTTCACGGTGGACATCGCCACCGGCGCAGCCACCCGCCTCATCGGTGATGGCAGCGTGTCCTCGCTGCAACTGGCCGGGCCGACGCTGGCCATTTCCCGCAATTCGATGCGCAGCGGCGACGTGATCTACACCACCAGCCCGGACGGCAGCGCCCCGTTGCGCCAGATCACCCCGAGCGCGCAGGACATGCTGCCCGACGTGGCCTGGGGCGAATACGAGCAGTTCAGTTTCAGCGGCTGGAACGGCGAGACCGTGCATGGCTATGTGGTCAAGCCGTGGAACTACCAGCCGGGCAACAAGTATCCGGTCGCTTTCCTGATCCACGGCGGTCCACAGGGCAGCTTCGGCGACGGCTGGAGCTACCGCTGGAATCCGCAAACCTATGCCGGGCAAGGCTACGCGGTGGTGATGATCGATTTCCACGGCAGCACCGGCTATGGACAGGCGTTCACCGACGCCATCAGCCAGCACTGGGGCGACCGCCCGTTGGAAGACCTGAAGAAGGGTTGGGACGCCGCGCAGGCGAAATACGGCTTCCTCAACGGCGACCGCGCCTGCGCACTGGGTGCCAGCTACGGCGGCTTCATGGCGTTCTGGATTGCCGGCAATTGGAACGCGCCGTGGAAGTGCATCGTCGCCCACGATGGTGTGTTCGACAATTTCATGATGGGCTATGCGACCGAAGAATTGTGGTTCTCCGAATGGGAGAACGGCGGCACGCCCTACGCCAATCCTGAAAGCTATCAGCGCTTCAACCCGGCCAACCACGTCGGCAACTGGCGTTCGCCGATCCTGATCATCCACGGCCAGCAGGATTTCCGTATTCCGGTCGAACAGGGCATCGCCGCCTTCACCGCAGCCCAGCGTCGCGGCGTCGAGTCGAAGTTCCTGTATTTCCCGGACGAGAACCACTGGGTGCTGAAGCCGGCCAACAGCCTGCTCTGGCATACCACCGTCAACGACTGGCTTCGCGCCCATATCGGGCAGTAGGGAAACGTGGCGCAAGGGTGCGATCGACCCCTGGATCGCACCCGGACCGCTACAGCCAGTCGATCTTCTTGAGATAGAGATACAGGGCCACGCAGACCAGCGCCACCACGCCGATCAGGACGGCGTAGCTGTATTGGCCGGGCAGTTCGGGCATGTGCTCGAAGTTCATGCCATACCAGCTTGCGATCAGGGTGGGGGCCGCCAGCAGGCCGGCCCAGCCGGCCAGTTTCTTGACGACCTCGCCTTGGGCGATGGTCACCAGCGACAGGTTCACGCTCATCGCCGCTGTCACCATCTCGCGCAGGGTGTCGATGGTGTCGCCGACGCGGACTGCATGGTCGTAGACGTCACGAAAATACGGGCGAACTTCATCCGGGATCTGAAACGCCGGCGTGCGCGTGAGCTGGGACAGGATGTCCTGCATCGGTGCCACTGCCAGCCGCATCCGGGTCAGTTCCTTGCGTAGCTCATACAGGCGCTGGATGGTGCCGCGCTTGTAACTTTCCGCGAACACATCCTGTTCCAGCGCGTCGAGCTCGTTCTCGAAATCAGTCGCGATCGGCTGGTAGTTGTCGACCACGAAGTCGAGCACGGCATGCAGGGCCGCGGTCGGACCCCTCGCCAGCACTTCCGGTTCCCGCTCCAGCCGCTGGCGGACGCTGGAATAACTCAGCGAGGCGTCATGACGAACCGTGATCAGGAAACGCGGACCGATGAACACATGGGTTTCGCCGAACTTGACGTGTCCGTCGACCTTTTGCGCGGTATGCACGGCAAGGAACAGGCTGTTGCCATAGGTTTCGATCTTGGGGCGCTGGTGGGCACTCTGGGCATCTTCCACCGCGAGGTCGTGCAGTGCGAATTCCTCCTGCAGCTTGTCCAGCAGGTGGGCTTCCGGCTCGTACAGGCCGACCCAGACAAAACTGTCATCATCCATGGCCAGCACGTCGCTGATGGCATCGAGGCTGATGTCCTTGCGCAGGCCATTGCAGTCGTAAGCAGCGCAGTTGACCACGCAGTTGGGAAGGGAAGTCTGGTCCATCGGTGAATCCTGCGCTGTGCGGGTAGGTGGATCAAGTCCGGGCGGGACGTGGTTGGCGCGTCCAGCGCCAAGCCAGGGCGGCGTGCAGCGGCAACAGCAGTGCAATCCAGTGGCCATTGCGTTGCGGATACACCTGCAACCACAGTGGCAGGCAGGCCAAGCCGGCGAGGAGGGCCACGAGGATCAGCAGGATCCGGAATCGTTGCGACGGGCTGCGCCCCCTCAGCAGTGTTGACGCGCCCGGCAACAGCAGCAGGCACAGTGGATCCAGCAACAACAGGTTGCGGTTGGCCCACAGGGCGTGGTGGTCAGTGCAGGCCCAGGCCAGGATGAGTACCGTGCCCAGGAGTCCGCACAGCAGCCAGTAGCCGCCGGCAAGTGCCGCCAGCGACCGTTCAAGGCGTTGTCCGGCATTGGCGACGCAAAGCGCCAGCATCGTGCCGACAAGCAGCCAAGGCCACAGCGGGACGCTGCCATCGGTCGGTTCGGGGGCCTGCCGCTGCGGCAGCAATTCGACCTCGGAGGCCACCAGTGACCGGCCATTGGGGTGGCGCACGGCGCGCAGGTCATCGGCGAGCTGACGTGGCAGGAAATCCTGCTGCCAGCGAGTCAGGGCGCGGTCGCCCGAAGGCCCCAATGCCATGTCGAATCCCAGCCACAGCCACGGCGAGGGCGATGCCAGTCGCAGCGACTCGCTGCGGTAGGTGTCGCCGGTGGAGCGGCTTTCGGTCTGGTGCAGCAGCAAGCCGCCCAGGGCGCGGTCGAGTGCATCGCGGACCTTGGTGGTGCAATTGCTGGTGAAGTAGTCGTAACGGTATCGCGCGTATTCCGGCTTGGCGTTCTCGGCCAGTGCGGCTGCCAGTGCAGTTGCCTGTGCGGGCTCGAGATCCAGCCATTGCAGGCGTACCCCGCGCCCGACCCGGCGATAGTAGTCGAGGTCCTGCGACAGCGGCAGCGCGACCAGCATGTATTCCATCTGGCCACGCAGGAAGCGCGGGATGAAACCGGGTTCTTCCATGTCGAAAAAGCCGAAGTTGTAGCTGGTCGGCTCGGCTTGCTCGGGGTCGTCGACCACGATGGCGTCGTGGCCGAAGCGCTCCCAGAAGATCTCGCCTGGCCCCATGGTGAGCACGCCGATGCGCGGAACGGGGTTCGATGCGGGTGGCGTCGCGGCCGAGGCAAGTCCGGAACCGGCAAGCAACACGACCAGCAGGGCGACCCGTGACAACAGGCTGATCAGCGCATCGGTTCGCAGCTTGGCCATCGCGAATCGATCGCGAGGCTCCTCACGCGTGTTTGGCATCGACGCTCACCAGCAGCGCGATCAACCGGCGTGCATCGGCATTGGCGACGCGGAACTTGAAGCGCCCCAGCGTCAACTCCTCGCCGGCCTCGGGCAGATGGCCGATCGCGTCGGTGACGAGGCCGCCGATGGTGTCGTAGTCGTCGTCCGGGAAATCCGCACCGAAGCGCTCGTTGAAATCGTCGATCGGGGTCAGCGCGTCGACCACGAACTGGCCATCGGCCTGCGCCGCGATCAATACGCCTTCGTCGCCGGCCTCGTCGTGCTCGTCGTCGATCTCGCCGACGATCTGCTCCAGCACGTCCTCGATGGTGACGAGGCCCGCCACGCCGCCGTATTCGTCGATCACGATCGCCATGTGATTGC
>NZ_JADZDS010000057.1 GCF_020850895.1 Thermomonas sp. | reverse complement strand
TGCTGGAACTGCTGGTGCGCCCCGACGACTCGCCCCTGCGCATGAACGGCAGCGGCATGCTGCTCCTGAATCCCCCTTGGCAGTTCGACGGCATCCTTCAGCCTGCGCTGCTGGCACTGCAGGCCAGCTTGGGTGATGCGGGCGGCAGTTCCGCTAGCACATGGCTGCGGACTCCGCCCTGAATGCCCGTCCGGCCAACTGCCGCACAGGCATGCCAAAATCTCCCAAGCCATCCTAGTTTTAAGCCATGCCTTCCAGCTTTTTTGCCCTGTTCGACGACATCGCATCACTGCTCGACGACGTTTCGGCGATGACCAAGATTGCCGCTGGCAAGACCGCCGGCGTGGTGGGCGATGACCTTGCCCTCAACGCCCAGCAAGTCGCCGGCTCAGCAGCCGATCGGGAACTTCCGGTGGTGTGGGCGGTGGCAAAGGGGTCGTTGATCAACAAGGCCATCCTCGTCCCTTCGGCGATGGGCCTGTCCATTTTCGAAGCCTGGCTGCACGGCCGCGGCATCGACGTGCAACTGATCCTGTGGCTGCTCACCATCGGCGGCGCCTACCTGTGCTACGAAGGCGTGGAAAAACTGGTGCACGTCGCGATTGCCAAGCACCCCATGCGCAATGGGACCGGCCCCATCAAGTCGGTGGAGGAGATCCCGGAGGACTTGGTCGCCTTCGAGCAGGAAAAGATCCAGGGCGCGATCAAGACCGATTTCGTGCTGTCGGCAGAGATCATCGTCATTTCACTGGGGACCGTCGCCTTCCAGCCATTGCACATCCAGTTCGGCGTGCTTGCGGTGATCGCGGTGCTGATGACGGTCGGCGTGTACGGCCTGGTCGCGGCCATCGTCAAGCTCGACGACCTCGGCTTGCACTTGTCACGCGAAGGTGCCCACAAGGTGCGTGCGATGCTCGGACGCGGCATCCTCGCGCTGGCGCCGCTGTTGATGAAGTTCCTCTCGGTCGCCGGCACAGTGGCGATGTTCCTGGTTGGCGGCGGCATCCTTGTCCATGGAATCCCGCTGTTGCACCATCTCGTCCAGACCCATGCAGACGATCTCCTTGGCTGGCTTGGCGTCGCGTTGTTCAACATTGCGGCCGGGATGACCGCCGGGATCATCCTGGTTGCATGCACTTTCGTCCTGACACGGATACGCAAGGGCCTGCGCCGCGCCCCTGCCTGAACGGATTCCAAGCACTTCGCGCAGGGGAATATCGCTCGGTTTTAACGAAATTTGCGGGAGAATGGAGAGATGGCCGCACGCAACCGCATGCCCCCTTGGCACGAGCACGTTCGATTGCCGAACGGTCGTGAAGTCTTGCTCAGGCCCATCCGCCCGGAAGATGCCGGGCCAATGCGGGCGGCATTCACCCTGCTCAAACCCGACGAAGTCCGCCAGCGATTCCTGCACCCGATGAAGGAACTCGGCGCACAGCAGGTCGAACTGCTGGTACGCCCGGATCCCCGTCGCGATTTCGCCTTGGTCGCCGCCGAACCCCTGCCCGCGGGCGAAGCGCTGATTGGCGCAGTGGCACGCATTTCGATCGAACCCAACGGCAAGGACGCGGAATTCGCGATCTTGGTCAGCCATTACGTCAACGGCATGGGCCTGGGCCGTCGCATGATGCGCAAGTTGGTGCGCTGGGCGCGCGGGCACAAGGTCCAGCGAATCCACGGCGACGTGCTGGAAAGCAACCAGCCGATGCAGGCGCTCGCCGGTTCGCTGGGATTCCGTCGGGAGGTGTCCAGCGAAGCCGGGCTGGTGCGCATGGTGCTCGACCTGCCGCCGCCCAAGCCCAAGCAGCTGCGGCCGCCGCTGGCGCCGACCGCGTGAGCTGCGTCCGGGCATGCACCGGACGCCGCGTGTGCTGACCAGCCCACGATGGACGTGTTCAACCGTGCCTTGACTTGGAATTTCGCGTTTCGACTTCGCGTCGCGCCGACCTTCGGCACCTTGCGCGCGCCTGACCCTTGCTGATGCCCTCACCCGGATTGACCTTCCCCGTCCCGCTGCCCCGCGCTGGCCAACAGCGCGCCTGGTGGCGCCTGCCCGCCTCGTTCACCGGATTGGCGTGCGCGATCCTCTCCGCCTGCCAGCAGCACGACGGGCCGGTGCTGGTGATCGCCGCCGACAACGCCGCCGCCCACCAGCTCGAATCCGACCTGCGCCTGCTGGCCGGTCCCGAGGGCGGGCTTGAAATCCTCGGGTTCCCCGATTGGGAGACCCTGCCCTACGACCGCTTCAGTCCACACCCGGACATCGTCAACCGCCGCCTGTCCACCCTCGCCACCCTGCCCGGATTGCAGCGCGGCGCGGTGGTGGTGCCAGTCGCCACCCTGATGCAACGGCTGCCCCCGCGCAGCCATGTCATCGGCAGCCGCTTCGATGTCCGCACCGGCCAGCGGCTCGATCTCGATGCGGAAAAACGCCGGCTGGAATCGGCCGGCTACCGCAACGTGCCACAAGTGCATGACCCCGGTGATTTCGCGGTGCGCGGCGGC
>NZ_JADZDS010000056.1 GCF_020850895.1 Thermomonas sp. | reverse complement strand
TGCGCCATCATCAACATGCTCGGCAAGCAGTCGCCCGACATCAACCAGGGCGTGGACCGCAAGAAGCCGGAAGACCAGGGCGCGGGCGACCAGGGCCTGATGTTCGGCTACGCCTGCAACGAAGCCCCGGAATTCATGCCGGCGCCGCTGTACTACAGCCACCGTTTGGTGGAGCAGCAGGCCAAGGTGCGCAAGGCCGGCAAACTCAAGTGGCTGCGCCCGGACGCCAAGTCGCAGGTGACCCTGCGCTATGACGGCAACCAAGTGCTCGGCCTAGACGCCGTGGTGCTCTCAACCCAGCACGACCCGGACATCAAGCAGAAGGACCTGATCGAAGCTGTGCGCACCCACATCCTGGCCCCCGTGCTGCCGAAGAAGTGGCTGGACCAGCTTCCGAAGAACAAGGTGCACATCAACCCGACCGGCAAGTTCGTGATCGGCGGGCCGGTGGGAGACTGCGGCCTGACCGGGCGCAAGATCATCGTCGACACCTACGGCGGCATGGCCCGCCACGGCGGCGGTGCGTTCTCCGGCAAGGATCCGTCCAAGGTCGACCGCAGCGCGGCCTACGCGGCGCGTTACGTGGCCAAGAACATCGTCGCCGCAGGTCTGGCCGACAAGTGCGAAGTGCAGGTGTCCTACGCCATCGGCGTGGCCCAGCCCACCAGCATCTCGGTGACCACCTTTGGCACCGGCAAGGTGGGCGATGACGTGATCGAAAAGCTGATCCGCGCCCACTTCGACCTGCGTCCGTACGGCATCATCACCATGCTGGATCTCCTGCATCCGGTCTACCAGCGCACCGCCAGCTACGGCCACTTCGGCCGCAAGCCGCAGGACGTGAGCTACACCGACGGTTCCGGCAAGAAGCAGAAGGCCACCGCCTTCTCATGGGAAAAGACCGACAAGGCCGAAGCCCTGAAGGAAGCAGCGAAGCTGTAACACCCTGCTCCGTGGACTGCGGGCCCTCACGGTGCCGTGAGGGTTCCGTCAGGGGTAGAGCATCCGTTTCGACCAGCCGCCCTTGCCATCGGCCTCATGCAGCCAGCGCTCATGCAGGCGGTACTGCGCAGCGAACCAGAATTCGACCGCACGCGGCCGCACCCGGAGGCCCGACCAGCCTGGCGGACGCGGCACGTCCTGGCCGTCGAACTCAGCTTCGTATTTCGCCAATCGCGCCTCGAACGTCGCACGCGCATCCAGCGTTTCCGATTGCCGCGAGGCCCATGCACCCAATTGGCTCCCGCGCGGGCGGCTGGCGAAGTAGCCGTCGGCCTCGGCATCACTCACGACCTCGACTGTGCCTTCGATTCGAATCTGCACGCCATCGCGAACACGCGGCCAGTGGAACAGCAATGCTGCATATGGATGGGCCTGCAATTCCCGACCCTTGCGACCATCCAGATGGGTGTAGAACACGAATCCGCGGCCGTCGAAGTCCTTCAGCAGGACGATGCGCGCCGACGGCTGGCCGTGTGCATCCACGCTGGCAACGGTCATGGCCGTGCGGTCCGGTTCGCCAGCGGCCAGCGCCTCGGCGAACAGGGTATCGAACAGGGACAGGATTTCGGGGGACAGGTCAGTCATGTGCAAATTGTCGCGCACATGCCGATCCTGTGCACTTCACTCCACCACGAAACTGACGCGCAGGTTGACCCTCCATTCCTGCACATTGCCGCCATCGTCGGTGACCACCTTGATTTCGTTGACCCATGCGCCCTTGATGCCCTTGACCGATTCGGAGCACTTCTTGAGACCGTGCTTCACGGCATCTTCAATACTGGTGGTCGACGACGCGTTGAGTTCAATGACCTTGGCTACGGACATGGCGGGTTCCCTGAGATCGCCGGCGGGAGTGCCGGACTTGCAGTCTTGCCTGGCGTGCGTTAAGTCCGCGCGGTGATCGCACTGCCTGCCTGCACTGCTAGCATGATGCAATGCATCATCGTCAACACATCGTCCTGATCGGCCCGATGGGCGCCGGCAAGAGCACGCTCGGTCGTGCGCTGGCGGCGCGGCTGGCATTGCCGTTCGTAGACCTGGACGCCCGCATCGAGACGGACGCGGGTTGTCCGGTTGCCGTCATCTTCCGGGACGAAGGCGAGGTCGGGTTCCGCGCACGCGAATCGCGCTGCCTGCGCACGGCCCTGTCCGAACCCGCCGCCGT
Organism: Thermomonas sp.; assembly: GCF_020850895.1. GTDB lineage: Bacteria > Pseudomonadota > Gammaproteobacteria > Xanthomonadales > Xanthomonadaceae > Thermomonas. The sequence goes on along the minus strand of NZ_JADZDS010000056.1, from coordinate 1,511 downwards.
GATCGCCAGCGGTGGCGGCGCGGTGCTGTCGCAATCCAATCGCGAGGCGATGCGGGAAGCGGGCACCGTCGTCTACCTGCAAGTCGATCCCGGCGTGCAGATGGCGCGCCTGCAAGGCGACGCCACCCGTCCGCTGCTGGCCACGCCGGATCCTGCACAACGGCTGGCCCAACTGCAGGCGCAACGCGAACCGCTGTATCGGCAAACCGCGCATCTGTGCTTCGATACCAGTCCGGCAGGTACCGATGCCGCCGCCCTGGCCGAGTGCCTGGCCCACTACCGAGCCAATCCCGCATGACTGATTCCCTGCACACCGTCGATGTCGAAGGCCGTGCGCCCTACCGCATCCACATCGGGCCGGGTCTGCTGGACGATGGCGCGTTGCTGGCGCAAACGCTGCGCGGCCGCCACGCGCTGATCGTCAGCGACGGCAACGTCGCCCCGCACTACGCCGCCCGCGTGGAATCGGCACTGCGCACCGCACGTCCCGGCCAGCAAATCGCCCGCCATGTCATCCCCGCCGGTGAAGCGCACAAGACACTGGACAATTTCGGCGCCGTCATCGACGCCCTGGCCGCGCTCGGCGCCACCCGCGATGCCTGCGTGTTTGCGCTGGGCGGTGGCGTGGTCGGCGACCTGGCCGGCTTTGCCGCAGCCTGCTGGATGCGCGGAATTGATGTCGTGCAATTGCCGACCACGCTGCTGGCGATGGTGGATTCCTCGGTGGGCGGCAAGACCGCGGTGGATATCCCGCAGGGCAAGAACCTGGTCGGCGCCTTCCATCCGCCGCGTGCGGTGATCGCCGACACCACCAGCCTGCGCACGCTGCCGCCGCGCGAACTGCGCGCCGGGCTGGCCGAGGTGATCAAGTACGGTGCGATTGTCGATGCCGATTTCCTGCGCTGGCTGCAAGCGCAGCGTGACGGCCTGCTAACCGGCGATGACGCGCTGCTGGCCACGGCCATCGCCCGCAGTTGCGCGCACAAGGCCGCGATCACCGAGCGCGACCCGTTCGAACACGGCGAGCGCGCCCTGCTCAATTTCGGCCACACCTTTGGCCATGCCATTGAAGCCGAACAGGGCTATGGCGATGGCCTCAACCACGGCGAGGCGGTGGCGGTGGGAATGCTGCTGGCAGCGCGGTTGTCGGCGGCACTTGGATTGGCCGCAAATGAAGACGCCAACGCGCTGCGCACCTTGCTGGCAGGCTTCGACCTGCCCACCGCGATTCCCGCGGGGCTTGCGCCCGATGCCCTGCTGGCGCGGATGCGCCTGGACAAGAAAACCCAAGCCAGCGGGCTGCGCTTCATCCTGTGGGAAGGCGTAGGCAGGGCATGCCTCATCTCCGGAGTGGACGAGGCGAGGGTCATCGAGGTATTGCGTGGGTGAAATACGCGCCGAATCCCCGCCCTTTGCTACCTCGATGCGGGCGCCGCTCTTTCGGCAGATGAAGCTGCCGGCGCGAAGCGATAGAACAGGTTGGGTTCACTGACGATGTACAGCCTGCGGTC
>NZ_JADZDS010000055.1 GCF_020850895.1 Thermomonas sp. | reverse complement strand
TGGTGACGGGGCGCATCGAGCGCGGCGTGATCAAGGTGGGCGAGGAAGTGGAAATCGTCGGCATCCGTCCGACCCAGAAGACCACGGTGACCGGCGTGGAGATGTTCCGCAAGCTGCTGGACCAGGGTCAGGCGGGTGACAACGCGGGCCTGCTGCTGCGCGGCACCAAGCGTGACGACGTGGAGCGTGGCCAGGTGCTGTCGAAGCCGGGCACGATCACCCCGCACACCGAGTTCGAGTCGGAAGTGTACGTGCTGAGCAAGGACGAAGGCGGCCGCCACACGCCGTTCTTCAAGGGCTACCGCCCGCAGTTCTACTTCCGCACCACCGACATCACCGGCGCGGTGCAGCTGCCGGAAGGCGTGGAGATGGTGATGCCGGGCGACAACATCAAGATGTCCGTCACCCTGATCCACCCGGTGGCGATGGACGAAGGCCTGCGCTTTGCGATCCGCGAAGGCGGCCGCACGGTGGGCGCCGGCGTGGTGGCAAAGATCGTCAAGTGACGCAACCCGCCCGTGCGCGCTAGGCGCGCACGGTTGCGGTTGCGTCATCCCCGAGTGCTCCAATCGGGGATCCAGGGAGGTTCAGAGCGAAAGCGAACGTCCATGGGTTCCCGCCTACGCGGGAACGACGAGCTGGAGCAAAACCCGCTGGTTGCCACGGCAGCGGTTGGGTCATCCCCGAGTGCTTCATTCGGGGATCCAGTGGTCGGGCCTCGGCATGCCGAAGCCCGGCCATACCAGCAATACCCGGCTCCGATTCGCCGCAAGTCGAGTTGGAGCAAGGCCAGGCGGCGCAAGCCGCCGTTGCCTTTTCGGGAACAATGCAAATTTCATACGCCAGTAGCTCAATTGGCAGAGCAGCGGTCTCCAAAACCGCAGGTTGGGGGTTCGAGTCCCTCCTGGCGTGCCAACCGGGATCGGCGTCTTCTGGCGCCGCCCAGAGATTCCAGCCTTGACCAGCAAAGCGCTGCCCAATCCGTCCAAGAGTCCCTTGGACATCGTCAAATACGTCATCGCCCTGCTGCTGGTCGCAGCGGGGATCGTTGCCTATTACCTGTTCTCGGACTGGCCCGCTGGCGTGCGCCTGATGGTGGTTGCCGCAGGCATGGCCGCTGCAGGTTCGGTGTTCTGGTTTACCGCCAAGGGCGTGCAGACCAGGGAGTTCCTTGCCGAATCACGGTTCGAGCTGCGCAAGGTGGTGTGGCCGACGCGGCAGGAAACCAACCGCATGATGCTGGTGGTGATCATCGCCGTGGTGGTGTTCAGCCTGATGATGGCGGCGTTCGACCTCGTCATCCAGTCCGGCGTGAAATGGCTGCTCGGCAGCTGATGGAGTCCGTAGTGAGCAATACCGAAGAACTCAAGCGCTGGTACGTCGTCCACGCCTATTCAGGCTTCGAGAAGTCGGTGGCGCAAGCGCTGCGTGACCGCATCGTGCGCATGGGCATGCAGGACCGCTTCGGCGAAGTCCTCGTCCCCACCGAGGAAGTGGTGGAAATGCGCTCCGGCCAGAAACGCCGTTCCGAGCGCAAGTTCTTCCCCGGCTACGTGCTGGTGCAGATCGTGACCCATGTCGAAGACGGCATCCCGCGCATGGACAGCGAGTCCTGGCATCTGGTCAAGGAAACCCCGAAGGTGATGGGGTTCATCGGCGGCACCGCCGATCGCCCGCTGCCGATCCGCGACCAAGAGGCCGATGTGATCCTGCAGCGCGTGCAGGACGGCGTTGCCAAGCCCAAGCCCAGGGTGCTGTTCGAGCCCGGCCAGATGGTGCGCGTGGTCGACGGGCCGTTCAACGACTTCAATGGCGTGGTCGAAGAGATCAACTACGACAAGAGCAAGCTGCGCGTGGCCGTGCTCATCTTCGGCCGTTCCACGCCGGTGGAACTGGACTTCGGTCAGGTCGAAAAGGCCTGATTCGGGCCGGCAGGACGGTTGTCCGGAAACCTGCTACAATACGCGGCTCACCATTTCAAGCGCCGTTCGCAGCGCGATCGGCGCTTCGGGGTGGTTGCAATTCGGGCGGATGCGCGATGCCGGGACGCGTGGCGCTTGCAATGTCGATGATCCCGGTCCGATGGGGAGCCTGCAGCCCAGGCGTTTGCACCCGGAGACAAGACGATGGCAAAGAAAGTTGTTGGCTACATCAAGCTGCAGGTGAAGGCCGGTCAGGCCAACCCCTCGCCGCCAGTCGGTCCTGCGCTGGGTCAGCGCGGCCTGAACATCATGGAGTTCTGCAAGGCGTTCAACGCAGCGACCTCCAAGCTCGAGCCGGGTCTGCCGACCCCGGTCATCATCACCGCCTATTCCGACCGTACCTTCACCTTCGTCACCAAGAGCACGCCGGCTACGGTGCTGCTGAAGAAGGCGGCGGGCGTCACCTCCGGCTCCAAGCGCCCGAACACCGAGAAGGTGGGCAAGGTGACGCGTGCGCAGCTGGAAGACATCGCCAAGGCGAAGGAAGCCGACCTGACTGCGGCCGACCTGGACGCGGCGGTGCGGACGATCGCGGGCTCGGCCCGTTCCATGGGTCTGACGGTGGAGGGCTGAGACAATGGCACTGAACAAGCGACAGAAGGCGATCCTCGCCGCCACCGTTCCGGGCAAGGCATATGCCATCGATGAAGCCCTGACGATCCTCAAGAGCACCAGCAAGGCCAAGTTCGTCGAAGCGATCGACGTGGCCGTGCGTCTTGGCGTGGACGCCAAGAAGTCCGACCAGCAGGTGCGCGGTTCCACCGTGCTGCCGGCCGGGACCGGCAAGTCGGTGCGGGTGGCGGTGTTCTGCCCGGCCGGCGCCAAGGCTGACGAAGCGCTGGCCGCAGGTGCCGACGTGGTCGGCATGGACGATCTGGCCGAGCGCATGCTCGGCGGCGAGCTGAATTACGACGTGGTGATTGCCACCCCGGACGCGATGCGCGTGGTCGGCAAGCTCGGCCAGGTGCTGGGCCCGCGCGGCCTGATGCCGAACCCGAAGGTCGGCACGGTGTCGCCGGATGCCGCTGGCGCCGTGCGCAATGCCAAGGCGGGCCAGGTGCGCTACCGCACCGACAAGGCCGGCATCATCCATTGCACCATCGGCAAGGCCAACTTCGAGAATGATGCGCTGAAGGGCAACCTGCAGGCGCTGCTGGCGGACCTGGTCAAGGCCAAGCCGGCGACCTCGAAGGGAACCTACCTGCAGAAGATCTCGCTCAGCTCGACCATGGGTCCCGGCGTGACCGTGGATCAGTCCAGCCTGAGCCTGAAGTGACGTGACGGCGCGCCTGCGTATTGCGCAGGCGCCTTCGCCGGAACGTCATCCCCGCGCAAGCGGGGATCCAGCCTTCAAGTTGTATTGAAGGCTGGAGGAAGCAACAACAAACGCCGGGTTCCTGTTTGCGTGGGAATGGCGGCAGAAAAATTTGAAGGCCCTGCATCAATCGATCGATGCGGAAGCCGTCAAAGACCGCAGGTGCGGTCTGCGCGTGGCAACGACGGGCAAGGATGCTCGCATGGCATGGATTCGCCGTTGCCGAAGGCGGGATCGCTTAATCCGTACCTCTCGGGGTCGGGCCTGCGCAGATGGTGTCGCCCTTCTGGAATGTTTGAAAAGACAGATCTGGATGGCCACCGAGGGGTGCGCATGCATCCCCGATGTCACGGATGACATCGCCAAGGGCCGTTTGCGGCAGGAGCCGCGGGCGGAATTCAACCAAGGAGTAAACATGGCTCTCAATCTGTCCCAGAAAAAGGACGTTGTCGCCGAAGTGGCCGAAGTGGCTGCCAAGGCGCACTCCCTGATCGCGGCCGAGTATGCCGGCACCACGGTTTCGCAGATGACCGCGATGCGCAAGAAGGCCCGCGAGACGGGCGTGTTCTTGAAAGTCGTCAAGAACACGCTGGCCGCGCGCGCCGTCACCGGCACCGAGTACGAAGTGGCAAAAGACTCGATGGTGGGTCCGCTGCTGTACGCGTTCTCGACCGAGGAGCCCGGCGCTGCCGGTCGCCTGATCAAGGAGTTCGCCAAGGGCAACGACAAGTTGCAGCCCAAGCTCGTCGTCGTCGGTGGCCAGCAGTATCCGGCAACCCACGTCGAAGTGCTGGCCTCGCTGCCGACCCGTGAGCAGGCGCTCGCGATGCTGGCACGCGTGCTGGCCGAGCCGGCGGCGATGTTCGCCCGTGCGGTCAAGGCCGTGGCCGACAAGCAGGGCGGCGGCGAAGCCGAAGCCCCGGTCGAGGCCCAGGCCGAACCGGCCTGAGCAATCCGCGAACCCGACAACGTTTTCCCATTCAACGCAACATCTCCAGAGGTAAATGCAAATGTCCCTGAGCAATGAGCAGATCGTCGACGCCGTCGCTGGCATGTCGCTGATGGAAGTGATGGACCTGGTGAAGGCCATCGAAGAGAAGTTCGGCGTCTCCGCCGCCGCCCCGGTGATGGCCGCTGGCCCGGCCGTGGCCGCCGCCGCCGTCGAAGAGCAGACCGAGTTCAGCGTCATCCTGAAGAACGCCGGCAGCAAGACCGTGGAAGTCATCAAGGCCGTCCGCGCCATCACCGGCCTGGGCTTGAAGGAAGCCAAGGACCTCACCGTCGCCGGTGGCCCGGTGAAGGAAGGCGTGTCGAAGGACGACGCCGAGAAGATGAAGAAGGACCTCGAAGCCGCTGGCGCGACCGTCGAAGTCAAGTGACGCACTGGCGCGTGCGCGCGTAAGCGCGCACGCCTTTGCCAGTGCGTCATCCCCGCGCAAGCGGGGATCCATTGGCGAGGTTGCCCATGTGTCATCCCCGCCACGGCGGGGTTCCAATTTCCTGGAATTGGCTGATCGAATTGGTCGTGAACAAGCTTCAATCCACCGGAGTCCCGCACGCAGCGGAATGACGGTGCAAAACCAAGGCTGGGGGCGAAAGCCCTCGGCCTTTGGCCGTTGTTGAATGACCGGGATTTGGGATTCGGGATTGGGGATTCGCAAGCGTGGGCTGCACCTGCTTTGTCGAATCCCGAATCCCGAATCCCCAATCCCGCCCCCAGAGTTGACAGTCGAAAGTAGCGGGAGAGGGCGTGCTGGTGCCGGCAATACCAGCGACTTTCCACTGTCGATTTTCGCTTAACGCAGGCCGCATGCGGCCCAACACAGACGAGGCGTCCGCTCCATGTCCACCGCCAAGCATTACTCCTTCACCGAAAAGAAGCGCATCCGCAAGGATTTCGGCAAGCGTCGCTCGATCCTGGAAGTGCCCTTCCTGCTGGCCATCCAGGTCGATTCCTACCGCGAATTCCTGCAGGAAACCATCGAGCCTGCCAAGCGCGAGGACAAGGGCCTGCACGCCGCGTTGAAGTCGGTGTTCCCGATCGTGAGCTACAGCGGCAATGCCGCGCTGGAATATGTGGGTTACAAGCTCGGCGAGCCGGCCTTCGACGAGCGCGAGTGCCGCACCCGCGGCCTGTCCTACGGCGCGCCGCTGCGGGTGACGGTGCGCCTGGTGATCTACGATCGCGAGTCCAGCACCAAGGCGATCAAGTACGTCAAGGAACAGGAAGTCTACATGGGCGAAATCCCGCTCATGACCGACAACGGCACCTTCATCGTCAACGGCACCGAGCGCGTCATCGTCTCCCAGTTGCACCGCAGCCCGGGCGTGTTCTTCGACCATGATCGCGGCAAGACCCACAGCTCGGGCAAGCTGCTGTTCTCCGCGCGCGTCATCCCCTATCGCGGCTCCTGGCTCGACTTCGAGTTCGATCCCAAGGACGCCCTGTTCACCCGCATCGACCGCCGCCGCAAGCTGCCGGTGTCGGTGCTGCTGCGCGCGCTGGGCTACTCCAACGAGGAGATGCTCAACGAATTCTTCGACATCAACACCTTCCACATCGAAGCGGAAGGCGTGCAGATGGAATTGGTGCCGGAACGCCTCAAGGGTGAAACCTTGGACTTCGACCTGGCCGACGGCGACAAGATCATCGTCGAAGCCGGCAAGCGTGTCACCGCCCGCCACATCAAGCAGCTTGAGGCCGCCGGCGTCGCCGCTCTCTCGGTGCCGGACGACTACATCCTCGGCCGCATCCTCTCGCACGACATCGTCGATGCCGCCACCGGCGAGTTGCTGGCCAGCGCCAACGACGAAATCAATGTCGATCTGCTCGGCAAGCTGCGCAAGTTCGGGATCGAGACCGTCGGCACCCTGTGGGTGAACGACCTCGATCGTGGCGCCTACCTGTCCAACACCCTGCGCATCGACGCGACCAAGACCCAGATGGACGCGCTGGTCGAAATCTACCGGATGATGCGCCCGGGCGAGCCGCCGACCAAGGATGCGGCCCAGAACCTGTTCCATAACCTGTTCTTCGCCTACGAGCGCTACGACCTGTCCTCGGTTGGCCGGATGAAGTTCAACCGTCGCTTGGGCCGCAAGGAAGTCACCGGCGTGCCGGTGCTGTACGACGCCAAGTACTACGCTTCCCGTAAGGATGATGAGTCGGTGCGGATGCGCACGGAGGCGGGCGACGCTTCGGACGTCCTCGACGTGATCCGCGTGCTGTGCGAAATCCGCAACGGCCGCGGCGTGGTCGACGACATCGACCACCTCGGCAATCGCCGCGTGCGCTCGGTCGGTGAAATGGCCGAAAACACCTTCCGCGTCGGCCTCGTCCGCGTCGAGCGTGCGGTCAAGGAACGCCTGTCGATGGCCGAATCCGAAGGCCTGACCCCGCAGGAATTGATCAACGCCAAGCCGGTGGCTGCGGCGATGAAGGAGTTCTTCGGCTCCTCGCAGCTGTCGCAGTTCATGGACCAGAACAACCCGCTGTCGGAAGTGACCCACAAGCGCCGCGTCTCGGCGCTGGGCCCGGGCGGCCTGACCCGCGAGCGCGCCGGCTTCGA
>NZ_JADZDS010000054.1 GCF_020850895.1 Thermomonas sp. | reverse complement strand
TCTCTCTGTTTCGGCTCATCCGCAGCAAGGGTGCGGACGATGGCGGCCGCAAGGATGGCGGCGATTTCGCCAGCACGGGCGCTGGCGCTCATCTCCGAGGGAGATGCGAGTTCGAGGTTCTTCATGACGGCTCCGGGGAATAGCAACCGTCAGGGATAGTGAGCCTGATCTTCCGAAGCGGATGGCAATTCCGGGTAATCGGCGGAAAAACTTTCGCGTTAACTAAACGGTTGACAGGCGGCATTCTCCGCAGTACGCTCGAGAAATTAACAAATCACGCAACTAGGAAACACCCATGCCTTTCGGAGCCTTCATTCGCAAAAAGCGCGACGAGAAGCAGATCCAGATGAACGAGTTCGCGCGTCAGCTCGAGATTTCGCCTGCGTACTGGTCGCGCATCGAACGCGACATGGAGAAGCCGCCCAAAGACGAACTGATCCGCAAGGCAGCTGAGATTCTGGGCATCAGCCCAGACGACGCATTCGGCGAAGCCAGCCGCCTGCCGCCGGACATCCGCGACGATGTGGGCAACGTGGTGCGGATGTACCGCCGGGAAGTCACGGAGAAGAAGTGAATGCCGGTTCTGACCCTCGACTATCGGCATTGCGACCGCAAGCGCCCCAAATACATCAAACACATCGAGATCGAAGCCATCGCCGCGCTGGCCCGTCAGCAGCTGGTGGGAGTCGGTGTCGACGCGATTGCCTTCGACACGCTGCGCCAGATTGAGCGCCTGAAGATCAACGGCATCGACTTCGCGCTCGAGGTCAGCGCCGAATGCGAGGTGCACGACGAGGATGGCAACCATGTCTTCGGCATCTGCGAGTACGACCCCGGTGTTCCCGACACCGCGATGGTGTGCGTCTCGCCCGTTGGCGAAAAACTCAGCGAACTGCTGGCACTGAGCACGCTGGCCCACGAATTGGGGCATGCGGTGTTCGATGCACCGGGCTGGATCATGGACGGCAGCAAGGGGCCGGGGCTGTTCGATGCCTTCGAGCCAGCTGTGCAGCGCGCCTACCGCACCACCACGCCGGACAGCGAGCACTTGGCGAAGGTGCCCACCGGCGTACCGGCAGCGCTGGCGTCCGACGTGCATTTTGCCGAGCTGCGCGCCAATGAGTTCATGGGTTCGCTGCTGGTGCCGCGCCAGCTCCTGAACGCGGCTGCAGAAGCGCTGGCTCCGGAGTACAACGTCCACATCCACCGAGGCCCCTCGATTGACCCGGAGATCCCCGGCACCAGCTTGCATCTCACCGCCGATGATCGAGCGGACATGGAATTGCTGGAGCGCGCGCTGGCCCTGCGCTTTGGCGTCAACCCGCGCTTTGTGCAGGTGCGCCTGCAGCGCTACGGCCTGATCCGTTCGGGGGCTGCCGTGCGCTGACCAATGCCATCCCTCCCGCGCCGACCTTGCGTCGGCATTTTTTGAACCCCGCCATTAACAGTTCGCGCAATCGCGCACTTCCTGAAGGAATCTGCCTATGCCTACCGGTCACACCACCACCGCCCAGCAGGAGAAAGTGGTCAACCCGAAGTCGTCACCGAAACGTGCGCGCGAACAGCGATCCGATGACGGCCCCACCATCCTGCCCGGGATGGAGCATTTCGTCGATCTCCTTCGCAAGGTCAAGCGCCCGGCGCTGGTGGTGCGCCTGCTCGAACACGCCAGCGGCGATGCGTTGCCGGAGCTGCAGGCACTGGCCGATGCCGCCAAGGGAAAACTGCCGGTCGAATCCCGTCAGGCATTTTTCCATTGCGTGGCCAAGCTGGATGCTCCCATCCGTCAGTGCCTCGAGGATGCTGTCGAACGAGTGATCCTGCTCGGCGATGACTACGGCGCGCAGGCCGTTCAGGCAGTGCTCGACGCCCGGCGCGAAGACGATGCCGCCGTACTCGCCGCGCCCAGCGACCGCCACAGCCGCGCACTGCACCTGTGCATCCTGCAGGAGTTCCCCGAGACCGGTGCACGCCGCGAAGCGCGCTTCGATCAGGCCGAGCACGAACAGGTGATGCACCGTCAGTGGAAAAGTGAGCACTTCTCGAGCCACTACCTTGGCCCCAAGGGGGTGGAACCGAAAAATGGCGATGACATCGAGGAAGCGCTGCGCACACGGATTGCCGAGCTGTTCCCGCATGTGCCGAAGGAACAAATCCTCATCGAGCAGTTTGTCCGATGCGGCCTGTCGCACGCGCAGCGCGAGGAGGATGACGAGGCTGACGACGAACCCCTGACCCAGTTGCACACGCTGTGCGCCACCTTCAACGGCTCTACCGCACATTACCGGCAAGTCGAAGATGGCCAGGTGGTCGATCACGAGGAGCCCGCCGCCATGTCGGCGCGCTTTTCCTGGGAACCGGCCACCGGGGCGCTGACTGTGTTCTGCGAAGACCGGGAAAAGCGCCGGGAGCTTGCCACCATCTTCCGCGATGTGGCGCTGGCGCACGAGGGCGCGATTGATGACATGCCGATGCGTCAATTTGACCTGCTTGGGTTCTCGACCTCGGCCATGCTGCAGCGGCTAGAACAGGATCGCATCGCGGACATCGAGAAAATCGATATCTTGCAGATCAAGGTGGCCAAGCCCTTTGACCAACAGATGGAGGTGGGTGGAAAAACCGTCGCACGGCAGCTGGCGAGCAAGATGGAAATCACCCGCGACCGGCGCGATGGTCGCAACATCTATCAGGTCGCCTACGAGGATTACGCCGCCGAGGATTTGAGCCAATACGCGCTGGTGCAGGTGAAGCTAGTGATGCGCATGGCCAAGCAGCCCCACCGCAAGGCCCACAACGTCGCCGTGCAGATCACCGCCCCCAACGGCCTGAACGACAAGAGCAAAACGGAGGACGACCGCAAGCGCGTGCTGGAGCAGTTGATCCGCCTCGGCGTACTGAGCGAATTCTGAGGGAGCGCCGACGATGTCATTGCACCTGCACTTCTTCAGCGCCATCGACAGGCTGCCGAGCCTGGCCACGCCTGTGCTGGCCACAACGCTCGGGCGTGACTGGCCTCAGTTTCGGCAACGGGGCTGGATCACCGACGAGGGCCACCTCACGCACGTGATGGCCCCGTTCCTCGACTCCGAATGCGAGGCCGAAATCGAGGCCGATCCGGATGCGGGCTGCTACCGTTATCGCAGCCCGCTGGACGGTCGCACTGTCGTGCAGCCATTGAACGAGATCGCGTTGTACGGCATCCAGATCGAGCCATGGCTGGCCGATCTGGCCCGCCTGATCGGCATCGAAGATCGGCGACGTGCCAGCCGCCCATGCCGCACGCCGAACCATCTCTGGCACCTCGGCGATCTGCGCGTCGCCGGGACGCATGATTTCGCCCCGGTATTCGTAGGTCGGGCATGGATGCGTGCGCCAAGCGCCGAAACCTCTGCGGTTCTTGCCGATTCCGTGTGGCCACGCAGCGGCGTGGTGCTGCAGGCATGCCGCTCACATGCCGTGTTACCGCGTGACCATGTGATCCGGGCGCTCGACGAGTTCGTTCGCGTGGACGGCGGGCAGGACGTTTTCGACGCGAGCGCATTCGACCGGGTGCTGCGCGGCTATGTCACGCCCAGTGGTGCGCCGGAGCCAGAGCAGTATCTACAAGGCACCCGCGTGAAATTGCCTCACTTTGCTTCATCACGACTGGTGAGTGATACGCGGGCGGCAATTCTGAAAGTGATGTGGGGCGTAGAAGGCAAGACGCCACCGGCCATGAAGTGGGCCGACGTTAAACCGCAAGTCCACTCTGCTGCCAGATCTTTTGACGAGGCCTTCGGCGACAAGGAAACGCGAGAGGACTTCCTCGTTCTCGTGAAGTCTGGCGGCTACTACCAAGTCCGCCGCCAATGAAGGTCGTAGATTTTTCCGGAGTCCGATCCGGATTCAGTCCGTAGTTCCATGCGGAGACTTCGATGTGCCCATTTCATCTAGGAGGCACATCGAAATGCAAACCCAAGTTCCAGCAACCCAAACCGGCCGGGATTCATTCCGACCCAACCCCGGCGGTGCCGTGTGCATCGCCCTCGACGAAAACGAGCTCGCCATCCGCTGGGGGCTCTCCGTCAAGACCCTGCGCCGCTGGCGTCAGGAACAGCTCGGACCGATCTACTGCAAGCTCGGCCGCCGGGTCACCTACCTCCTGCACGAAATCGAAGCCTTTGAGCGGCGCGTCTCGCGTTACTCCAGCTTCACTCGTGCGTATCAGTGAGGAGGACGGCCATGAGCGATCTAACCATCTTCCCCGCCGACATCGCCGAGATGTCCGTCAGCCAACTGGCCGCACTGCCGCCCGAGCAGAAGCGCGAGATCGACAAGAACCTCGACGCGGCTATCGACTGGCTCAAGAAGGCCCGCACCAAGTTCGACGCGGCGCTGGATCATTGCTACGGCGAGCAGGCCCGCGCCGCGCTGCGTGAATCCGGCCGCGATTTCGGCACCGCCCACATCAGCGACGGCCCGCTGCGGCTCAAGTTCGAGTTGCCCAAGAAGGTCAGCTGGAACCAGCAGCAATTGACCGAAATCGCCGAACGCATCGTGGCATCAGGCGAGAAGGTCGAGGGCTACCTCGACATCAAGTTGTCCGTCTCCGAATCCCGCTTCACGAACTGGCCGCCTGCCTTGCAGCAGCAGTTCGCCGCCGCTCGCACCGTGGATTCCGGCAAGCCGTCTTTCACTCTTTCCCTTGATTCGGAGTAATAGCCATGAGTGCAATCATTCCCTTCCAGTTTGAAGCGCACGCTGTGCGCGTTCAGGTCGACGACGCGGGCCAGCCGTGGTTCAACGCCGCCGACGTCTGCGCGGCTTTGGAACTCTCGAATCCGCGCGATGCTCTCACCAAACACGTCGATTCGGATGATGTCGCAAAACGCGACGTCATCGACAACCTTGGACGCACCCAGCGCGCCAACCACGTCAACGAGTCGGGCCTCTACGCCCTGATCCTCGGCAGCACCAAGGATGCCGCTAAGCGCTTCAAACGTTGGGTGACCAGCGAGGTGCTGCCCGCGATCCGCAAGACCGGCAGCTATGCCGTTCCCGCTGCGCTGGCGGCCTTGCCTGCACCGACCCATGACCGTGTATCCGCGATTCTGCTGATCGGCGAGGCTGTGGCGAAGGTGCCGGGCGTCAAGCCGGGCATCGCAGCGGCGGCAACGCTCACCTGCATTCAGGAGAACACGGGCATCACCACCGAGGTGCTGCGCCGCGCGCTGCCGTCGGCCAACGAACCGATCTGCGCGCTCAACGCCACCCAGCTCGGCAAGCTGCTCAACCGCTCGGCCAAAGCCACGAACCAGATGCTGGCAGCGGCTGGCCTGCAGTTCCGGAACGACCGTGACGAATGGGAACTGTCCGAGGCTGGTGAAGCATGGGCCGAGGCCATGCCGTACTCGCGCAACGGCCACAGCGGCTACCAGATCCTCTGGAATCCCGCCGTCGCCGATGAACTGAAGGAGGCCGCGTAATGAGCCTTCCCATCATCTCCGCGCAGCAGCGCATGGCCGAACGCAAGGGCGTGAAGCTCTTGATGCTGGGCAAATCCGGCATCGGCAAGACCACCCGGCTCAAGGATCTCGACCCGGCCACCACGCTGTTCCTCGACATTGAGGCGGGCGATCTCGCCGTGGCTGACTGGCCCGGCGACACCATCCGTCCGGCATCCTGGCCGGAGAGCCGCGACTTCTTCGTGTTTCTCGCGGGCCCGGACAAGTCGCTGCCGCCGGAGTCGGCGTTTTCGCAGGCGCACTTCGATCACGTCGTCGAGAAGTACGGTGACCCGGCGCAACTGGACCGCTACCAGACCTTCTTCCTCGACTCGATCACGCAGCTGTCGCGCCAGTGCTTCGCGTGGTGCAAGACGCAACCCGGCGCGGTCAGCGACCGTACCGGCAAGCCGGACATGCGCGGCGCCTACGGCCTGCTCGGGCAGGAAATGATCAGCGCCTTGACCCATCTGCAGCACGCACGCGGCAAGAACGTGGTGTTCGTGGCCATCCTCGACGAGCGGCTCGATGACTACAACCGCAAGGTGTTCGTGCCGCAGATCGAAGGCAGCAAGACCGCACTGGAGCTGCCCGGCATCGTCGACGAGGTTGTGACGCTGGCCGAGATCAAGGCCCAGGAAGCAGACGGCAGTGGCAGCACCTACCGCGCCTTCGTCACGCACACCGTCAATCCCTACGGCTTCCCCGCCAAAGACCGCAGCGGTCGCCTCGATCCGCTCGAGCCGCCCAACTTGCGCGCACTGATCGCCAAGTGCGCGGGTGAGCCCGCCGCCACGCCCGTTCGCACTGCCACCATCCAATCCCACGAATCTCAGGAGTAATCGCCATGACCCAGCAATCCACCACCAGCAACAACTGGAACGACTTCAACGACGCCGAATCGCAGCAATCCGGCTTTGACCTGATCCCCAAGGGCACCGTTGTCGCTGTGCGCATGACCCTCAAGCCCGGTGGTTATGACGATCCCAGCCAAGGCTGGGGCGGCGGTTACGCCACCGAGTCCTTCGACACCGGTTCGATCTATCTGGCCGCCGAGTTCGTGGTCACCGCTGGCGACCACGCCAAACGCAAGATGTGGTCGAACATCGGCCTGCATTCGCAGAAGGGGCCGACCTGGGGTCAGATGGGGCGCAGCTTCATTCGCGCCGCGCTCAACAGCGCCCGCAACGTCCACCCGCAGGACAACAGTCCGCAGGCCGCCGCCGCGCGCCGCATCCAGGGCTTCCACGAACTGGATGGCCTCGAGTTCCTCGCCCGCGTCGACATCGAGAAGGATGGCAAGGGCCAGGACCGCAACGTGGTCAAGGTCGCGGTCGAACCCGATCACCCCGACTACGCCAAGTTGATGGGCGTGCCGCCCAAGACCACGGGTGGTGGCACCTCCGGTGCTCCGGCACAGCCAGCGGCACCCGCGTATCAGGCAGCGCCTGCCCAACGCGCACCCGTGACGGGCAAACCGTCGTGGGCGCAGTGAGGGAGGCCGATGAAATGTTGGGTCTGCAAACGACAAGCACGCGGCTACGGCCACACGGACGGTCGATTCAAGACCGGCGATGCGCGCCGCTACGTGCTCGACTGGGTGTTCTGTTCCCGTCGCTGCCAGGACGCGTTCCACGCGCTGTACGGCAACTGGCAACAGGCCAAGGATGGCTACATCGGCAAGACGGAGGTCGCCATGATCGATCCGTCTGAAGTCGAACTGGCCGCCATGCGCCAATGCCTCAAGTCCTTCGGCGAGGCGGCGGGCGAGATCGGTTTTATCAAGCCTCTGGGCGACTACTCCGAGGCCGAAGCGCTGCGGGTGATCGATGCCATCGTCACTTGCTGGTCGGAGGCGATGGTCGCGCACCACGAGGTCACCAAGTTCCCGCCCGTGCGGGGCTTGCCGCCCACGCCCGATCCGCTGGCACCCGATGCCGCCAATCCGTTCGCGGATCTGGAGGATGACCTGCCTTGGGATGAACCGAAGGGGAAGAAGCCATGATGGACTTCAATTCCTCATCAAGCATCGCGGGCCAGATCACCGCCCTGGTCGACGCCGGGTTGCAACAGGCCCGAGCCCGTCAATCCGAGCGCCAGTACCTCGGGGCCTCGCGCCTCGGGGTGGCCTGCGAGCGCGCCCTGCAATTCGAGTACGCCAAGGCTCCCATCGACCACGGGCGGGACACCCCGGGCCGGATGCTGCGCATCTTCGAGCGTGGCCATGTCATGGAGGATTGCATGGTCGCGTGGCTGCGGGAGGCAGGCTTTGACTTGCGCACCCGAAAGGCTGATGGCGAGCAGTTCGGTTTCTCGGTGGCAGACGGTCGCCTGCAGGGCCACATTGACGGCGTCATCGTGGGTGGCCCTGAGGGCTTTGCCTATCCTGGACTCTGGGAATGCAAATGCCTTGGCAACAAGTCCTGGAGCGATCTGGAGAGAAAGGGCTTGGCGATCTCCAAGCCGATCTACGCCGCGCAAGTGGCGATCTACCAAGCCTATCTCGAACTGCACGAGCACCCGGCGATCTTCACGGCGCTCAACGCCGACACGATGGAGATCTACACCGAGCTCGTGCCCTTTGATGCAGCCC
>NZ_JADZDS010000053.1 GCF_020850895.1 Thermomonas sp. | reverse complement strand
GTCTTGAGCATGTGCGCGATGCGGGCCTGGGTTTTCTCCTGCTGCGCCAGCTCGACGAAGTGCTTGCGTTCCAGTTTCAGCAGCCAGTCCTCATCCACCACGGCGCCGCGATCCACCTTGCCGCCGCACAGGATGGTGGCGATGCGTTCGGCGATTTCGTCGTCATAGGCGCTGATGAAGCGGCCTTCCAGCATGTTGACCAGCAACATCTTGAAGGTGGCGATGCCGACGTCGCCGGCCACCTGGATCCGTCGTGCCGGCAGCGGCGGGCGATAGCCGCCCTCGGCCAGTGCGCGGGCTTCGGCCTTGGCGATGTGCAGCAGTTCGTGGGCATGGAACACGACCTTGTCGCCGGGGCGCAGCAGGCCGAGCTCCTTGGCGTTCACGGCCGAGGTCGAGACCTTCGCCATGGCAATCGTTTCGTACACCTTCTTCAGTTCGGCGAACACATCCCCGCCGGGACCGGCCGCGGCAGAAGCGCGGGCGGCCAATTCCTTCAGGCCACCGCCGGCCGGCAACAGGCCGACGCCGACTTCGACCAGACCGATGTAACTCTCGAGGTGGGCGACGGTCTTGGCGCTGTGCATCTGGAACTCGCAGCCGCCGCCCAAGGCCAAGCCGCGCACTGCCGCGACCACCGGGACCAGCGAATACTTGATGCGCTGGCTGGCGGCCTGGAAACCGGCCACCATCGCCTCGAACTCGGCGATCTTGCCGGCCTGCAGAGCACCCAAGGCGCCGGCGAGGTCGGCGCCGGCGGAGAACGGTTCCTTCGGTTGCCAGACCACGAGGCCGGCAAAGTCGCGCTCGGCGCGGCTGACGGCTTCCTGCACGCCGTCGATCACCGCATCGGAGACGGTGTGCATCTTGGTCTTGAAACTGACCACGGCGATGCCGTCGCCGTCGTGCCACATCCGAAGGCCGTCGTTTTCGAATACGGTTTCGCCGGGCGCGAAGCGCTCGCCCAGCATCGGATCAGGGAAGCGCTGGCGCCGGTAGACGGGCAGGGCCGAACGCGGCTGCATGGCATTGCGGCTCGGGCTGTAGCTGCCCTCGGCGGCATGCACGCCGCTGCGACCATCGCTCACCCAGGGCGGCAGCGCGGCATTGCTCATCGCCTTGCCGATGGCGATGTCCTCACTGATCCATTGCGCCACCTGCTGCCAGCCGGCCGACTGCCAGGACTCGAACGGGCCCTGCGCCCAGCCGTAGCCCCAGCGGATCGCCTGATCCACGTCACGGGCGGTGTCGGCGATATCGGCCAGATGGAAGGCGCTGTAATGGAACAGGTCACGGAAGCAGGCCCACAGGAACTGCGCCTGCGGATGGCTGGAGGCGCGCAACTGGCGGAATTTTTCTGCCGGATCCTTGAGCTTGAGGATCTCGATGACTTCCGGCGCGGCGCCACGGTCGGCCAGCCGGTAGTCCTGTTTGGCAAGGTCGAGAACGTGGATGTCCTTGCCGATCTTGCGGAAGATGCCGGCGCCGACTTTCTGGCCCAGCGCGCCCTTGCCGACCAGCGCGTCCAGCCACGCAGGAGACTTGAAATAGCGGTGCCAAGGGTCCTCGGCCAAGGTGTCGGCCATGGTCTGGATGACGTGGGCCATGGTGTCCAGTCCGACCACGTCGGAGGTGCGGTAGGTGGCCGACTTCGGCCGCCCCAGCAACGGGCCGGTCAACGCATCGACTTCGTCGAAACCCAGCCCGAAGGCGTGGGTGTGCTGGATCACCGAGAGGATCGAGAACACGCCGATCCGGTTGCCGATGAAGTTCGGGGTGTCCTTGGCATGCACCACGCCCTTGCCGAGCTGGGTGGTCAGGAAGGTTTCCAGGCCTTCCAGCACCGCCGGCGCGGTCGTGCGCGCCGGGATCAATTCGGCCAGATGCATGTAGCGCGGTGGATTGAAGAAATGCAATCCGCAGAAGCGATGCCGAAGTTCTTCAGGAAGAACATCGGCCAAGATATTGATTCCCAATCCAGATGTATTGGAGGCGAGCACCGCGTGCGCGGGCACGAACGGCGCGATCTTGCGGTACAGGTCCTGCTTCCAGTCCATCCGTTCGGCGATCGCCTCGATCACCAGGTCGCAACTGCGCAGCAGTTCCAGGTCCTCGCCGTAGTTGGCGGGCACGATGGCCTCTGCCAGCGCCTTGCTGGCCAGCGGCGCCGGGCTGAGCTTGCCGAGATTGGCGATGGCCTTCAGAACGATGCCATCGGCCGGGCCGTCCTTGGCGGGCAGGTCGAACAGGACGGTATCGACCCCGGCATTGGTGAGGTGCGCAGCGATCTGCGCGCCCATCACGCCCGCGCCGAGGACGGCGACACGACGCACAAGCAGTTTCTCAAACATGTTACATATCTCCATGAATATAAATCAGTTATTCGCTTTGAAGCCGGCCGATGCGAAGCGAATCAGGGCGGCGGCGGCGCGCTGGCGATGGCTGGATTCGGACGTGCCCGATGGCCGCTTGATCAGGCCGAAATCCGACATCGCATAGACCAGGGCACCGGCGAGGAAATCCAGTCGCCAATACAGGTCCTCCTTGCCGAGGCCTTCGACACAGCCGGCAATGGCCTTGGCGAATTCACGCAGGACATGGCCATAGCGGTCGGACAGGAACTTGCGCAGGCCTTCATTGCTCTCGGCATAGGCGCGGGCGATGACGCGCACGAAATCCGCGCCGCCATGACGATCCTGCGCCATCGCCAGGGCCGGCTCGACAAACGCGGCCAGCACCGGTTCGAGCTCGCCGGGCCGCTCGCAGCAGGCGACCTTCAAGGCCGCGAGGCGCTCCTCGCTCATCTGGTCCATGCGGCGCCGGAACACCTCGTTGACCAGGTTTTCCTTGCTGCCGAAGTGGTAGTTGACCGCGGCGATGTTGACATCGGCGCGGCTGGTCACCTGTCGGAGCGAGGTCGCAGCAAACCCCTGCCGGGCGAACAGCGCCTCGGCTGCCGACAGGATCCGGTCCTTGGTGGAGAAGTGATGGGTCGTCATCGCCGGGACTGAATCAAACGCTTGTTTGAGACTAACCCATACGCTGGCGTTTGGTCAACGGCGTTGCGGGTGCATGCCTGGGTTCGGCGCGTTCGCGGCAGTCGAAGGGGCGGCAGGCATGTCGGGCGATGCATGGGAATCACACGCGAATTCCGTTAGAATTATCCGTAGGCATATTCGCCAAACCCGCGTCCGGACGCGGGTTTTTCTGTTATCCTCGGGGTCTCCGGCACGGACGCCCGCATTACCGGAGAACCACCATGGCGCTGGAGCGCACCCTTTCGATCGTCAAGCCCGATGCCGTCGCCAAGAACGTGATCGGCGAGATCTACGCCCGTTTCGAGAAGGCCGGCCTGAAGGTCGTAGCCGCCAAGATGAAGCACCTGTCCAAGCAGGAGGCCGAGGGCTTCTACGCGGTGCACCGCGAGCGTCCGTTCTTCCCGGCGCTGGTCAACTTCATGAGTTCCGGCCCGGTGATGGTGCAGGTGCTCGAAGGCGAGGGCGCGGTACTGAAGAACCGTGAGCTGATGGGCGCGACCAACCCGAAGGACGCCGCCGCCGGCACCATCCGCGCGGATTTCGCCGACAGCATCGACGCCAACGCGGTGCACGGCTCGGACTCGCTGGAGAACGCCGCGATCGAAATCGCCTACTTCTTCCCGGCCACCGACGTCTACACGCGCTGATCTGCGGGGAGGCGGGAAGAGGGAGATGGGAGTCGTGAACGGCGAATCGCAAATCCAGTCAACGGATGCGCTTCCCGCGTCTCCCGTCTCTCATCTCGCGTCTCCCGATTCACGCACCAATATCTTCGACTTCGACCGCGCCCGCCTCGAACGCTTCTTCGAGCAGGGGTTGGGTGAAAAGACCTTCCGCGCGCACCAGGTGATGAAGTGGATCCATCATCGCCATGTCACCGAATTCGCCGAGATGACCGACCTCGGCAAGGCGCTGCGCGCCAAGCTGGAAGAACGCGCGGTGGTGCATGCGCCGCAGGTCATCTTCGAGAAGACCTCGCTGGACGACACCCGCAAGTGGCTGCTCGGCATGGACGCGAAGAATGCCATCGAGACGGTCTACATCCCGGACAAGGGCCGCGGCACCCTGTGCGTGTCCTCGCAGGTGGGCTGCGCGCTGAACTGCGGGTTCTGTTCCACCGGCGCGCAGGGCTTCAACCGCAACCTGACCACCGCCGAGATCATCGGCCAGGTGTGGGTGGCGGCGCGCGCACTCGGCAACGTGCCGCACCAGCAGCGCAAGCTCACCAATGTGGTGATGATGGGCATGGGTGAGCCGCTGGCGAATTTCGACAACGTCGTCCGCGCCATGAGCATCATGCGCGACGATTACGGCTACGGCCTCGCCAACAAGCGCGTCACCCTGTCCACCGCCGGGATGGTGCCGCAGATCGACCGGCTGGCGCAGGAGTCCGACGTGTCGCTGGCGGTGTCGCTGCATGCACCGTTCGACGACCTGCGTACCGAGTTGATGCCGATCAACAAGAAGTACCCGTTGGCGACCCTGATCGATGCCTGCGTGCGCTACGCGCTGCGCAAGAAGGGCGAATCGGTGACCTTCGAGTACACCCTGATGCAGGGCGTCAACGACCAGCCCGAACATGCCCGCGCCTTGGTGAAGCTACTGCAGGATTTCGACCGCCGGGTGCAGATGAAGGGCGCGGCGAAGATCAACCTGATCCCTTTCAACCCGTTCCCCGGCACCCAGTTCCAGCGCCCGAGCGAGGACGCCATCCGTGCGTTCCAGAAACTGCTCAACAACGCCGGCATGATCGCGCCGGTGCGGCGCACCCGTGGCGATGACATCGATGCGGCCTGCGGCCAGCTCAAGGGACAGGTGTTCGACCGGACCCCGCGTTCGGCCAAGATCCGCAAACAGCAGCAGGCTAGGGAGGTGCGTGGTGCGGCGTGAATCCAGCGTGTTCGTGCTTGTATTCGTGGGCTGCGCCGTGCTGGCCGGGTGCAGCCAGTTGGAACGCCTGTCCATCGTGCGCCCCTATGCGACCATGCGTGACCAGACCCAGGTCGCCCCGACCTACGACGTCTCCGGTCGGCGCGGCGTTCGCAACGCCGACGCTTACCAGTTGCTGGCCTCGGCCACCGACCTGCTCCAGCGCGGGCAGTACGATCAGGCGGAGCGTGCCGCCCAGCAGGCGCTGTCGATCCCGGGCGCAACCGCCGATGCCAATACCCTGCTGGGCATGATTGCCGATGCGCGAGGCCAGTCGGCCAAGGCGGGGAAATTTTACGAGGCTGCCGCGGCCGCAGCGCCGCAAAACGCCCCTTACGCCAACAACTACGGCAAGTGGCTGTGTGCTAACGGTCGACCTGCCGATTCATTGTCTTGGTTCGAACGCGCGCTGGGCAATCCAGCGTACGCGACGCCGGTCATCGCGCTGTCCAACGCCGGTGAGTGCGCGCGCATGGCCAGTGACCCAGCACGCGCGGAGCAATATTGGCGCGCTGCACTGGGAATGGACCCGAATGCACTCCCGGCCCTGTCCGGGATGGCCGCACTGGAATTCGATCGCGGCCGCTTTCTGGAGGCCCGGGCGTTTGCCGAGCGTTGGCTCGCCCTGACCCCGACCGACGCGGGCGGTTTGCGCCTGGCAGCAGCCACAGAACAAAAACTTGGCGACAACGCGGCCGCTTCGCGCTATCTTTCCCGTTTGCAGGCGACTTCCCCCGACCCATCGACTGCGCCCCCTGTCCAATGACTGCACCAACGCACATGAATCCAGACCATGCCGCCCTTGCCGGTTGCGGCGAACGTCTGCGTGCGGCACGGATTGCAGCGGGCATGAGCATCGATGACGTGGCTGGCAAGTTGCGCATGCCGGCGAGAGTGGTGCTCTCGCTGGAGGCCGAGGACTGGTCGCGCCTCGGCGCACCGGTGTTCGTGCGGGGCCAGGTCCGCAGCTATTCCAGACTGCTGGGCCTGACCACGGCGCCGATGATGGAGGCACTCGACGTCGGGCCGATCGAACCGACCCACTTGGTCAGCCGGACCCACACACCCAAACTGCAGTGGTGGGCCGAGCACATCGGTCGCCGCTTGGTCTACATCGTGTTGACCCTGTCGCTGGCGATTCCGGCCTGGGTGGCCACCCGCCAGCATCTTGGCAATGGCACCGAGGGCGTCGCGGCGCTCGATTCCCCGCCCGCAGCAACCGGCGAGGAAACCTCCAGCCCCGCCACGCCGCGTACCTTGGTTGCATCGATGGCCCCGGTAACGGCCAATGCAGCCGAATCGGCGACCAGCGAAATCGTGGTTCGCACCCACGGCGAGGCCTGGTTGGAAGTCGTTGGGCATGACGGGAAATCGCTCGAAAAAGCCCTGTTGCCGGACGCAAGTGAACGTCGGTTCCCGCTCTCCCGGGTACGATCCCTGACCATCGGCAACACCGCACACGTGGTTCTCGAGCGCGCCGGCCGGCCCGTGGATCTTTCCGGACACACGGGTGTCGCCCGCTTTACGGTATCCTCCGACGGCTCGCTGGTGGCGGCGGACTGACTGCCTGCGCGGGCGTTGACGATATTCTTGAATTAGAGCAACCACCCGCCCAGGACGGCGGGCGAGAGGCAGCATGGCAATTGACGATCTGCTCGTCGACGAGCACGAACAAAGCGAACGTGTCCGCAGTTGGCTCCGCAACAACGGCGCCGGCATCATTGCCGGGATTGCGCTTGGCCTTGGTGCGATCTACGGCTGGCAATGGTGGCAGGGGAACAAGCTGCAGCAGCAGACGGCATCCAGCGCCCAGTATTCTCAGGACGTCAATGCCTACACCCAAGGACACATTCCGGCCGATCGCGGGCAGGCTGCAATCGCCAGCCTGGACCAAGCCAACCCGACCTTGGGGACGCTGGCCGCGCTCCAGTTGGCCAGGGCCCAGGTGGATGCGGGCAAGCGTGATGACGCCATTGCCACGCTGCGCTCCCTGCGACAGGTCGATCCGGATCTCCAGCCGGTCCTGCAGGAGCGGCTTGCTCGCTTGCTCATCGATGCCGGCAATGCCAACGATGCGCTTGCATTGCTGAAGGATGAACGCAACCCGGCGATGCTCGATGCCCGGGGCGATGCCCAATTCGCGATGGGCAACCGCACCGCGGCCCAGGAATCCTATCGCCGGGCGCTGGCCCTGATCGACGTGGGCGACCCGCAACACCGCCTGCTTACCCTGAAACTGGTCGAATCCGGCGGGACCCCGCCGCATTCGGAGGACACTCGCTGATGATGCCGGCCCCGAAACGCAAACTCCACTTGCTAGCCGCCAGCATGATGGTGCTGGCTGCACTGTCCGGTTGCTCTTCGATCAAGGAGCTGATCACCGGCAAGACTGCCGACAAGGTCGGCGTGCCGGCGAAGCTGGAAAACATCACCCCGAGCCTGGCGGTGAACCGGCTATGGACGGCATCGATCGGCAGTGGCGAAAACCACCTCGGCATCGGCCAACACCCAGTGATCGAAAATGGCCGCGTCTACGCAGCCGCAGTCAATGGCGGCGTGCATGCCATCGAATTGTCCAGCGGTCGCCAACTGTGGACGTTCGCCTCTGACCTCCCGCTCAGCGGTGGCCCTGGCGCCGGCGATGGCCTCGTGGTGGTCGGCAGTCTGAAGGGCGACGTGATCGCCATCGACGCCGAGACCGGCGCCAAGAAGTGGTCGGCCAAGGTCAACAATGAAGTCCTCTCCGCCCCCGCCGTTGGTGCAGGCATGGTTTTCGTCCTTTCCAACGACGGACGCATCACCGCCTTTGACGAGTCCACCGGCGAACGCCGCTGGTTCTACGAAAGCGACCTGCCGCCGCTGACAGTCCGCGGCACCGGCGGCATCACCATTGGTCCCGGCCTGGTCTTCTTCGGCGGCGACAACGGCAAGTTGACTGCACTGCGCTCCAGCGATGGCAACCTGCTGTGGTCAATCCCAGTCGCCCAACCCGATGGGCGCAGTGAACTGGACAGGATGGCGGACGTGGACGGAAGGCCGGTACTGGAAGGCACGACCCTGTACGCGACCAGTTTCAAGAACCATACCGTGGCCATCGACGGACCCAGCGGACAGATCATGTGGGACAGCGAGCACGGGGGTGCGCGCGGCCTCGGCGTCAGCAACTCCGCGATCGTCGTTACCGACCCGAAGGGTTACGTCAATGGCTTGGACAGGAACTCCGGTGGCAGCCTGTGGCAACAGACCGCACTGCTCAATCGCCGCGTGAGCGCACCTGCGGTGCAGGGTGACTATGCCGTGGTCGGGGATTACCAGGGCGTCGTGCACTGGATCCGCCTGAGCGATGGTGCGTTCGTGGCGCGCAGCAACGTCGGCAACGCCATCAGCGGCAAACCGGTGGCGGCAGACGGGATCGTCGTGGTGCAAAGCAGCGACGGCAAGCTGGCCGCATTTTCCCTGCAATGAAGGCAGCGTGCTGGCCGGTATCCGTTCCCTCGGCCAATGCGCGACACCAAGGACACTGATCCGATGCTACCGCTGGTCGCGCTGGTTGGGCGCCCCAACGTGGGCAAGTCGACCCTGTTCAACGCGTTGACCCGTTCTCGCGATGCGCTGGTCCATGACCAGCCGGGCGTGACCCGGGATCGCAACTATGGGGTGTGTCGCTTGGCCGAGGGTCGGCCGTTCGTCGTCGTCGATACCGGCGGTATTGCCGGCGAAGATGAAGGCCTGGCCGGTGCGACCGCGCGCCAGTCCCGCGCCGCCGCCGCCGAGTGCGATCTGGTCCTGTTCGTTGTCGATGGGCGGGAAGGGCGTTCCGGCATCGACGATGACCTGGCCTCGTGGCTGCGGACCTTGGGCAAGCCAGTGCTGCTGGTGGTCAACAAGACCGATGGCATCGACGTACAGGTGGCGCTGGCTGAATTTGCCCGCTATGGATTCGAATGCACGTTGCCGGTGTCCTCGGCACACCGCACCGGGCTCGACGCGATACTGTCGGAAGCGTTCAAGCGACTTCCGGACACCGGCGTCGCAAAGACCCCGGACGATGATCCCGGGCGGGTGCGGATCGCCTTCATCGGGCGTCCGAACGTGGGCAAGTCGACCTTGGTGAACCGCATCCTCGGCGAAGAGCGAATGATCGCCTCGGAAGTGCCCGGCACCACCCGCGATTCGATTGCGGTGGACCTCGAACGCGACGGCCGTCTGTACCGTCTGATCGATACCGCTGGCCTGCGGCGCCGGGCGCGGGTCGAGGAAGCGGTCGAAAAATTCTCGGCGCTCAAGACCCTGCAAGCGGTCGAGCAATGTCAAGTCGCGGTGCTGATGCTCGACGCCAGCGAAGGCGTCACCGACCAGGACACAACGGTGCTGGGAGCCATCCTCGATGCCGGTCGGGCGCTGGTGGTGGCGATCAACAAATGGGATGGGCGCAGCGATTACGAACGTCGCCAGGCCGATGCCATGGCGGCGCGCAAGCTGGTGTTCGTGGAATGGGCCGAGACCGTGCACATCTCTGCACTGCACGGCTCCGGACTGCGTGAGTTATTCAAAGCCATCCACCGCGCCCAGCATTCCGCCACCCGGCAATTCTCGACCGCGGAAGTGACCCGCGCGATGGAGGCGGCGGTCGCTGCCAACCCACCACCGATGGTGCGCGGGCATGCGCCAAAATTGCGTTTTGCCCACCCCGGCGGCGATTGCCCACCCACCTTCGTGATCCACGGCACCCGCCTGAAGTCCTTGCAGCAGTCGTACCTGCGCTATCTGGAGAACTTCTTCCGCAAGCGCTTCAAATTGATCGGCACGCCGGTGCGGCTGGTGCTGAAGGAAAACAGCAATCCGTTCGCCGGGCGTCACAACGCCCCCAGTGAACGTCAGGTCGAACGACGGCGGCGCATCATTCGCCATCGCAAGCGTAGCGAATAGCGATGCGCCTAGCCCCCGGATCGGTGACGTTAGGAGTCTTGGCTGGCGGTCGCGCCAGCCGGCTCGGTGGACTGGACAAGGCATGGCTGCACTGCTGCGGCCAACCACAGGTCTTGCGACTGGTCCGACGCTTCAGTGCGTGCTGCGGGCAGGTGTCCATCAGCGCCAACCGCAATCCCGAACGCTATGTCACCCACGGATTGAAGGCGCTGCCCGACCGCCATCCCGACCTTGGCCCGATCGGTGGGCTCGACGCCCTTGCTGCAGGATGTACCACGCCTTGGCTGTTCACCCTGCCGGTGGATGCACTGGAATGCGATAGCCGCCTGCTCGATGCGCTGGCAATGGCGGGTGGGCAGGGTGCCTGCGCTCAGGACGATGATGGACTGCAGCCATTGTTCGCGTTGTATCGGCTCCCGGAGTTGCGGGTTGCCGTGGCGAATGCGATCGCAACCGGTCAGCATTCGGTGCGCGGGTTGCATGAGGCGATGGATTTACCCATCGTGCGCATTGCGGGCGAACGTTTCGGCAATCTCAATACGCCAGAGGCACTCGTCGCAGCCGGCTGCGAACCGGGTGGGGCATCGGACGCGTGATCGGGTTCACTCCATAATGCCCGCATGACGAACCTTGGGATCAGCCCTTCCGAAGCACGCAAACGCCAGCAATCGGGTGACCTCCTGATTGATGTTCGCAGCGACGACGAGCGCTCCTTGGGAATGGCTGAGGGGACGGCCGGGGTGGTTCTCGAGGCCCTGCTGCAGAATCCGTCGCGTTACATCCAGGGGCTCGAGACCCCGGTCATGCTGTTGTGCCAGAGCGGTGTCCGGTCCGATCGTTGCGCCGAAACGCTGAAGACACTCGGTTATATGGATGTCGTTTCGGTCGAAGGCGGCATCGATGCATGGCACGCACTTGGCTTGCCCATGCGTGGCACGCAATTCGACGCAGAGTACGCGGAGCGCTATTCCCGTCAGATCCGCCTTCCGGATGTCGGCCTGGAAGGACAACGCAGGCTCGGCCAAGCGCGAGTGCTGGTGCTCGGCGCCGGTGGGTTGGGCTCGCCGGTGGCGTTGTACCTCGCGGCTGCCGGCGTCGGCATGCTGCGGATCGTCGATGACGACCGGGTCGACCGCAGCAACCTGCAGCGCCAGATCCTGCACACGGATGCACGCATCGGGATGGCCAAGGTCGAATCCGCCGCCGCCACCCTGCTTGCGATCAACCCACGCACACGCATCGAAGCACTGGAAGAACGCGCGATGCCTGGCAATCTGGATCGCCTGCTGGATGGCATCGACGTGGTGGTGGACGGCAGCGACAACTTCCAAACCCGTTATTTGCTCAACGATGCCTGCGTGCGGCTCGGCATGCCATTGGTGTACGGCGCAGTGCAGCGGTTCCACGGCCAAGCATCGGTGTTCGACGCAGGGCGCAACCGCGGGCGATTGCCGTGCTATTGCTGCCTGTATCCACAACCTCCGGAAGCCGGAAGCGCGCCCAACTGCGCGGAGGCGGGCGTATTGGGCGTCCTGCCCGGGGTGATCGGAATGTTGCAGGCGACGGAAACCCTCAAGCTGATCCTCGGTATCGGCGAAACGCTGGCCGGCCGCCTGCTGCAGTTCGATGCCCTGACGCTGCGCTTTTCCGAATTGCGCATCACGCCCGACCCGGACTGTCCTGTTTGCAGCGTGGATTCCGCTTCCCTATGAAGGGATCGCCATCGATCCTTTCACGGAGATGCTGACGATGCTGAGTCGCACAATTGTTCGTCGCCTGGTAGCCACCGGCCTGCTATTGCTGGCAGGTGCGGCCTGGGCAGGCAATCCCTGTCCTGCGCTGGAGCAACAGCAGGCCGACCCGATGGTGGCCACGCGCATCGCTGCAATCGCCTGTGCCGAGAACCAACGCTGGAAACAGCCTTTCATCGACAGCCAGGGTCGGCTGGCCAGCGCCAGCATCTACGAAGCGGAGAACAATGGCCTGGCGGATGGAACCTCGCCATGGCGGCGGGTGGCGTACTACTGGCAATCCAGCGGCTTGCTGGGCTCGGTGGCCCAGCGTCCAGGGGCGATGGACTGCAATTACGCAATCGGCAATTCCAGCTACCAAGGCATGGGCTGCCGTGGCTTCGTGATCGATACACCCTGGTCGGCTGCCTTCATCAGTTGGATCGCCGAGCGCGCCGGTATCCCCGGCTTCACCCTGTCCGCCAGCCATTACGATTACGTGCGGGCGGCTCGCGCAACTCCGGGGCGAAGTCCT
>NZ_JADZDS010000052.1 GCF_020850895.1 Thermomonas sp. | reverse complement strand
TGTACGCCTCGCGCGGCGCGGATTATGCCGAAGCGGCAGCGAATGCCGCACGCGAACTGCGTGACGAAATCAACCGGTATCGCTGAGCGACGGTTGCACGCGGCTGCAGTCCTGCGCGCACTGCCTCATTCCCGCGCAGGTCGCGTCAACCCGGGATACACACGCCAAGGCGCAGACTGCGCAGACATCTCCCTGCAAGGAATGATCAATGAGCGATGGCCTGTACCCGCCGATGAGCAAGGAAATTTCACGCAAGCGTCGCGAACTGGCGCCCAGACAGTTGGAAGCGTTCCGCAATTTCAGCGCGGCGGTGTTCGAAGATGGCGCACTGCCGAACGCCACCAAGCAATTGATCGCGGTGGCGGTCGCACACACGACGCAATGTCCGTACTGCATCAAGGGCCATACCGCCGAGGCGCTCAAGCAAGGCGCCAGCGACGCACAGATCATGGAAGCGATCTGGGTGGCGGCGGAAATGCGCGCAGGCGGCGCCTATGCGCATTCCACCCTGGCGCTGGACACCATGCTGCACGCGCACGACCAAGACTGACTCGCACCGCCGGTTTTTCCGCATGTGGCTGGCGTACAGCGTGCGCCTCAGTGCATGCGGGCAAGTGCGCGCACCAGTGCCAGCGGAAACCCGAGCCAGACCCTCAGCCACGCCGACGCCAGTCGTTGTCGCGAGCCGTGGATGCGCCAAAAACGCGTGGCATCGTGGCGCTGCCGCCACGCAAGCAGCACCGGATGCACGCGTGCCAACAGCCCGCGCACCCGACGGATGCGCACGCTGTTGGCGCAGACCACCGTTGCTCCAGCTGCGCACCCACGTCGGCAGAGGTCCAATTGGGCGATCCGGGTGGCGTAGCCGGTATCGAGCCCACCCAACGCATCGAACCGGCTCCGCGACAGCAGCAACACGCCGCCGCCGACGGCGTCGACCTCCTGCTCGGGTTCTTGCGTCGGCGCACATGCTGCAAACCCGAGCCATGCCCACCACACCGCCCCCGCCGGATCCGCCAGACGCAGGCGCGACGCTGGATCGCTGGCATCCTGTTCATCGACGACATCACCGCCCACCAAGCGGTCACCGGCAGCGGCCACATCACGCAACTGGCTCAACGAATCGCGCTCAACCATGCAGCCCGGCTGCAGCAGTGCGATCCAGTCCGTCGTGCTTGCGGCAACGCCTTGGTTGCAGGCAACTGCGTAGCCCGGATCGTCGGGGTTGGCGATGAAGCGCACACGCGCGTCGGCGACGGCGTGGCGCTGCACGACGGCCAAGGTGGTGTCGCGCGAATTGCAATCGACCACGCGGATTTCGACAACGCCAGCGGCAGCACGCAGGCAAGTCAGGCAGGCATCGATGGTTTCCTCGCTGTCACGACACGCCACCACCGCGACGGTCCCCGCGGCGTTCACACCAGCTCCGGGAACAGCTCGAGTTGGGGTGGCAATCGTGCTACCCGTGCCAATTCCTCGCCCAGCTGAGCACGCATCGCCTGCAATGGATCGTCCATCAGGAAGCGGGCGATCCGCGCGTTCCAGTTTGGCCAGCGCGCAGCCAAGGCGTCCATGTCGCCATCGCCCGGAATGCCCTCACCATCGCGCAGGACGAACGCAGTCGGACACAGCGCGTTGCGCCAGCCCAGCCCGGCCAACCGCAACGACAGGTCGATTAATGCCGCTGGCCAGGAACGGAAGCTGGTTGCATCCAGCCCCCCAGCCGTCGCATGGGCACTCCCGCGCAGCAGCACGGCATGCCCGACCGCAGCAGGCAGTTCATCGGCCTGAGCCTTGAGTTTTGCGCAAGCTTCGGCCAGCAGCGTTGGCGATGGCAGATCCGGTTCGATTTCCCCGATCCTGGGCCAGGATGCGGTTTCCCCGGCATTGCACCATGGCGTCACAGTCCCAAGCGCGGCATCCCCGGCCAGGCAGGCCTCCATTCGTTGCAGCCAACCGGGTGCCGGCCGCGCATCGGCGGCCAAGATCGCCACATCGGACCCGCCGCAGGCGCGTAGCGCTTCATCCAGATGCGCCACCTCGGACACGGGCTCAGCACGGCGCGTGTAGCCGGCTTGCAGCGGCGTTCGCGCAAGCCAGCCCTGGACCAAGCCGACGCCGCGAGGACCAGCCTGACCGTTGTCCGCCAGCCATACCCGGGTCCCGGCAGGTGTACTTGCGTCCAGCGCCGCCAGGCAAGCGTCGAGCGCGTCCTCGTCTTGGCCGACCGCCACCAGGACGATGGGCAGTGACGCGCCAAGCTGGGTCACTGCTTGGGTTTGTTGATCGGGTCCATGGCGCGGAAGCGACGCCCGTATTCATCGGTCAATTCGCGTGCTTCCAACGGATTGCGGACCACCGTCGGGGTGATCAGGATCAGCAGTTCATCGCGCGCCTTGCCCTTGGCCTGCTGGCCGAACAAGCCGCCGAGGATCGGGATCCGGCTCATGCCGGGGACACCCGAGGAACCGTCATTGGTCGATTCGCTGATCAACCCCGCCAGCACCACTGTTTCGCCGCTGGGGGCCACCGCACTGGTGCTGACCCGGCTGGTGTCGATCCGCACGTTGCCGTTGTCATCCGGGAGCCCGACTGGACGACTGACCTCCTGCACGATATCGAGGAAGACCATGCCGTCCCGGGTGATGCGCGGGCGCACCTTGAGGATGATGCCGGTGTCGAGGTACTGGACCTGGCTGTAGGTGCCGTTGGCCCCACCCAGTGCCGGGTTGAAGCTGACCGAGGCGATCGGGATCTTCTGGCCGACGTTGAGGATGGCTTCGCGATTGTTTTGTGTCATCACCGACGGCGAGGACAGGGTGCGCACGTCGGTGACGCTGTCCAAGGCCGAGACGATCGCTGCCGCACTGTGGCCGAGGAAGGTCCAGCTCAGCGCGCTGTCGCCGCCGGCCAACGGCGGCACCAAGCTGCCGCTGTAGGAGCCGAAACTGTTGCGGCCGGTCGGGTACGGCAGCAATGCCGTCGGCAGTGAATTCCTGAAGAACCAGTTCACGCCGTACTGCAACTGTCCCTTGAGGGCGACGCTGAGCACCTGGGCCTCGATGTGGACCTGCATCGGCAAGACGTCGAGGCGTTCGATCACCTGCCGGATCGAGCGCCACTGCGAGGCATTGGCACGCACCAGCAGCGAATTGGTGTCATCCACCGCGGACACGCCGACGGTGCCGCCGTCCACCCGCAGGTTCACCCGGCCATTGCCGGAGCGGGCCTGCGGCAGGCTGGCGCCCTGGCCGGTGCCCACGTCGCCGCCGGTGCTGCCGCCGGAGGAGCCGTCGCTGCTTGGAGTGCCGCCGACATTGGCGGTCGACACGCCGGAACGGTCGTCGACGCCTGAATCTCGGATTTCGGTCGAATTCAGGCCGGGCATCAACGAGGGTGCACCATTGCCGCTGCTGGTCTCGGTGCTGCCGCCAAACACTTCCGCCAGCCGGTCAGCGAGGTCGCGGGCACGGATGTACTTGAGCTCGTACGAGAACAACCGGCCATCGCCGGTGCCGCCTTCAATGCGGTCGATCCACTGCTGGATCTGGTCGAGGTAAGCGGGCTGGCTGGTGATCACCATCACCGAATTGGCACTGTCCAGTGGCATGAATCGGAACATGCCCGCCACCGGCGTGTGGCTCTGTTCCCCGAACACGCGCTCCAAGTCCTGCACCACGTCGGAGGCGCGACCGGATTGCAGCGGATAGACGCCCACCGACATGCTCGACATCCAGTCGACATCGAAGATCTCGACCGTGCGCTGGTAGTTCTCCAGTTCGGCACGGGTACCGGCGATGGTGATGACATTGCGACCGGAATCGACGCTGACGATCGATCCCTGGCGTGCGTACGGTTTGAGGATTTTCTCCATCTCGGCGGCCGAGATGAAGCGCAGCGGGATCACCCGCGATTCATAACCACGCGCCAACGCCGGCGCCCCGGTGCGCGGCACCACCCCGTTCACCAGTGCCTCGGCCGCCGGCACGATGTTGTAACGGCCATCGCTGTAGACCATGCGCGCGCCGTTTTGCGCCAGCACTTGGTCGAGCAGGCTGAGTGCACCAGCGGCACCCACCGGGCGCTGGGTCGACACCGTGACCGTGCCCGTCACGCCGGGCGCGATGCTGTAGCTCTGGCCGAGCATGTCGCCAAGGATCGCCTTCACCACCGCCTGAATCGATTCACCCTCGAAGTTGAAGGTGGCCTGGCCACTGCTGGCCAGCGCCGGCGGCGGTGCCGATGCGACCCGCTCATTGATGCGTGGCGCGGTCCCACGCCGGATCACCGGCTGTGGGCTCTCATTGCCCAGTTCCTCCAACACATCGTGGCGAATCGCATCCGCATCGGCCGGTTGGGTGCTGTGATTGCTCACCTGCTCGCTGCGGTACACCTGCGGCGTTGGCGCACTGACACAGGCTGTCAACAGGGCCACCAGTAGGGCCACCAGCAGCGGGCGGAGGGTCGACAGATTGCGTTTGAGGTTCATGAGCTTGGCTTCGATCATCGTCTGGCTGGCCCGGACATCGGCCGTGAAGGGGGTGGCGCGGCGTCATCGGAGTCGCCGCCACGCTGTCGCAACTGGGCGCGGCGCTCTTCGATGCGACGCCGGATGTCATCGGCTTGCTGCTGGCTTCCAGCATCGGTCCCGGCATCTGCCGCGGCAGCTGATGCGTCAGCGGCGGCATCCCCAGCATTGACGGCATCGGCAGCGGCCGGCACCGCCGAAGGTGGCGCGCCGGGCGTACCGAAGGTGCGCAGATCAAGCGTCATCTGCCCACCGCTGCCCTCGAACACGGCACGGCGCGGCTGCACCTCGACCAGCCGCCAACCCGGTGCGCCTTCGGGAACATCGCCCTCGCGCACGCGCTGGGAGTCTCCGCCGCCGCTGGGTTGCAGGATTGCAAGCCGCACCTGCGGGGTGATCATGGTGCCGGTCAACAGGTAATCCAAGTCACCGCCGCCTGCGCCGGCAACCGCGGCGTCCGCACCTGCGGCAAGGAATGCGCGTGGGCGACGGTCCTGGGTAAACAACGGGCGCTGCGTGATCTGCGGGTAGTCCGTCAAGGGGCCGATACGATCGGTTGAGGCCGTTGCCGGGGGCGGCAACGCCATGTTCGAGGGCGCCCGGACCAGCCCGATGCGCCCACCCATCCCAAGCAGCGCCAGCAGCCACAGCAGCAACGCCCACCCACAGGCCGCGGCCAGCAGCCAGGTCAGTGGCCCGGCTTGGAGGACGCGACGGGTCGCGCTGCGATCAACGGCCACGGGCGGCCTCCGCGGACGGCAGCACATAGCCGTACAGGTTGAAGCTCACATCCAGCCCACCTTCCTGCGGCTCGACGCTGCCGGGAACGGCGAAATACCGCTGCGCGGTGATTTGCAACTGGTCGACGAAAACGTAAGGACGCGCCGATTCCAGCGCGTGCAGCACCTTGAACGTCTCCGCATTTCCGCAACGCAAGCGAACTTGCACCGTCACCCGCTTGTAGGGTTCCTGCAGCGAACGTTCGTCTGCCAGCGGCTCGCGATTGACGATTGCGCAGCCGCGGCCACCCGGGCTGGCTTCGCCGACGACCTGCTCGAGTTGCTGGACCAGGGCTGCGGTCGCTAATTCGGCACTGGGCTGGGGCAGGAAGCTGTTGCCTTGGGCATTGAGATCAGCGAGCCTGCGCTCGATCTGCGGACGCAGCAACAACAGACTACGCAGACGCGCGTTGCGGACCTGCAATTCGCCGATCCTGGCCTCGACCTCAGCCAACGGCGTTGCAAACAGCGGTTGCAGGACCAGCAAGTACGACACTCCGAGCACGCCGAGCAGCAGCAACAGGGCGGACCAGCGATTCGGCTCAACGCGTCTCACGGGCACCTCCCGGTCGGGCAGGCCGTGCAGCGGCAGGTGCCGCACCCTGAGCCAGTTGCGCGATGACCGTGAACCGGTCCATCCGCATCCGCGGGTCGGTCTGCAGGGCGCCGCTGAGCGCCGCTGAGGACCATTGCGGCGCACCTTCCAATTCACCCACCAGCGCAGCCGCCTGGTTGGACAGCCCGACCAGGGTCAGTTGGTTTCCTTCGATCGCCAGCTTTTCAAGATACGTCCCATCCGGAATCCGCTGTGCCAATGCCTCCATGACCTCAACTGAGGTCGACCGGCTGTTGTGCAGGTTGCCCAGGAAGCGCTCTCCTTCCACCGAATCCACCACCCGCTGGCGCGCCACGCCGACACCCTGCGCCTGGGATTGCCGGTGGTTGATGGTGGCCTGCAGGTCCTTCGCAGCAGCGCGTCGGTTGTCGAGGATCTGGTGCAACCCAAGCGCCAGGGCCAATAAGGCCCCCAATCCAAGAGCCAGGTTCAGCCAGAGCCACGGATTGCGACGCCGGTGGCGCTGCGCCGGTGGCAACAGGTTGATGCCCAGTGCTTGTCCGTCGGCATCGGCCAGGTCAATCCCCGCCAATCGCGTGCCCACACCACCCAGTCGCGACGCCACTGCATCAAAGCGCTGGCGCGGCACCACCACCAGCTCGGCCTGCAGCGAACCATCGCTGCGTTCGCCAAGCAAGCGACCATCATGGAGGACGGCATCGGCGGCGAAGGGCGTTTGCCGTTCGATCTCGAATCCCAGCACCGCGCGCAGCCGATCCTGCGCCGCCGCCGGCAGGGTCAGCCCGCGACGCAGGCCGTGCGCAGCCGGCAGCAGCAACCAGCGCGGCAAGTCTGCCAACGACCCACGCAATACGCTCTCAAGTGCATCCCGATCCGCTGGCAGCGGCAGCGGCAGCGAGGACAGCTCCCGAACCACACCCTCGTGCCAGCGCTGCAGCAGCAGTTCATCCCCCTGTGGCACCAGCAGCAGGCGATCGCGGCGCGCGGACAACGCTGCCCGTACCCGCGCCGGCAACCACAGCGCAAGGCCCGCGCCCCACCAGGAAAAGAATCCCCGCAGTCCGTGGCCGAGTTGCGCTCCGCGCGCACCCAAAGCGGCGGCTTCAGTCACTGCCACCCCCCGTCCACCTGCCAGCGCAGGGGCGTGTATGTTGATCCGGGCAAACCATTGCCTCCCATCCGCACGACCACCGAAATCCGGGCGCTGCGCCCATCGGTGCGACGTGCACGGCTGTCGATACTATACGTTCCGCTGCCCGGCCGGGGAGGGGCGGTCGGATCAATCGGCGGGATTTTCCCGTCCATGCCCATCGCCTGCAGCACGAGACCATCGGCGAATTGCGTGTCTGGCATCGGCGCGCCAGTGTAGACGGTCAGGTGCGGGGCCGCTGCCGAGAACAGCGCCGGCCGCATCCCAAGCACCTGCTCCAGCTCAGCCACGCTGGCGAATGTCGCGTCCTTGGCGCCCCACGCCAACCCCGCCGCCGAATAATCACCATCCTCCGCGCCACCGCCGGGCTGGGTCAGGCTGTCGGCATCGCGCCAATCCACGATCGCACCTGCCAATCTGGCTGCGCTGTCACGCGGCTCGCCCAGCGCAACGAAGAAAGACTGCAGCAACTCCGGCGACGCGGCATTGAGGTCGATCTTCGCGGTTTCATCGCGCACTTCGACATCCACCGGTGCGCCTTCGAACATGAATCGGTTGGCACGGCCATCAGCGGCCCAGCGGCGCGTGGGGTTCGGGTCGAGCATGCGCTGCACCGCGTACTCCATTCCCGCCCGCGCCGCCTCGCGCGCCGCCAGATCACGTGCCAAGCCATTGCCCTGTTGCGACTCGACCCTCGCGCTCAAGGCATAACCCGCCACCAGGCCTCCCAACAACAAGACCAGCCACAGCACCAACAACAAGGCCGCCCCGCGTACGCGCTTCACAACCCGTCCTCCTGCCCTGCCTTCGGGATCGGTGGGGCCATCTTCAGCGCCACCACCATTTCAGGCCACCTGCCCTTGCCATCACGGATGCGCACCCGCACCTGCTGCGGCAGTGCATCGACCATGGTCCAGCGCGACAACCATGGCCCGATCTCGCCGGAGACATCGATCGCGCGGTAGGCGAACTCCACGTCGTCCAGTCCCTGCGCCAGCGGTTCGGGCGGCCGCTCTGCGTCGAGTAGCGCATCACCCTGGATCATGCGGAAGTCAACCAGCAACGCTTCCTTGCCGTCCACGGGCTTGGTCGTGAATTCGTGCAGATACGGGCCACCTCGCCCGAGGTAGTCCGGCAGATCGGCGACGAAGCGCATCGATCCCGCATCGCCCTCGAAGCGGAGCGAGCGTCCGCTGCCTGGGTCAAGCCCGTACACCGCCCCCTGGGCGCCTGCGATGCGTTGCCGCAGGAAGCCGGAGACCGCACGAATGCGCTCATTGCGCGCCGCAATCACTTCACCGCGATCCACTGTCGCCCCGGCTGCGCGCAGGATGCCGAACACCAAGGCCAACGCCGCCGCCAACAGCGACACCGCGAGCAGGACTTCGAGCAAGGTGAAGCCCGCCGCGCGGCGCGCCGGTGCGGATCGCGGCACCCGGGAGCGCGCCACGCTCACGGCGCATCCCCCGCCGGTGGCCGCGCCGCCAGCCGCAGCGACACCACCCGCAACTGCTGGCGCGGCCCGCCATCGCCCCACTGCACGTCCAACTGGACGCGCAACATGCGCGCGGCACCGGGATCGATCGGTTGCTTGCGCCCCTGCAGCCGTGGGTCCTGCCACAGCGCGACCTCAAGCTGCCAGCGATAGCGACCCTCCTCAGCCTCCCCATCCAGCCGCATCGGCTGGTTCAGGGTTTCGGCGTTCGCGGCCAGCACGGTCTGCGCAATCAACGCGGCCTTGCCAGCATCCCCCGCGTCGCGCAGTTGCCGACTCGCCCCCGACAACGTGCCGAGCAGCAAGGTCAGCCCCAGCGCCAGCACGGCGAAGGCGACGATGATCTCGATCAGGGTGAACCCCGCCTGCCGACGCGATCGAGCCAATGCGATGCCGCGCCGCGTGCTCACGGTCGCCCCTGTGCACGCTGCAAGCGCACCTCGCCGGTCAACCAGGCCACGTCCACGTCCCAACCGGCGCCATTGGCGAGGAAGCGCACCCGCCCGCCGGTCGCGGCACCGTCCGGAAAGAACCGCACCACGCCCTGCCCGGCCGTGGGCCGGAGTTCGCGCGCGCCGATGAACACGACCTCACCGGCGGACGGCAGGTCGCCACTGCGGCCTTTCGCGGCGCGCCACGATCGCGCGCCCGGATCGATGGTGAACTCCTGTGGCTGCCCGCTGCTGATCGCGACCGCGCGGGTAAAGCGCAACTGCGCCGCCACCTCGCGCGCCGCTGCATGCAATTTCGCCCCCCGCATCCCGCCGCCATTGAAGGCTCCGACCGCCAGCAGGCTGGCTGCGGCAATCAGCACCATCACCACCATCACTTCGATCAGGGTGAAGCCGGATGCTGGCACGCGGGTGCGCTTTACCCGGGGCATCGCGCCCCGGCGCTGCGCTCCCGCGGGATGTCCGTTCGCGTGCATGGCGACGCCGAGGGCGCTTATTCGAACGTGATGTCGGCGTTCACGCTGTCACCGCCGGGCTTGCCATCGGCCCCGAGACTGACCAGATCGAAGGGGCGGCCATCGCCCGGCACCTTGTATTCCAGCGGATGTTGCCAAGGATCCTTCATTTCGCTTTGCTTGGCATACGGCCCAAGCCAGCCTTGTGCATCGCCGGGCTGGGTGACCAGCGCGTCCAGCGTGGCCGGCAGGCTGCCGGTGTCGGACTGGAATTCGTTGATCTTGTCGGCCAAGGTCTGGATCTGCGCCTGCGCCAACCTGACCTTGGCGCGGTCGCCGCCGCCGAGGATGCGCTGCGCAGCGAAGGCCACGATGCCGCCGATCAACACCACCACCACGATGATCTCGATCAGGGTGAAGCCGCGCTGTGCAGCCTTGGGGACGGGACGGACACTGGATCGATTGCGCATCATTGCCTCTGGTTTCTTGGACTGTGGATTGGTTTCGGACCGTCCTTTCGGAAGGTCCATGGGCGATCATCCTGATCTGTTGTCGTGGAACACCCTCGCCAGTCCCGGCGCGGGCTAGCCGACCACGTTGGTCAGGTCGTAGATGGGGGCGAGCACGGACAGGATGACCACGCCCACCACCACCGCCAGTACCAGGGTGATCGCTGGCACCAGCGCCGCCAGCAGCCGATCCATCGTGGTCTGGGTGTCGGCCTCGAAGGTGTCGGCGACCTTGATCAGCATCGCATCCAGCACGCCGGACTCCTCGCCCACCTGGATCATCTGCAGGGCCAGGCGCGGGAAGCGCTTGCTCCGGCCCAACGCCACCGACAGGCCACCGCCATTGCGCACCGCGTCGGCTGCGGCCTCGACATCGGCGGCGAGGACCCGGTTGTCGAGCACGTTGCGCGCGATCCCGAGCGCAGCCAGCATCGGCACGCCATTGCGCAGCAGGGTGCCCAGCGTGCGCGCCAGCCGTGCGGTGT
Source organism: Thermomonas sp. (assembly GCF_020850895.1). Lineage (GTDB taxonomy): Bacteria > Pseudomonadota > Gammaproteobacteria > Xanthomonadales > Xanthomonadaceae > Thermomonas. The sequence continues at coordinate 3,671 of NZ_JADZDS010000052.1, read as the reverse complement.
CGAGCTTGGCCACCAGCGGGCCGGCGATTTTGTTCTGCAGCAGCCAAGCGTCGACGCGACGCATGAAGTCCTGGTCACGACGCTTGCGATCCAGCCACAGCGCCGCCAGCAAGGGCAGCGCCAGCACCACGATCCACCAATTGCGGATGAAATTGCCGGTCCACAACACCAGCTGCGAGAACCACGGCAGGTCGGCGCCGAGACTGTCGTACATGCCGGAGAACTGCGGCACGACGTAGCCGAGCAGGAACAGCAAGGACAGCCCGACCATCACCAGCAGGATGATCGGGTACACCAGCGCATTGACGACCCGCACGCGCAGCGCACGCGAACGCTCCAGATACTCCGCCAGCCGCTGCAGGGCGTCCTGCAGGCTGCCGCCGGCCTCGCCTGCCCGCACCATGTTCACGTACAGCCGACCAAAGATGTCGTGGTGGCGCTCCAGCGACGTCGACAGTGCCGCACCGCCGCGCACGGTGTCACGGACATCGCCCAGCACCTGCTTCGAGGCTTCGTCCTCTGGCTGCTCCAGCAGGATGCCGAGCGCACGGTCCAGCGGCTGCCCTGCACCGAGCAGGGTCGCCAGTTGCTGGGTGAATTGCACCAGCCGCGCACCGGAATAAGGCTTGGCCTTGAACAAGCCTCGCCAGTTGTAGTCGCTGCCGGCCTCGGAGGCCAGCTTCGCTTCCATCGGCAGGTGGCCCTGCTCCTGCAGGCGCGCCGCCACCTCGGTGTCGCTGGCGGCCTCCATCTGCCCGCTCAGCTGTTCGCCGCGCGCGTTCAGGGCCTTGTAGCGATACAGCGCCATCGGCTCAGTTGCCCTCGGTGACGCGCAGGACTTCTTCGACCGTGGTCTCGCCGCGCAGGGCCTTGGCGATGCCGACGTCGTACATGGTGTGCATGCCGCTGCGTCGTGCCAGCCGCTCGATTTCCTCCATCCCCGCATGGCGCATGACCGCGCGCCGGATCTCGTCGTCCATCAGCAGCAGCTCCATGATGGTGGTGCGGCCGAGGTAGCCGGTGGGCGACAGCTCGGAGGGCCGCGGGCGATACAGGTAGATCTCGCCATCGGGATGGAATTTGCGCAGGCCGAATTTCTGGATTTCTTCCGGCGTCGCAAGGTAGCGTTCGGCGTGCACCGGCTCCAACCGGCGCACCAGGCGCTGGGCGAGGATGCCGTTGACGGTGGAGGTCAGCAGGTAATCCTCCACGCCCATGTCCAGCAGGCGGGTGATGCCACCTGCAGCGTTGTTGGTGTGCAATGTGGACAGCACCAGGTGGCCGGTCAGCGCCGACTGGATCGCGATGCGCGCGGTCTCCAGATCGCGCATTTCGCCGATCATGATGATGTCGGGGTCCTGGCGCACGATCGCGCGCAGGGCATTGTTGAAATCCAGCCCGATCTGCGGCTTGGCCTGGATCTGGTTGATGCCCTCGATCTGGTATTCGATCGGGTCTTCGACGGTGATGATCTTGACCCCCGGCGTGTTCAACTTCGACATCGCCGTGTACAGCGTCGTGGTCTTGCCGGAGCCGGTCGGGCCGGTGACCAGGATGATCCCGTGCGGCTGCTCCAGCACCTTGTTGAAGCGCCACATGAAGTGGTCGCTGAAGCCGAGCTTGTCGAAATTCAGCACCACGGTCTCGCGGTCGAGCAGGCGCATCACCACCGATTCGCCGTGCGCGGTCGGCACCGTGCTCACGCGCAGGTCGAGCTCCTTGCCCTGCACCCGCGCCACGATCCGACCGTCCTGCGGCAGCCGGCGCTCGGCGATGTTGAGCTTGGCCATGATCTTGATGCGGCTGATCACCGCGGCGGTCAGGTTGGCCGGCGGGCTCTCGCCCTCCTCCAGCACGCCGTCGATGCGGTAGCGCACCTTCAGCCGGTTTTCGAACGGCTCGATGTGTATGTCGGAGGCGCGCAGCTCGACCGCGCGCTGGACGATCAGGTTGACCAGCCGGATCACCGGTGCTTCCGAGGCCAGGTCGCGCAGGCGCTCGACGTCGTCGATGCTCTCTTCGCCGCCCTCCGCGCCTTCGATGATGCTGTCCATCGCACTGCGGCCCTGGCCGTGCCAGCGCTCGATCAACTCGCCGATTTCCGAACGCGGACACACAGCAGGGCGCAGCTCACGCCCGAGCGCCAGCCCCACCGCTTCCAGTGCGTACGGGTCTTGCGGGTCGGCCAGCAGCACATCCACGCCCTGCGCATCCACGGCCACCGGCACCACGTGGTATTGCTTCATGAACTTCACGCTCAGCGCCACGTCCTCGGGCGGCAGGTCGGGAAGGTCCTTGGTATTGCGCAATTCAAGGCCAAACTCGGACGAGCAGGCCACCGCATGGTCGCGCTCGGACACCAGGCCCAAGCGCGCCAGCAGGATCAGCAGATCGCCGCCGTCCTGCTCCTGCAGGCGACGCGCGCTGGCCAAGTCCGCCTCTTTCAGGCGCCCGTACTTCAGCAACTGCGCAACGATGCGTCCGACCGGCCCGTCGGGAGCCTGCACCGCTTCTTCTGCAACTGCGTTCACGCGCACCCCTCCTAAGGATGGCCTGAACAACTCCATCCTGGAGTTGTCAGCCCGCGCCAGTCCGGTCAATGCCCGGACTTGGCTCACACGAATCGATCCCATGCGTGATTGATTCGTGGCCAGCCACCCTTGGCTGGCAGGAGCATCTGAACGATTCAGATGCTCCCAAACGTCCACCGCAGACTTTAGCAGGCAGCGGCAGCCATCGGAACCGCATCGCCCCTGTCGCGCGCGCTCGACTGCTCAGCCGAGCCAGGTGCGGGCGTTGCGGAACATCCGCAGCCACGGGGCGTCGTCCGGCCAATCGCTGGGAGCCCAGCTGAAATTGCCGCTGCGCAGGGTGCGCTCCGGATGCGGCATCAGAATCATCGCGCGCCCATCGCGGCTGCTGACACCGGCGATGCCCTGAGACGAGCCGTTGGGATTGGCCGGGTAGCACGCGGCGTCCGCGATATTGCCGCCGTCGACATAACGCAGGGCAACCGCGACACCGGCGAGTTGGTCGGCCCCATCGAACACCGCGCGGCCTTCGCCGTGGGCCGAGGCCACCGGGATCCGTGAACCTTCCATGCCGCGCAGGAAGATCGATGGTGACGGCTGCACTTCCAGCGCCACCAGTCGCGCCTCGAACTGCTCGCTGGCATTGCGCTGGAAGCTCGGCCAGTGGCTGCTGCCGGGGATGATGTCGCGCAACTGCGAGAGCATCTGGCAGCCGTTGCAAATGCCGAGCGCGAACGTCGATTCGCGCGCGAAGTAGGCGGCGAACATGTCGCGCAACGCGGCGCGTTCGAGGATCGAGGTTGCCCAGCCACGCCCCGCCCCCAGCACGTCGCCGTAGCTGAAGCCGCCGCAGGCGACCAAGCCATGGAAGTCGGCGAGGTCGAAACGCCCGGCGATCAGATCGCTCATATGCACGTCGAACGCATCGAAGCCGGCGCGATCGAAGGCATAGCCGGTTTCAAGCTGGCTGTTGACGCCCTGCTCGCGCAGGATCGCCACCTTTGGCCGCACCCCGCTGGCGATGTAGGGCGCGGCGATGTCCTCCGCCGGATCGAAGCACAACCGCGGCTGCAAGCCCGGCGCATCGAAGCGCCGCGCCGCGGCGCGCTCGCTGTCGGCGCAGTCCGGGTTGTCGCGCAG
>NZ_JADZDS010000051.1 GCF_020850895.1 Thermomonas sp. | reverse complement strand
GGCGATGTAGTCAGCCTCAACCCACCCTATCGCCAAGCACAGCCGCGACAGTCTGTCCCCTTCCGCGAATGTCCCCCGGCAACGGCCTGCGGCCGCTGCCTCCGCCTTGATTTCGCTCCAGGGGACAGGCCGCCACGACTGTGCTTGGCGACAGGGTGGATTGACGCTGACTACAACGCAGCCAGCACCGCCCCATCGGCATCCACCCGCAACACCGATCCCTGTTCGTACCAATCGCCCAGCACGATGCGGGTTGCACCGTTGCCTTCGTCATGGATGGCAGGGCGATGGGTGTGGCCGTGGATCATGCGGGTCACACCAAAGCGTTGGAACCAATCCTGCACCGTGGCCGGTGCCGCATCGGTGATCGTTTCGGATTGGCCGCTGGCCTGCAGTTCGCCGTAACGTGCCTTGCTGGCGGCGCGTGCTTGCTCGGCAAACGCCAGCCGCACGGCCAATGGCTGTGCGAGGAACTGCGATTGCCAGAGAGGGTCGCGGGTCTGCGTGCGGAACTGCTGGTAGGCGGTGTCATCGGTGCATAGCAGATCGCCGTGCAAAATCAGGGTCGGGACGCCGTACAGGTCGATGACTGTCGGGTCTTCCAGCAGCCGCATGCCGCAGCGCTGCGCATAAGTCTCGCCGAGCAGGAAATCACGATTGCCGTGGATGAAGTACGCCGGCACGCCCGAGCGCGTCAGCGCGTGCAATTTATCCGCCACCACCGCGCCTGCCTCGGAGGGATCGTCATCCCCGACCCAAGCCTCGAACAGGTCACCGAGGATGTACAGTGCATCGGCGCTGCGCGCTTCGCCATCGAGGAAACCGCCGAACAGGGCGGTGATCTCCGGTCGGACCGGGTCGAGGTGCAGGTCGGCAACGAACAGCGTGGTCATCCTGTCAGTGTAAGGCGACGGGTTAAAATGCGCGTTCCCCGCGTCGATGCCCGCCATGACCACCCGCACCCGTTTCGCCCCGTCTCCCACCGGCTACCTGCACATCGGCGGCGCGCGCACCGCGCTGTATTGCTGGCTGGAGGCGCGCCACAAGGGTGGGCAATTCATTTTGCGGATCGAGGACACCGACCGCGAGCGCAGCACCCAGGCCGCCATCGATGCGATCCTGGAGGCGATGGACTGGCTGGGGCTGGACTACGACGAAGGCCCGATCTACCAGACCCATCGACTGGATCGTTACAGGGAGGTCGCCGAGCAACTGGTCGCCTCCGGCCATGCCTATTACGCCTACGAAACCAAGGAAGAATTGGAGGCGATGCGTGCCGCGGCCGAGGCGGCGAAGGAAAAGCCGCGCTACAACGGCGCCTACCGCGAGGCCAATGCCGGCTGGCGCGAGGACCCCAACCGTGTCATCCGCTTCAAGAATCCGCTGGATGGCACGGTGGCTTGGGACGACAAGGTCAAGGGTCGCATCGAGATCGCCAACAGCGAATTGGATGATCTGGTGATCTTCCGCAGCGACGGCTATGCCACCTACAACTTCGCGGTGGTGGTGGACGATATCGACATGGGCATCACCGATGTGGTGCGCGGCGATGATCACGTCAACAACACCCCGCGCCAGATCAATATCTACACCGCGCTGGGCGCGCCGGTGCCGCATTTCGCGCATTTGCCGATGATCCTCGACGAACACGGCGCCAAGCTGTCCAAGCGCACCGGTGCGGCCGATGTGATGCAGTACCGCGAGGCTGGCTACCTGCCGCATGCGCTGCTGAACTATCTGGTGCGGCTGGGCTGGTCGCATGGCGACCAGGAGATTTTCTCGATCGCGGAAATGCAATCACTGTTCGACCTGGCCGACGTCAACGCCAAGGCGTCGCGGCTGGACCCAGCCAAGCTCGGCTGGCTGAACCAGCAGTACCTGAAAACGGACGATCCCGAGGCGGTCGGCAAGCACCTGGCTTGGCATCTGGCGCAGGCCGGTTATGACCTGTCGAATGGCCCGACGCCGGCCGAGCTCGTGATCGCCCTGCGCGAGCGCGCGCAGACGCTGAAGGAGATCGCCGAGAAGTCGGCGGTGTGGTTCGCGCCGTTGACCGAATATGATTCGTCGGCAGTGGCCAAGCACTTCAAGGCCGAGGCGCAGGCGCCGCTGGCCGCGATGCGCGAGCATCTCGCGATGCTGGAACCGTGGGCGCCGGAGCCGATTCATCAGGTGGTGAAAACGGTGTCGGAAGCTCTGGCCATCGGCATGGGCAAGATCGCCCAGCCGCTGCGCGTGGCCATCACCGGCACCCAGGTCAGTCCCGATATCGGCTGGACGGTCTATCTGTGCGGGCGCGAGGAAGCGCTGCGGCGCATCGATGCCGCCATCGGGATGCTGCCGGCGGCATAATCCCCGCCATGGGCAAGAAGCACACCTGCACCGACCCGCGTCACCACGTCCATGATGCCAAGGCGTTCGTGCGTGCGGTCGAACACGCCTGTCGCGAACGCGGGCTGCGGCTGACGCCGACGCGTGCGCTTGTCCTTGACTTGATCGCCCGCGCAGGTGCGCCGATCAAAGCGTACGACCTGCTTGACCGCATGCGCGGCAAGGACGATGAGGGCAATGCCGCACCGCCGACGGTGTATCGCGCGCTGGATTTCCTGCTGGCCAATGGCTTCATCCACAAACTCGAGTCGATCAATGCCTTCGTCGCCTGCCACCACCCGAGCAGCGACCAGCATTCGGTTCCGTTCCTGATCTGCAATCGCTGCCATACCGCGATCGAGCTGGAGTACGCCAGCATCGTCCGCAAGCTCGATGACGCTGCCAGGGCGCTGGGCTTTGCGCCGCAGGCGCAAACGCTGGAGGTGCATGGGTTGTGCGCGCGTTGTGTTGCCAAGGCGCGTAAAGGCAATGCTGACAAGTCCCTCCTGGACGTGTCAGCACACGCGGATCAATCAAATATGTGATCGATCCGCGGCCGATCATCCATGGTCGGCAGGCAACGCCGACTCAATCAGCGTTGCCTTAAGCAAGCCATGAATCGATCAGCGGCCGATCTGCAAGATCAAGCGCCGCTGTGTCGGCCCGGGCCGGGCCATCGCGGTCCAGCAGGCGAGGCTGGCCGAACCCGTGCGGTGTCGATGCGGCATTGCAGGAACGCGTCGCCACGGATCGTGGTCGATCGATGTCACGTCTGCCCAGCGTGGCGTGACATGAACAATCCGTAGTCAAAACATGACCAACGGCCTATGGCGATCCGGACGTGCTGGATCTGTAATGATATAACATTACAAATGAGATCCAGTCCTGATGCGTCGTGCGTCCCTGGCTTTTTGCATCCTGACCTGCCTGGCATCGCCTGCATTCGCAGGAACCAAGGGTGACCACCAGCGCATCGTGCAACTGGAGGCGGAAGTCCGCGCACTCCAGGCGCAAGTGCAGGCTTTGCAGGCACGAATGGTGGCGCCGAATGCGCCCGTCGTGCCGGCGGCTTCGACGGCAACGTCCACCGAGGTGACGGACGCGGAAGCCGACGCCTTGTCAGCCGATGCTGCCCAGAGTGCAGATGTCACCGCGACGGGGGCCAGTGCGGGTCAAGCTGCGGTGGCCGCAGGCGCAGCACCCGCGGGAGGCAGCGGCGCCAATGCCTTCAACCCGGCAATCAGCATCATCCTCAACGGCAGCTATTCCCACCATTCAATCAATCCTGTCGGCTTCCTACGCACGGGCTTCCCGTTGGTGGGCGAGGGTAGGTCGAGTGCCAACGGATTCTCGCTGGGTGAAAGCGAGGTGTCGTTCGCGGCGAACATCGATGACAAGTTCTACGGCCAGCTGACTGCCACGATCGAGAACGAAGACGGCAAGGATCAGCTCGGCATCGAAGAGGCCTATATCGAAAGCACGGCCTTGCCGAACGGTTTCAGCCTGCGCCTCGGGCGTTTCTACTCGAACATCGGTTACCTCAACAGCCACCACGCTCATACCGACAACTTCTTTGATCGCCCGCTGCCGTATCAGGCCTTCCTCGGCAACCAATATGGCGATGACGGCGTGCAGCTGCGCTGGGTCGCGCCAACGGCCTTGTTCTTCGAAATCGGTGGTGAGGCGTTCCGCGGACAGCACTATCCGAGTGGCGGATCGCAGCTCGGTGGGCTGGGTACACGCACCTTGTTTGCCCATCTCGGTGGCGATGCCGGTACCGACAACGAATGGCTGACGGGCGTTTCTGCGCTGAAGACGCGCACGCTGGGCGGCGAAGATGGATTCAGTGGCGATGCCACCTTGTACGTGTTCGACGGTACCTGGAAATGGGCACCAAACGGCAATTTCAAGGATGCCGGCGTCACCCTGCGCGTCGAGTACCTGGTCGACCGCCGCGATGGCAGCTACGTCGACCCGCTGACGCCAATGGCCCCGGTGGCTTGGGATGGCCGTCGTTCCGGTGGCTACCTCGAGGGCGCCTACCGGTTCAACCGAACGTGGGACATCGGCTACCGCTACGACAAATTGTGGGGCGATGCCGGCCTGCCGTTCGCCAGCTTCGATCCTGATCGCCACAGTGCCGAACTGACCTGGCGCAACAGCGAATTCAGCCTGTTCCGCCTGCAACTGAGCCACGAACGCCCGACCGCGGGCCAGGCCGATACGGCCATCACCCTGCAATACCAGACCAGTCTTGGCGCCCACGGTGCGCACGAATTCTGAGGATGCCCATGAACCGTCTTGCAATCCCCTTGCTGTTTGTCGCGGCGTTCGCAGCGGTACCTGCGCAGGCCAAGCTGCGCGTGTTTGCCTGCGAGCCGGAATGGGGCTCGCTGTTGCATGAACTGGCGGGCGACAAGATCGATGTCGATGTCGCCACCACCGCCTTGCAGGACGTGCATGTGGTGGAAGCCAAGCCGAGCTTGATTGCCAAGGTGCGCACGGCCGACCTGGCGGTGTGCACTGGCGCGGGCTTGGAAATCGGCTGGCTGCCGCAGTTGATCCGTCAGTCCGGCAACACCCGGATCGCCAGCGGCCCGGGTTCGTTCCAAGCCGCGATGATGGTGCGCCGGTTGGGGGTGCCAACCGCGGTGGACCGTGCCAACGGCGATGTCCATCCCGATGGCAATCCGCATGTGCAGATGGATCCGCGTCGCATCCTGGTGATCGCCAAGGCGCTGGATGCACGCTTGGTCCAGCTTGATCCTGCCAATGCCGCAACCTATCAATCGCGGCTTGCCGATTTCACCACGCGCTGGGTGGCGGCGATGCAGCGCTGGAAGACCGAGGCCGCCCCCCTGCGCGGGCGCAAGGTTGTCGTCCACCACGTCAGTTGGGTCTATCTGTGGGATTGGCTCGGCATCAACGAGATCGGTGCGCTGGAACCCAGGCCTGCCGTCCCGCCGACCGCCGCGCACATGGCCAGCCTGATCGACATCACCAAGAGCAGCCACACGCTGGCGATCGTGCGTGCGGCCTACCAGGATCCGAAACCGGCCGACTGGCTGTCCTCGCGTACCGGCGTGCCGGCGGTGAGCTTGCCGTTCACGGTCGGCGGGGATGCGCAATCGAAGGATCTGTTTGGCCTGTTCGATTCCACCATCGGCAAACTCCTGGCGCAAAGCAAATGACCCTGAACCTGGACGGCCTCGATCTCGGCATCCTCGGCCCCGCCTGCGTGGCGGGCCTGCTGGTGTTGTCCACCCATGTGCCGCTTGGCAAGCAGGTGCTGTCGCGCGGGATCATCTTCATCGACCTGGCCATCGCCCAGATTGCCGGTTTGGGGGTGATCCTCGCGCAAGCCATTGGTGTGGATGAGCACGGCTACGGCGCACAGTTGGCCGCCGCCGCGGCAGCATTGCTTGGCGCGGGCTTGCTGGCCTGGACCGACAAGCGTTGGCCGAAGCAGCAGGAGCCCTTGATCGGCACCCTGTTCGTGCTCGCGGCGACCGGCGGCTTGTTATTGCTCGCCAACCATCCGCAAGGCGGCGAGCATCTCAAGGACCTGCTGGTCGGGCAGATCCTATGGGTGAATTACGCGCAGTTGCTCCCGGTGTTGCTGTTGTCGGCGCTTATCCTCGGCCTGATGTGGTGGCGGCGTGGCAGGTTCAACGGGCTGTGGTTTTACGGCCTGTTTGCGCTGGCGATCACCGCATCGGTGCAGCTGGTGGGCGTGTACCTGGTGTTCGCCAGCCTGATCGTGCCGGCACTGGCCACCGACAGCCTGCGTGGCCGCACCGGATTGGTCGCGGCGTATGCCATCGGCGTCCTTGGTTACGTCGGTGGCTTGGTGCTGTCGGCCTTGTTCGATCTGCCCAGCGGCGCCTTGATCGTGTGGACGCTGGCTGGGTTCGCCTTGCTCGCCCAAGGGCTGCCGGCGCTGCGCCGCGGCCGGGTGGCGCTGCCCGTGGCCGAGGCCGCGTGATCGGGAGTGGTCTCGAACGCAGACGGATCGACTGTTACACTATAACGATGAAGCCGGCATCCTGCCCTGCGGACAAGCGGTCGAACGGATGGCTCGACCGCATCGGCGCGACCGGCTCGCTGGTCTGCGCGATCCACTGTGCCGTGCTGCCGATCCTGATCGCGCTGCTGCCCTCGCTGGGCGTGGCCTTGTGGCTGGGGGATGGCTTCGAGTGGAGCTTCGTGCTGTTTGCCAGCCTGTTCGGGCTCAGCGTGCTGGCCTGGAGCTATCGGCGCCATCGTGCCCTGCGCGCACTCAGCCTGATGCTGCCGGGGCTGGCCGCGTTGTGGTTGGGCGTGCTGTACGCGCCGCTGCACCAATCGCTGTTGCCGCATGCGCTGGTGATGACCTTGGGCGGCACCTTGGTCGGGCTGTCCCACCTGATCAACCTGCGCTTGAACCATGGTCACGTCCACACTGCGGCCTGCGCGCATTGATGCGTGCGTGAGCGGGAGTCACCCATCTCCAAGCCAGCGACTGCAGGCCCTGAACCGTCCAAACGCCTGATTGGTGCTAGAATGGCCGACCTCGCGCACGGCGCGAACCACCTTATTGACAGAATCGATTCAGGAGCACGACAGATGGGCAAGGGCGACCGCAAGACGGCCAAGGGCAAGCGTTTCAACGCCAGCTATGGCAATGCCAGGCCGCAGGCCGCTGCCAAGAAGGCCGCCGGCACTGCTGCGGCACCGGCAGTCAAGAAGACGGCCACCAAGACGGCGGTGAAGAAGGCGGTCAAGAAGACCGCGGCCTGAGTCAACGGTTAAGCGTGTAATGAAAGCCCCGCCCTGTGCGGGGCTTTCGCGTTTCCGGGGGGTCTCTGGGCCTCGATCTCAGGCCACGCGGACGCCACCGGCATAGGCGGCCTGCAGGAAGTGCCCGCCCAACCAGTAGCACAGCTCGGCGGGATGACCGAGATTCCAGACCGCCAGATCGGCGTTCAGGCCACTGCGAAGGATGCCGCGATCTGCCAGCCCCAGCGCCTTCGCCGCGTGGACGGTGGTACCACGGAGGGCTTCCTCCGGGGTCAGCTTGAAGTGGGTGCAGGCCAATTGCATCGCTTGCCGCACGGACAGCAGCGGCGAGGTGCCGGGATTGCAGTCGGTCGCCACCGCCATCGGCACGCCGTGTTCGCGCAGCAGGGCGAGCGGCGGGAGTTTGGTTTCGCGCAAGACATGGAAGGCGCCCGGCAACAGCACCGCCACCGTGCCGTGGCGGGCCATCGCCAGTACGCTGTCATCGCTGCTGTATTCGATATGGTCGGCGGACAGGCCATCGAACTCCGCCGCAAGCGCCGCGCCGCCCAAGTCGCTTAGCTGATCGGCGTGCAGTTTCACCGGCAAGTCGAGTGCGCGTGCCGCCATGAACATCCGCCGCGTCTGCGTGGGCGTGAAACCAATTCCCTCGCAGAACGCATCCACGGCATCCACCAAGCCTTCCGCGTGCAGGATGGGCAGCCAGTCGATCGCGGCATCGACATAGGCATCCGCCGCGTCGCGATAGTCCGGCGGCAGCGCATGCAGGCCGAGGAAGCTGGTGCGCACGCCGATCCCGAGCGCGGTGCCGATGCGACGGGCAACGCGCAGCATCTTGCGTTCCGACTCCAGGTCGAGGCCGTAGCCGGATTTGATTTCAAGGGTCGTGGCGCCGTCGGCCAACAAGGCTTGCGCACGCGGCAGCGATTGCTCGAACAGCGCATCTTCATCGGTCGCCCGTACCGCCGCCACGCTGGAAAGGATGCCACCGCCGGCCTTGGCGATCTGCGCGTAGCTGGCCCCATTCAAGCGCAGGTCGAACTCACGGGCCCGGTCCCCTGCGAACACCAGGTGCGTGTGGCAATCGACCAGCCCGGGCGTGACCAGCGCGCCGCCGAGGTCCTCTTCGGATGTAGCGGCTGCACCCTCGGGAAGTTGCGCCATCGAGCCGACCCAGGCAATCCGCCCATCCGCGCAGGCCAGCGCGCCGTTTTCGATCAAGCCGAAGGGTGCATCACCATCGAGGGTGGCCAGCGTGGCGTGGGTCAGCAGCAGATCCCAATGTGGGGTCGACATCGTGGTGTGCTCATGGCGGTGCGACGTGCGGGAATTATTGCAAACGCAGACCCCGCGCAGGTTCCATAATGCCGGCTTGGCATCGGCAAGCCCGCGTGGCAGGTGATCGCATGAGTGCAGGACTGGACGGCTGGAGCGGGCGCATCGACCTGCCCGAGGACGCCTCGACCCGGCGCTGGCACCAATGGGTGCGCGCAGCTGATGCGGGTGCAGCACCCGGCGTGGCCCTGCTGGGCTTTGCCTGCGATGAGGGCGTGCGCCGCAATCACGGCAGGTTGGGCGCAAAGGAAGGCCCGGCGGCCCTGCGCAAGATGCTGTCGAACCTGCCGACGCTGGACGACACGCCGCTGTATGACGCCGGCACCGTGCATTGCGACGACGGCGATCTGGAAGCGGCGCAGCAGCGCTATGCGGACACGCTGGCGGCACTGCTCGATGGCGGTCATTTCGCCGTCGGGATGGGTGGCGGGCACGAAATCGCCTTTGCCAGTTGGCTGGGCCTGGCCAAGCACTTGGGCGCGCGCAAGCCGCGCGTGGCGATCATCAACATCGATGCCCATTTCGATCTGCGCCAACAGGCCGAAGGCAGCAGTGGCACGCCCTTCCTGCAGGCGATCGAGCACGCACGATCACTGGGCATCCCGTTGCAATACCACGTGTTCGGAATCAGCGCGGCGGCCAATACGCGCGTGCTGTTCGATACCGCCGACCGGCTCGGCGTGCATTACGTCATGGACGACGCACTCGGCATCCTCAACCTGCAGCACCACATCGCCGATCTGCAGGCGCGATTGGCAGATGTGGACGTGATCTACCAGACCATCGACATCGACGGCCTGCCGCACGCGATGGCGCCCGGCGTCAGTGCACCGGCCGCGCGTGGCGTGCCGATGGAGATCGTCGAGCCATTGCTGGATGCGGTGGCGGCCACCGGCAAGCTGCGGCTGTTGGATGTGGCTGAGCTCTCGCCTCCGCTGGATCGCGACAACGTGACCGCGCGCGTGGCCGCAAGATTGATCCATCGGGTCAGCCATGCGGTGATGCGGGCCCGCGCCGGAGAGTGACTGTCGATCAGAACAGGGTGTCCTGTTCCGGCAATGCGCCTTCCAGCCGCAGCAGGAAATCCTTGGTCTGCAGGCCGCCGCCGAAGCCGACCATCGAGCCATCCGCACCGATCACGCGATGGCAGGGCAGCACGATGGGCAGTGGATTGCGCCCATTGGCGGCGCCCACCGCGCGGGTGCCGTTGGGGTTGCCAAGGCGTGTTGCCAGCTGCGAATAGCTGAGCGTGCTGCCGTAGGGAATGTGCGCCAGAGCGAACCAGACGCGACGCTGGAAGTCGGTGCCTTGCGGTGCCAGCGGCAGGTCGAATGCCTGTCGCCGACCAGCGAAGTATTCGCCAAGTTGTTGCTCGGTGGCCCGCAGGATGTCGTTGTCGCCGCCGTGCCAGCTGGCGTGGTTGGCCGGATGGCGGTTGTCGCGGAATTCGATGTGGCGCAGGCCGTGGTCATCCGCCGCCAGCAGCAACGGCCCGACCGGGCTGTCGATGCGGCGGCACAGGATCACGGCGCAGTCTTGAGCGCCGGCAACAGCGGCGTGATTTCGCCGTCGTTGGGTAGTGGCTGCAATCCGAGCAGGCGCATCAGCAGCGGATACACGTCGACGTTGTCGAATGCCGGAAGTGCCACGTGCTTGCCGAATGCCGGCCCGGAAGCGATGAAGGTGGCATGCATGGTCGGTTCTTCGATCACATAGCCGTGCGCACCACCACCACGGAAGGGGCGTCCGTTGTCCCGATTCAATACCAGCCAGCCGAGATCGGCTTGGCACTGGATGGATGGGATGCGCGGATGGCTGCCGTAATGCCAGCGCGGGGGCAGTTCCTGCTTGCGCCAGCAAGTGGAATGCGGATGGCGACCCAGCAGCGCGGCCTCGACCGCGGCCTCCCGCCCAGGCTTCGGCGTGATGCCTGCCAAGGCGCCGGAGGTGGTGATGCGGATCGCGTCCAGCCCGAGGCCGTGCGCTTGCAGGTAGTCGGCGATGTATTCACGCCCGGTGATATTGGCCATGCCGTGGTCGGACACCACGACGAGATTGACCTTGTCGCGCAGGCCGAGTTGGTCGAGCCCCGCCAGTAGCCGGGCCAAGGCGCTGTCCACCTCGCGGCGTGCGGCGCGGCTTTCGGCGGAATCCGGCCCGGATGTGTGGCCGGCTTCGTCGACCTGTTCGAAATACAGGGTGATGAATTGCGGGCGTGTGCGTTCGGGGCGATCCAGCCAGTCGAGCACCTGATCGACGCGCGCGTTCGCACTCACGCTGTCGTCGTAAATGCGCCAGTCGCGCGGATGCTGGCCCTGGATGGCCGCTTCCGAGCCGGGCCAGAACATCGTCGCTGCGCGTCCACCGTGGCGTTGCAGGGTGATCCAGACCGGCTCACCGCCGGTCCACCAGCGCGGATCCTGCACCGCCTCGCGCGATTGCAGGTTGAACGAGCCCAACTTGGGGTCGTACATGGTGTTGTTGATCATGCCGTGGTGGTCCGGTCGCAGGCCGGTCACCAGGGTGTAATGGTTGGGGAAGGTCTTGCTGGGATACGAGGGCGTCATCCAGGCGGCACGGACGCCGGCATCTGCCAACGCGTTGAGCGTGGGCATCTGGCTGGCATCCACATCGGAGGGCCGCAGGGCGTCGATCGAGATCAGCAGCAGGGGCGGATGGATGTTTGCTGGCGGGCGCGTGGTGCAGCCGGTCACAAGCAGCAGGAGCGCCAGCAGGCAGGTGCAGAGGATGCGAGTCATGCGTGGATGATAACGAGGCGCGAGGACGATCACGTGGCAGGCCGATCGGAAAGCCCGCGCGTGTCGAGGTCATCGTGGTCGGAGTGCGCGATGGATGGGCAGCAGGAGCGCAAGCACGACAGCCAGGCCGAGGCAGAGCGGGCCGAGGGCATCGCCGAACCGGGCATACGGTGTCCGCGTGGCGCGCAGCGGGATGTCGGCGACCAAACTGACCGGCGTATGGATCCCTGCAGTCGAGGCCTGCGCGAGTACGCGGCCACGATCGTCGCTGAGGGTCAGCTGGCCGTCGCGTGCACTGCGCGCGATCGCGAAGCCGTTCTCCACCCCGCGCAGGATCGCCATCCGTACGTGCAGCCAGGCGTCTTCGCCGAAATCCCAAGCCGGGACCAGCAACAGGCGGGTGCCGAGCCGGCCGTGCGCGCGACCGGTGGCGGTGAAGTCCAGATCCTTGCAGATCGCCATGCCGATGCGCGGATCGCTGTCCAGCACCGTGTCTGCCTCACCGGGTGTGTAGCGGTCCTCGAATCCGGGAATCAGGTGGCGTTTGAAGTAGGCGGCAGGCGCGCTGCCGGCGGGTTCGAACACCAGCGCCGCGTTGTGCTTGCGCGTCGGCACGCTGTGATCCTCGACGCCGATCAGCAGGCGCACGCCGCGCCGTGTGGCCAAGTCCTGCATTGCGGTGATCGCGTGCGAACGCACCAGCAGCGCCGATTCCGGGGCAACGATGATTTTCGCGCCGCGTGTGGCAAGCGTTTCCATTTCCGCCACATAGGCGTCCAGCAGGCGCTTGCCTTCGGCTGCATCGAGATCGGCCTGTGCCTGCTCCGAACTGCCGATGCTGAGCAGGCCGACACGGACGCGGTCCTCCGTCGTTTCGGCATGCAGGCGCAGGCCGCCGTAGGCCAGCGACGCTGTGACGAGCATGACGCCGACCGTTGCGGCAGCCCTGCGCCTGCGCGTGTCCGCGAACGGAGCGCTGGCGGCGGCGAGTGCCGAGGGCAGCAGCCAGACGATGAAGTCGATGCCCCACAGGCCGGCCAGTGCGGCGATCTGGATCACCGGCAAGGCATCCATCTGCGAATAGGCGAGATTGCCGAAGGTGCCGTGCGGCGAGCCGACTGCAGACAGCCAGGCCAACCCGGTCATGCCCAGGGGCAGCGCGAAGGTCGCCGCGAGTGGACGGCCGGCGCGCACGAGTGCGCGCCAGAGCAGGATCGGCGGGAGCATCAGCAGGGCGGGGATGAACACCGCCGCCAGACACACCGGCAGCGGCAAGCGGATGACCTCATGCAGGTAGTGCCAGGTGCTGGCATTCCCGATGGCTAACGCGATGAAGCTCGCCAGTGCGGTCTGGCGCGCACGCGCACGGGCGGCGTAGACCAGTAGGGGAATCGGTGCCAGCCAGGCCAGCCACCACACCGGATGCAGGCTGCTGGCGAACCACCAGCAGATCGCGGTGATCGCAATGGCGGAGGCGGCCGCCAGCAACGAAGGGGATTCAGGATTTGAGGCCATCGAGCAGTTGTCCCAGCGAGTGTTCGTAGAAGGTGCGGAAGCGGTGTTCGTCGTAACTGAAGCGCCCTGCGCGATACAGCGCGATCAGGCCGTGCGCATGAGCCCACAGCGTCATCGCGATGTCCCAAGGGTCGCCTGCGCGCAACAGGCCTTTCCCTTGTGCGTCCACCACCACGTCGTGGACCACGTTGGCGGTGGGCGAGCGCCGCGCATGGAAGTCTTCAGGGAAGCGGCGTGCGTCGTCGCGCCGCACCGAGAACGCATGGTCGAACAGGTGCGGATGTGCCAGTGCGTAGTCGAGGTAGATGCGCTGGGTCGCCAACAGGCGTGCGATCGGATCGCTGCCGTGGCGGTGGGCATCCCAGTGCCGGGCGATCTCGTTGAAGCTGTCGTCGCTGATCTGCTTGAGCAGGGCCTCGCGATTGGGGAAGTGGCGGTAGATCGCCATCGGCGTGATCCCGACCGCATCGGCGACCCGGCGCATGCTCACGCCGCCTGCCCCTTCGCGTTCGAACAAGGCGCGGGCGGCATGCAGGATTCGGGAGGGTGTCGTGGTGCGGGTCATGTATACAGTGTATACATATTCGAACATTTTGCGCAATTCGTGGCCCACAAACCGTGATTGCCAGCGCTGGACGCGTTTCGCCGCTGGTCGATACCACCGATGCGGCGCAGAATTTCCAGACCCCGCCGACGCCGGAATCGCCATGACTGCCAGCCACCGCCACGACCCCAGCCGCAGCATCCGCGCGCCGCGCGGCAACCAACTCAGTTGCAAGTCGTGGCTGACCGAAGCGCCGTTCCGCATGCTGCAGAACAACCTCGATGCGGAGGTGGCGGAAGATCCGACCTCGCTGGTGGTGTACGGCGGCATCGGCCGCGCCGCGCGGGACTGGGATTGCTATGACAAGATCCTGGAAACGCTGAAAACCCTCGGTGACAACCAGACCCTACTGGTGCAATCCGGCAAGCCGGTGGGCGTGTTCCCGACCCATGCCGATGCACCGCGGGTGCTGATCGCCAATTCCAACCTGGTGCCGCACTGGGCCACCTGGGAGCACTTCAACGCGCTCGATCAGAAGGGCCTGATGATGTACGGCCAGATGACCGCCGGCAGCTGGATCTACATCGGCAGCCAGGGCATCGTGCAGGGCACCTACGAAACCTTCGTCGAGATGGGCCGCCAGCATTACGGCGGTTCGCTGAAAGGCAAGTGGATCCTGACCGCAGGCCTTGGCGGCATGGGCGGCGCGCAGCCGCTGGCGGCTTCGCTGGCGGGTGCGTGCTCGCTCAATATCGAATGCCGGCAGAGCAGCATCGATTTCCGTTTGAAGACGCGTTATGTCGATGAGCAGGCCACCGATATCGACGATGCGCTGGCGCGGATAGAGAAATACACCAAGGCGGGCGAGGCCAAGTCGATTGCCCTGCTCGGCAATGCCGCGGAAGTCCTGCCGGAATTGGTCAAGCGCGGGGTCAAGCCGGACTGCGTCACCGACCAGACGTCAGCGCACGACCCGGTGCATGGTTATCTGCCGATCGGCTGGAGTGTCGAACAGTGGTTAGCCGAACAAAAGGCCAATCCGCAAGCCGTGCGCGATGCGGCCAAGGCGTCGATGTGCGTGCACGTGGAAGCGATGCTGGCCTTCCACGCGCAGGGGATTCCGACCGTCGATTACGGCAACAACATCCGCCAGATGGCCTTCGATGTCGGCTGCGAGAACGCGTTTGCCTTCCCCGGCTTCGTGCCGGCCTATGTGCGACCGCTGTTCTGCCGCGGTATCGGCCCGTTCCGCTGGGTGGCGCTGTCGGGTGACCCGGAAGACATCTACAAGACCGATGCCAAGGTCAAGGAACTGATCCCGGACGATGCGCATCTGCACAACTGGTTGGACATGGCGAAGGAACGCATCAGCTTCCAGGGCCTGCCGGCGCGGATCTGCTGGGTCGGTCTGGGCCTGCGCCACAAGCTGGGCCTGGCCTTCAACGAAATGGTGCGCAACGGCGAACTGAAAGCGCCGATTGTCATTGGCCGTGACCATCTGGATTCCGGCAGCGTGGCATCACCCAATCGCGAAACCGAAGCCATGCGCGATGGCTCGGATGCGGTCTCCGATTGGCCGCTGCTGAACGCGATGCTGAACGTCGCCGGTGGCGCGACCTGGGTGTCGCTGCACCACGGCGGCGGCGTCGGCATGGGCTATTCGCAGCACAGCGGGGTGGTGATCGTTTGTGACGGCAGCGAAGCCGCCGACAAGCGCATTGCACGGGTGCTGTGGAACGATCCAGGCACCGGGGTGATGCGCCATGCCGATGCCGGCTATGAGATTGCACAGCAGTGCGCGAAAGCGCAGGGGCTGACGCTGCCGATGCTGGGCTGAGGACTGGCATCCCTGCCGTCAGTCGGGGGCATCGGGATCGAGCAGGACCTCGCGCAGCGCCACCGCCGCGTTGTGCACCTCATCGCGGGAGCCGTACACGAGCGTGACCGTTTGGGCGCGGGCGAGTGAACGCAGGCGCTCCAGTTCAGCGGCATGTGTGTGCAGTTCCGCACGGTAGCGGCGGATGAACTCGGCCCAGCGTGCCGGGTCGTGGTCGAACCATTTACGCAGTTCCGTGCTGGGCGCGAGCGCCTTCAGCCAGTCGTCCAGAGCGGCCTCCTGCTTGCTGACGCCGCGTGGCCACAGGCGCTCAACCAGGATGCGCAGGCCATCGCTTGCCGCTGCAGGGACGTAGGCGCGTTTGAGTTTCAGATGGGTGTGAAGGCTGGACGGCTTCGACATGGAATGGCCCTGGTCAGCGCGTGCTCGAATCGCGACACGGTAGCACTGCGGCTGCCTGCGAGACGTGACGATCAGGTCCTGCCAACTTCCAGATTCAAGCCTTGATCCTGCGCCACGCGTTGAGTGCAAAACACAGGAAGCCGAGCATGGCCACGGTGGCGCCGGCCGGCAGCAGGACCGGCAGGTCGTGCCCAGTCAGCATCATCCCCAATCCGAGCATGAATGCCGGCAGGCCGAGGTTGTGGAGCCAGAAGTGCGCCTGCTCCAGCCGGGTGGTGCTGGCGTCTGGATACAGGCGATAGATGACGCCAGCCATCGCCAGCGACAGCCAACCTGCCAGCAGGACATGCACATGCACCGTTGCTAGGGTGAAATTCTGGGAGATGCCCATGTAGAGGCCGAGACAGACGCCGACGGACAAGTACAGGACTGCGATCCTGATGAAGCGTTCGGCCATGGTTTTCCCCTTGCCTTGTGCTGCAATGGCGGAGCGGGTGGTTGAAGTGCAGGGGGGGTGTCGGCTCGGATGCCATCGCAGTTCAGGCCCGCCAGAGCATCCCGCCGTACACCAGCAGCGAGCATGTCACGTACACGATGTTGACCAGCTTCCGGGTCTCGGTGTTGTCGCGGCAATGGGTCAGGTCGATCAGGAATTGCCGCAGCAGGAAGGTGTACAGGACGTAATACAGGACCGGCGTGATGTTCATGTACCACGGGTAGCTGTGGATGTCCTTGCCGAACTTGTCGAGGATCCAGCCGATTTGCGAATAGATGCCGAGGAGACCGAGCGTGGCATTGATCAGCATCCAGCGCACTTCCTCGCGGCCGAAGATCGCACGGTAGAACACCAGGTAGACGGTGATCGCGATGCCACCGTGCAGGTAGAGGAAGGGCAGCGGTGGCCTATTGGTCGAGTACGCCATCAGGAATCCGGACAGCCCGAACATCAGCATGTGGATGCCGAAAAACGGGTAGATGAACCACATGCCCTTGTCGCCGAGTTTCGACAAGGGGACGCCATTCACCATCACGCGCGATCGATCGGTGTCATTCGCCAAGCGATTCCCCCGCTGTTGCCCCGCCTTGATCTTACTGCCGGGGCGGTTCGCCGGAACAGCAGGCATGCCCCTGCGGGGCGGAGTCCTTCGAACGACGTGGTCTCCGCCGCATTGCGTGGCGAACGCTCTGGTGCAGGTGTCCATTCCGTCCGGGCGTACTAAACTTGCCACGCTCCCCTGATATGAAGCGTTCGATGTCGCCACGCTGGTTGCCGCTGCTGTTGTGCCTGCTGCTGTTGGCCTGTAACCGCCAGCCGGTTCCTGCCGGCCAGACCAGCGCCAGCGCAGACCAGCCAGTGACGGCGGCGCCGGTGGTGCAGCGCAAGCCGCAGGCGACGATCGACTGGTCGCCGGTGCGGCTGGAGGCGGGGGATGCCGCCATCGACTGCGGTGCCAATTATCGCGAAGGGGACGGAAAGTCGGTGCTGTCGCTGGCTTATATCGACCTGCGCACGACCATGCAGGATTGCCGCGCCAGTGGCCTGATGCGGCTGCGCTACAAGGGCAAGATCACGGCCAGTTTCGCAGCACTGGCCGAGCGCGCCGGCAAGGTCGCAAGCGATCTTGGCATCGGCAAGCGCATCCTCGACATTGATTCCACCGGTGGCAGCGTGGAGGCGGCAATGCGCGCCGGTGACGCGATCGGCGAGAACGACTGGACGATCTGGGTGCGCGGGGATTCGGTGTGCCACAGTGCCTGCGTGCTGATCCTCGCGGCGGGCGACATGCGTGTGATCGTGGGGCCGGTCGGCATCCACCGGATGATCCGGATTCGATCCAATGCCACGTCCCGCAAGGAGTTGGGCGAGGAGTTGCGCGTACTCAGCGAGGAGCTGCGCAACTACCTCGAACGCAATGGCGCTTCGGCTGAGGTCTACGACTTGATGACCACGGTGCCCAACCGCACCGTGCATGTCCTGACCGACGCGGAACTGGACAAATTTGGTTTGGCCGGTGCCAATGCGGTCGAGGATGACCTTGACCGGATCCGACTGGCGCGCCGCTGCGGAACGGAATTCCTGCAACGGCGCGATGCCTTCCGGCGCGCCTACGAGGTGCAGTGCGTGCAGCCCGCAGACGAGGCCCGACAGGACGTGGCCGACATCAATGCCTGTGGCTTGGCACTGCGTGCGAAGTTCGGTTTTCCGGATCCGCGCTGTCCGGTCGAAAGTCCAATGGCCGAACTGGACGGGGCGATACTCGCGATTCCATCCGAGGCGCCCATCCCGGACGTGCCTGCGACCGGCGAGGGCGTCGACGAAACGGAACAGGCGGAAGAAACTGCCCCAGATCCCGGGGATCATGGGTCAGGTGCCGAGACGACAGGCGCATCTCGCAATGGATCAGGAGCCGGCGAGCCTGCCCGGGAATCCACTGTGCGGCCCTGAGGCGTCAACGCCCGCCGCCGCCGCCACCCCCGCCGCCGCCGCCCGAGGAGCCGCCGCCACCGCCGCCGGAACTGCCGCCCGGAGGGGAGGAGGCCGAGGCGATCGATGCGCCGAAACTGCCGCTGAGGCTGCCGCTGAGTTGGGCCATGCTGCTCATGCTGGCGCCGTGGTACCAGGACAGGTTGGATGCAGTCCGCTGGGCTTCCATGACGCCCACGGCATCGGTGAACTTCCGGGTCCAGGCGTCTTCCACGTCCAGCGCGATCGCGTAGGGCAACAGTGCTTCATAGCACTTGGCATCGAGGGTGGGCGGCGCGTCCGGGCCCGGCAGGCTTGCCAGTTCCGCACGCTCGGCAACCGACAGGTAGAGCTTGAAGCCGGCGATTTCGTCGAGCAGCTTGCGGCCTTCGGCGGTTGGTGCAGGCATCAGGGTGAGGAAGGTGACGAGGGTCACCATCAGCAGCATGCCCAGCCCGATCAGGATCGGGATTCCCAGGCCGTCCGAGAGAAAGAATGCGCCCGCCATGGTGGCAAAGCCGACGAGGGAGGCCCAGCCGACCGGGGCGTGGTTGCGCTTGAACATGCGGCCGCTGCAGGCACGTTCCAGCACCTTGTACTGTTCGAGCCGCGCGGCCATGAATTGCGGGCGATTGGCTGTCGTGACCGGCAGGATGTCCTCGTTCCCGAACAGCTTCGACAACAATGCGGCCTGCGAGCCGGGCAGGGATTCGTCGGATTCCATTTCGGTGCGTTCCAGCGTCCATATGTAGGAGCCCACGATCCCGGCCTTTTTTTCACCCTGGATCCGCAGCAGCCCCTTGACCGCCATGTCCACGATGTCGGCGGTGAAACAGCGACCGTCGTTGTTCATCTTGCGAATGAAGCGCAGCGCCGCAGGCGAATGTCCGGCAGGCGGTTCGTAGCGGGCGATGATGACGCCTGCGGGCGGATCGCGGCCCACCCGTATCCAGCGCAGCAACAGGTAGACGAAGATCAGCAGCCAGCTTCCCAAGCCCAGCAGGACGCCTCGGTTGTCCTTGAAGAACCAGACGGCTTTTTCCTGCGCCGAGGCCGGGGTGATGATGCCCTTGGGAAAGGACAGGACGATGGTCAAGCCTTCGCGTGGGGACAGCGGGCGGGCCAGGGTCCAGCGCGCCTGGCCCGGTGCCGGAAGACGGGCCGTGTAATCCTGCCCGTTCGCCCCTTGCGGTCCGGTGTAGCCTTCAGCGCGCATGTCGGCGGGGGCCACCGGCTGCGGCAGATGCACGGTGACATTGGCTTGCTCAATGGGGAAATCCCAGCCGGTGCCGATGGCGTTCCAGTACAGCTCGTCGTGGTCGGCGAAGAAGCCGACCTGGCGATTGGTGCGGTAGCGCAGGGTGTAGGTGAAGTTGGCCGGAACCGGCAGGAAGTCGTCGTTGCCGAAGTTCACCCGCACGCCGTTGGAGAGGCGCTCGGTGAACCACGGCTCGGGCCTGCCGTCGCGCTGCAGCCCGAGCACGTCGAAGCCGACCACCACGCCGTTGCCGTAGCGGTCCCTGTAGCGGGTCGGAAAGTCGCGGTAGATGCCGCGCCGGATCTGGATGCCCTCGGCGCGGACGCGGATGGTCTCGGTGACGTCGAGGGTGTTGTCGGCATTGACCTGGACCTCGATACCGTAGGCGAGAATGCGTTCGCCGCCGACGTCGGCGTTTTCACCGGTCCCCGTCCCGTCGGTGGAAACACTGCTGGCGCTGTAGCGGCTGACTGCACGCCTCTTCTTGTAGCGCTGGTGGATTTCCGCTTCGCTGCCGCCCTGGGCGATGGCCGCGTAGACCTGACGGGCAATTTCATCGGCGCCTGGGGCGGCGTTTGCCGTGGCATCCCGCGTCGACGCGCCTCGTGCGAGGGCGGGTGGAGCCAGCCCTGCGGCCAGGCACAGCAGCAGGGTCGCCAACAGGCGCTTCATGGTCCCAGCTCCACCTTCGGCGCGGCCTGGCTGCCAGCGTCGGCCTGGAAGAATTCGGACCCCCGGAACCCGAAGACGCGGGCGATGAGCAGGTCTGGGAAGCGCTGGATGGTGTCGTTGTAGTCACGCACCGCGCCGTTGTAGAAACGTCGCGCGTATTGCAGGTGGTCTTCCACCGTCACCAGTCCCGACGACAGCTGCTGGAAGTTGCCACTGGCCTTGAGCTCGGGGTAGGCCTCCTGCAGTGCGATCAGGCGCGTCAATGCCTGTTCGAGCTGCGTCTCCACCTCTCCCTGTCGCTGCATGCCCTGCGCCGCCTTGGCCTGCGTCCGCAACTCGGTGACGGCTTCCAGGGTGGCGCGTTCGTGTTTGGCATAACCGCGCACGGCCTCCACCAGCTGCGGCACCAGGTCATGCCTGCGTTGCAACTGCACATCGATATCGGCCCAGGCGGTGCGGTATTGGTTGCGCAGCCGGATCAGGCGATTGAAGGCGAGCATCAGCCAGATCGCGAGCGTGATTGCAACGATGCCGACAACGATCCCCATCGCGTTTCCTTGGTCCCCTCGAAGGCCGCCAATATCAACCCCGATCCTGCATCGGGACGCAGTGCCGGGCAAGCACGATTCTGCGGGAAGGCGGATGCGCCTGCATCCGACATGCGTTGCCGGATGCAGGCGCTGATATCAGAGGGGCGAGGACACAGTCGTTCAGTCGTGTTCGACCTGGTCGATTCCGTCGAACAAGCGCAGGCTGCGACGGATGCCGTCGGTGCCGTCGTCGAGCCGGGCGTACAGGCTGTCCGGCGTGCGTGCGGCTTTGGCGGCCCAAAGCCAAGTGGCCAACGTACCGAGGATGCCGATGTCGAGGCTGATCCAGATCCACAGCGGCGTGGGGCCGGCGGCATGGGTGGGCGACAGGCCGGCGAATCCGATCACCACCAGCACCCACAACACCCACCACGGGGCACCGCACAGGTTGGAGTTCAGCGTCTGCACCCGCAGCAGCAGGCGCAGCCGTTTCTGGATGCGCAGGACCGGCGCACTGTAGTCCAGCCCGGCTGCCAGCCCGGTGACCAGACCACCGAACACGACATGCAGGACGCCGAAGGCGTGCAGGGCGATACCGGTGGCGAGCAGGCCGGGCGTGTGCAGATTGTGCGTCCAGCAACCGACACCGAGCAGCACGAGGCCCAGCCCGAGCAGCATCTGCAGGATCATGCCGACGTGCAGCCAGCGCAGATTGCGACGCGCTTGATGGGTCTTGCGCTCACGCAGCCATGCCAGTTGCAGCTGTTCCTGGCGTGCCAGGCGCGCGTCAAGGGATTGCCAGGCGGATTTGAAGTCGTCGAGTTCCATGGGGATGTCCATGAGGCGGAGGCTCAGAGTTCGTTGCGGAGGCGCTGTTTCAGGCGTCCGATGCGGGTGGAGACATTGGTTTCGGTGATGCCGAGGATGTCGGCGATCTCGCGTTGCGGTCGCTCGTCCAGGTAGAGCAGCAACAGGGCGCGATCCAGTGCGGGTTGGCGATGAATGAACTGCTGCAGCAAGTGCAGTTGTTGCGCGTGTTCGTGCGTATCTGCGTCCGCGGCGGCGATGTCGTGGAGGTCCTGGTCGAGCGGCACCGTCGCGTGCTGGCGGCGCACGGACTGCAGGCGCACGTGGCTGATCGCCACATTCAGCGCCACCCGGTACATCCAGGTGCTGAAGCGCCGCGCCGGGTCGTATTTCGGCCAGGCCAGCCACAGGTGGGTGGTGATTTCCTGGGCGAGATCGTCGCGGTCCTCGATTTGCCAGGCATAGCTGGCGGCCACCTTGAATACGATGCCGCGATGCTGATGCAGCAGCGCACTGAACGTGTCGCGGTCGTCGCGGGAGGTCATGTCAGGCAAGGTTTCGACGCTGGCGTCCATGAGGGTTCCGATGCGCAGGATGCGCCACTCGAAACCATGATTCGCGGCAACGGGCGGAATCTCACGACCCACCCGGAAAATTTCACCTGACGGTGTGCACCCGGATCTTGCAATCGCCCAGCTCTACCGTTTGTCCGGCACGGATCTTGGCGGTTTTGCGCAGTTCGACGTCACCATCGACACGTACGGCGCCGCTGGCCACGAGCTGTTTGCCGGCGCCGCCCGAGTCACACAGTCCGGCCAGCTTCAACAACTGGTTGAGTTCGATGAAATCACGTTCGAGTTCGAAGTCGCGGATGGCCATGGCGGCGTGTTCGATGGGAGGGCCGAAGGCCTCAAGGCAACGGCACTTTCGCGCGCAGGCCATTGCGTTCGATGATGACGCCGTCGCGACGGATGGCGATGACCGCCAGGCCGCCGCTGTGATCGCCTTCACCCATGCGCTGGCCATCGATGATGACGAAGCGTTTTGCCGGGTCGGTATCCCACATGTGCATGCTCAGCTTCACCGCGGGCAGGCCGGTGGCGGCGATGGGTGGCGCATCCTCCGAATCGTCGACCGCCGTGATTGCGGGAGCCGGACCAGGACGGGGCTGGGCGATGGGCACGGCCGGCAGCGGTGGCGGGGGCACCGGGTGTTCCGTCACTCGCACGCCGTCGTCGGGCGCAGAGGCTGCTGCGACTGTCGTTGCTGGTGGTGCTGGCGCCGTGGCCAATGTCGGTTCGGGCGGGGGCGCTGGTGCAACCATCGGTCTGGCAGCTGCCGCAGGCGCCATGATGGGTCCTGGCGAATGGGCTGGCGTCGCCGCCTCTGCCTCGGCGGCGGGAGGCTCATTGTGCGCTGTCCGGTCGCGCTTGTCGGCGCGCATGCCCAGCCAGCCGGCAAGGATCGCACCGACGACCACGACAGCAAGTGTCGGCCACACCCAGGCAGGGGTTGCACCGTCGCCGCGCACGGGCACCGGCGGCAACTCCATCGCAACATTGGGCGTGCCGTCGCGCTGGCGTTCGGCTTCGGACTTGCGCAGGGCTTCCAGGATCAGCGACATCGGGCGGCTCTTGATTAGTGAGTTTCCAGCACCCGCAGCAAGCGCGGTCCGGGCAGGTCATTGGCCAGCGCCATCAGGGTCAGCGAACCGGCAATGCCGTCGGTCGGCAGGCCGCGTGCACCCTGCAGGTCGCGCACGGCATTGCGCAAGCTGGCGTTGTAGGGCGTGCCGGCGGCGGGCGGCGGCGAGGCAAGCCGTTGCCAGAGCCAGTCGACCGCAGGGCCGCTGTTGCCCGGCATCGGTGTTTGCGAAAGCGCAGACGGGCCACGCCACAGGCCGGCGTAGCGGCCATCCCAATGCGCCTGCAATGTGGTGCGGTCGACATCGACCGTGTGCGTGCCGATGCACAGCCGCGCCGCGCGCGCATCCGCGCCCAGCAGCAGCGCCCAAGCGTCTGCTGCACCCGCATGCAGCGGCAGCAGGACCGGGCGGTCAAGCGCCAACAAGGTGTCGAGGCGCGTGCTGCCTTGCACGCAGTGCAATTCGGGCTGGCTGGACGCAGGCGCGCAGCCGCCATCCGCGGCAAGGGTGATCGCATCACCCGGCAGGTTCCATTGCTGCAGCAGCAGTTGCCAGCCCGCCATCGGCGTTGCGCCGGCGCCATCGATCAGGCGGGCGAAAGCCGAAGGGGTGGGTCGTTCGGCCGATGCGCGGGAAGCGAGCCCGGAGGCGGGCGTCTGCGCGGTCGGGACGAAAGCAGGCGCGGGCTTGGGCGACGGCGCCCGATCGTCCGGGGCCCAAGGGTGCAGTGCCCACGCGCTTGCAACCAATACTGCCACGGCCATCCCGCTGGCAAGGGCCATCCAGGGAGGCAGGCGGGCTGTGCTGGCACCGGGCAGAACCTCGCGTGCCGCCGCATCCACCAAACGGGCATCGATGCTGACCGCATCGCGTGCATAGCCTGCCAGCAGGGCGCGTTCTGCAATCACGTTGATCAGTCTCGGCACGCCGCCGGAACGCGCGTGCAGGCGGCGCACGGCCTTGGCGTTGAACGGGAAGCGCGAGCCGCCGGCCACCCGCCAGCGGTGGCGCAGGTAGGCCGCGGTTTCGCGTTCGTCCAGCGGGCTCAAGTGAAAGCGCGCAGTGATGCGCTGGGCGAGCTGGCGCAGATCGGGACGCGCCAGCAGGTCGCGCAGTTCCGGCTGGCCGAGCAGCAGGATCTGCAGCAGTTTCTGGTTGTGGGTTTCCAGGTTGGTGAGCAGGCGCACCTGTTCCAGCGTGTCGGCCGGCAGGCTCTGCGCTTCGTCGATCAGCACCACCACCCGCAGGCCCTGCGCGTAGGCGTCAAGCAGGTAGCTGTTGAGCGCGTCGATCAGCGCCTTGGCACTGCCGCGTTTGCCTTCGATGTCGATGCGCAGCTCCTCGCACACCGTCTCCAGCAGCTCGATCGGGTTCTGACGTGGGTTCAGCACCAGCGCGATGCGGGCATTCTCGGGGAGCTGTTCCAGCAGCAAGCGGCTGAGCGTGGTCTTGCCGGTGCCGACTTCGCCGGTCAGCTGGACGAAGCCGCCGCCACCGCCCTTGTCGATGCCGAACAACAGATGCGCCAAGGCATCCCGGTGGCGTTCGCTCAGGAAGACGAAGCGTGGGTCCGGCGTAATCGAGAAGGGCGGCTCGCGCAGCCCGTAATAGGCGAGGTACATCCGCCTAGCCTGCCATGACCGGCGCGTCGGCGCGACTGGTGGGGAGCCGGAGCCCGAGCTTGCCTGGTGTTTGCATCGACCCCTGCGGCCCTGTCAGCCCATGCGCCGTGGAATGCGGCGGGGCGATGGTCGGTGGCCGCAATTCTATGGCTGGGATGCCTGACCGAGGACCTCGAGCCAGGCCTGCCCGAGTTTCCGCATGGCATCGACCTCGTTCATGCCACTGGTTTGGTCACCGAAGCTGATGCGTAGCTTCTGGCCATTGTGGGTAAGGTTGATCCCGCCGCCGAAGACGTACCACGGCGAGTGCCACGCAAAGCTTCCCATACGCCATTGGAACAGGGTGCATTGCTCCCCCGCCAGCAGTGCCTGGGCAAATCCTTCGGCCCCCAGCTGCCGCTCGAGTTTCCTGATTTGCCAAGGCCAGGCGGATCCCGGGTGGTTGGTGGAGAAGGACAGGAGTCCTGAATTCAATACGAGCTGGCCGGGCACACTGCTGATGCCACGCAGTAGCCAGGCAGCGGAGGCGAATGCTTGAGTGCGGTCGTACGTGGTCATCGATGGCGTCCCCGGGGTCAGTCCAGTATCCGCTGCTATCAAGCGTCCCGGTAGGGATCAGGCAATCCGAGCCCGGCGAGGATCTCGCGTTCGAGCTGCTCCATCGCCTCGGCTTCGCGCGGCTCCTCGTGGTCCATGCCCAACAGGTGCAGGCAGCCGTGCACGGTCAGGTGGGCGTAGTGGTTGCGCAGGGGCTTGCGCTGGTCCTTCGCCTCGCGCGCGACCACCGGCGCGCACAGCACCAGATCGCCAAGCAGGGGCAGGCGCACATGCTTGGGCAGGCCGACCGGTATTTCCGCCGGAAAGCTGAGCACATTGGTGGCGTAATCCTTGCCGCGGTAGTGGCGATTGAGCGCGCGCCCCTCGCGTGCGTCGACAATGCGGATGGCGACGTCGGCTTCGCGGATCCGCCCGGCCAGCGCGGCGGCGGCCCAGCGCCGGAAGCTCACCGCGGCCGGCAGCCCGAGGCGCGGCAGCGCATAGCCGACGGCGACATCGAGATGGACGGGGCCCTGGGTCATTCGGTCTTCCAGTCGCTGGCGTTGAAATGGATGGTGACGACGCTGGCGTGTTCGGATTTTTCGTCCAGTTTGGCCGCTTGGGTGTCCGCAAAGCAGTTTTCGCTTTCGAATTGCGCCAACTTCCGCATCAGCGTCTCGGCCACGGTGTCGGAGCCTGCATCGGGATTGACCTGGATTTCCTTGTTCGCGCAACCGCCGAGGTTGATGACCTCGATGGCGGGAACCAGCGTCCGCGCGGCGCGGTCGGCCAGCGCGTCGAACTCGGCTTCGGAAATCAGGTCGCGCCCTGCGGAAATGCGGACTTTGTAGTAATACAGTTGGCGATAGAACAAGTAGCCGTTGGAGTAAATCGGGAAATCGCCGCGCGCATCCACCAAGGTGTCGCGCATCCGCAGGCGTCGGCCGATCGGCTTGAATTCGTGGGCGATGGTGGCCAGCATTTCGGCCATCGGATCGGTGGGCTTGTCAGCGGGCCGCGCTGCGGTGGCGGACGAGGCGGGGGGCTGTGCGTCAGGCGGCTGCAGCGGGAAAGGCTCATCGGCAAGGAAAACCAGGTCCTTGATCAGCCCATTGCTCTGCGCCGCCTCCACGCCGCTCTTGAAGGCCGGCATGCCCAGATCCACGGCCTGGTCGTGCGGCAGGCGGCCCGTGGGATAAACGAAAACGTCGAAGCGGATCTGGCCGTAGTCGGGCAGGGCGTAGCGGAAGCCGGCGCCGGCGGCTTTGTTCTTGTCGTCGAACGTCGTTTTTTCGAGCACGAAATCGCCAACGCGTTCGGGTGCGATCAGGTAGCTGGTGGTGATCAGCGGCTGTTCGGCTTGCGCGGTCGTGGGGGCAGGCTGGGCGGCTGGCGCCGGTGCGGCGAGGGTGAAGGCAAACAGCGCCAGCGTCATGCACAGGGTGGATTTGGCGATCACGTCAGTCTCCGATCATGTTGTTTCGCGCATCACGCGCTTCGTAGGCATTGACGATGCGTGCCACCAATGGATGCCGCACCACGTCGCGTGCTTCGAAGAACGTGAAACTCACCCCTTCCACGCCGCGTAGCACTTCCGCCGCGTCCTTCAGGCCGGATTTCTGGTGCTTGGGTAAGTCAATCTGGGTGAGGTCGCCGGTGATCACCGCGGTGCTGCCGAAGCCGAGCCGGGTCAGGAACATCTTCATCTGCTCGATGCTGGTGTTCTGCGCTTCATCGAGGATCACGAAGGCATCGTTCAGGGTGCGTCCGCGCATGTAGGCCAGTGGCGCTATCTCGATGACGTTGCGTTCCAGCAGGCGCGCCACCTTGTCGACGCCGAGCATTTCGTACAGCGCGTCATACAGCGGACGCAGGTAGGGATCGACCTTCTGGGTCAAATCGCCCGGCAGGAAACCGAGCTTTTCGCCGGCTTCGACGGCGGGTCGCACCAGGATCAAGCGCTGCACGCGTGACTGGTTCAGCGCTTCCACGGCCATGGCAACGGCGAGGAAGGTCTTGCCGGTACCGGCCGGACCGACCCCGAAGTTGATGTCGTGGCTGGCGATGCGCTGCAGGTAATGCCGCTGATTGTCGCCGCGCCCGCGCAGGGTGCCGCGCTTGACCCGCACCGCCACGTCCTGGGCAGTCTCGCTCCCGGTGGCAACGGCGGTCGCACCATCGCCCGCGAACGCCCCCAACCGCAGGTGCACGGCATGATCGTCCAGGGCTTCGTGTTCGGCCTCGTCCCAAAGCTGGCGTAACAGGCGTTCGGCCTGCGCCACCGCCCTGTCATCGCCACTGATCCTGAACACGCAGCCGCGATTGGCGATCTCCACGCCGAGGCGAAGCTCGATCAGGCGAAGGTGGGCGTCGAACGGACCGGACAGGTTGGCCAGCCGTTCGGTGTCATCAGGTTCGAGGCTGAAATCGTGTTGTGTGGGCATCGCGAAAGGGTAGCGCGTTTGTCCGGCAATGCCGCATCCATGCGTCATGATTGCATTTAATTAAACAATGAATTAAATTTAGCGCATGACAAGCTCACGTAAATCTCGTACTGGACGGGCAGCGGCCGCATCCAAGCCCGCATCCACGCCGGCGGCAAAGAGCGCAGCCAAGCCACGCAAGCGGACACCCGGGCGTCCACGGATCGATGCCCCCGACCAGCGCGAGCGCCTGCTCGACGGTGCACTTGCCTGCTTCGTGCGCAACGGCATTGCCGCCACCAGCTTGCGCGATATCGCCGCCGAATCGGGGGTGACGCCGGCGCTTGCGCATTACTACTTCGGCGACAAGGCGCAACTGCTGGAGGCGGTGATCGAGACGCGTGCGATGCCGGCCTTCCTGCAGGTGCGCGAGCGTGTGGCCGCAGCCGGCGACGATGTTGCCGACGTGGTGGCTGCTTTCGTGTTCGGTGTCACCGAGGCGGTCAAGCGTTATCCGTGGTGGCCGCAGCTGTGGGTGCGGGAGGTGCTGTGCGAAGGCGGCGCACTGCGCAATCTGCTGCTGACCCGGATCGCCCCGGACCTGGCGCGGATGCTGGCGCAACGCTTTGCCACGGCGCAGGCGCAAGGGCGACTCAACACCGATCTCGACCCGCGCCTGCTGTTGCCGACGCTGATCGGGCTGACCCTGTTCCCGGCTGCCGGTGCGCCGATCTGGCGGCAGATGTTCGAAGCCAATGACCTCGGCATGGACGACGTGCGCCGGCACGCCCTGGCCTTGCTTGATCGCGGACTGGAGCTCAAACCATGAACAACAAGGCGCTGCTGGGCTTCGCGCTGGCGTTGTCGCTGACCGCGTGCAATCAATCGTCGCCGCAGGTTTTGGGGACGCTGGAATGGGATCGGATCAGCTTGCCGGCTCCGGCGGCGGAGAAGATCGTTGCCATCGATGTGCACGAAGGCCAGCAGGTCGCCGCAGGCACGCGCTTGTTGCAACTGGAGCTGACCCGCACGCAGGCGCAACTGGATGCAGCGCGGGCGTTGGCGCGGCAGGGCGACGCGGCGCTGGCGGAACTGCGCGCCGGGCCACGCAGCGAACAGATCGCGCAGGCACGGGCGATGCTGGCCTCCGCGCAGGCGCAGGCCGTGGATGCGCGGGCCTATTACGAGCGCCTGCGGCCGCTCGGCCAACGCAAGCTGGTGGCCGCTGCCGAAGTTGACCGCGCCCGTGCCGCCGCCGGCAATGCCGATGGCCAGGTGCGTGCCGCCCAAGCGGCGCTGGCCGAATTGCTGCATGGCACGCGCAGCGAGGACATCGCGCAGGGCGAAGCCGCCGCCGCTGCCGCGCAAGCAGAGGCTGCGGCGCAGTCGGCAACGCTGGGCAAGCTCGATATCACCGCGCCGCGCGCGGGACGTGTCGACAGCCTGCCGTACAAGCTCGGTGATCAGGCGCCGATCGGTGCGCCCTTGGCCATCCTCTTGGTCGGCGATGCACCGCATGCCCGCGTGTACGTGCCGGAGCGCATGCGCGCGGACGTGAAGCCCGGGATGGCGGCGCAGGTGTTCGTCGATGGCCGCGATGGAAGCTTCGCAGGGCATGTGCGGATGGTGCGCAGCGAACCGGTGTTCACCCCGTACTACGCCCTGAATGGCGATGACGCCGCGCGCTTGAGCTACATCGCCGAGGTCGTGCTGGATCATCCCGGCGATTTGCCGGCAGGGCTGCCGGTGCGGGTCGAGTTCGTGGGCATCGCGCATGCGCGCTGAGGACGACATCGCGATCCGTGCCCGCGGCATCAGCAAGCGCTTCGGCGCGCTGCTGGCGGTGGATCACGTCGATCTCGCCGTGCCGCGCGCCTGCGTGTACGGCTTCCTCGGCCCCAATGGGTCGGGCAAGTCCACCACCATCCGCATGCTGTGCGGCCTGTTGACGCCGAGCGAAGGCACCATCGAAGTCCTCGGCCTCGACATTCCGAAGCAGGCGGAGGCGCTGCGTCGGCGGATCGGCTACATGACCCAGAAGTTCTCGTTGTACGAAGACCTCAGCGTGCGCGAGAACCTCGATTTCCTCGCCACCGTGCAGGGCTTGCCGCGTAGCGCACGCCGGCGGCGGGTGGATGAGTTGCTGCAGACCTACGATCTCGCGGATCGTGCGCGGCAATTGGCCGGCACCATGAGCGGCGGCCAGAAACAGCGGCTGGCCTTGGCCGGTGCGGTGGTGCACGGTCCTGAACTGCTGTTCCTCGACGAGCCGACCAGCGCGGTCGATCCGGAGTCGCGCCGCGCATTCTGGGAAAAACTCTTCGACCTCGTCGATGCCGGCACCACCATCCTGGTTTCCACCCATTACATGGACGAGGCCGAACGCTGCCACCGGCTCGCCATCCTCGACAGTGGCCGCCTGGTCGCCGATGGCGCGCCGGCGGCGCTGGCGGCGCGGTTGTCTGGACGCACGCTGGGTGTGCTGGCGCAGCAGCCGCGCCGCGCGCAGCTGGCATTGCATGGCATCGAGGGCATCCTCAGCGTGGCCCAGATCGGCAACGAATTGCGCGTGCTGTGCGCGCCCGGTCTTGCCGATCCCGCACGCCATCTGCGCGACGCGCTGCGGGTGCAGGCCATCGATGCCGAGGTCAGCGATATCGAGCCGAACCTGGAGGACGTGTTCGTGTCCGCCACCCACAGGCAGGCGGAGGCGCGCGCGGCATGAACCTGCAGCAGGTCCTCGCGGTGATGTGGAAGGAAGTGCGGCAGATGGCGCGCGACCGGATGACGATGGCGATGATGATCGGCATCCCGACCATGCAACTGCTGCTGTTCGGCTATGCGATCAACATCGATGTGCGCAACCTGCCGGCGGCGGTGGCCGACATGGCCGACACCAGTGGCTCGCGCACGTTCGTGCAGGATCTGTTCGCCACCGGTGTAGTGCGGCCGGTGGCCAGCGCCCAGCTGCCGCAGGACCTGCAAGCGCTGCTGCACGCGGGGACGATCAAGGTCGGCGTGGTCATCCCGGCGGATTTCGAGCGCCGGCGCGCCGAGGGCAGGGAAGCGGTGCAAGTGCTGGTCGATGGCAGCGACACGTCCGTGCAGGCGGCCGCACGCCAGCTGGCGCTGATGCCGCTGGACGGGGGTACGGCAATTCCGGCAACGCAGATCGCGGTGTTGCCGCTGTACAACCCGGCGCGCATCTCCGCGATCAATGTGGTGCCGGGACTGATCGGCGTGATCCTGACGATGACGATGGTGATGTTCACCGCGATGTCGATCGTGCGCGAACGCGAGCGCGGCAACCTCGAACTGCTGATCACCACACCGGTGTCGAGCGCGGCCTTGATGGTCGGCAAGGTATTGCCGTACATCGCAGCCGGGTTGGTGCAGGTGACGCTGGTCCTGTTGCTGGGCGCGCTGCTGTTCCAGGTGCCGATCCGCGGCGGCCTGTTTGATGTCTACGTGGTCTCGGCCTTGCTGGTGGTCGCCAACCTCAGTCTTGGCCTGCTGATTTCGACCTTGGCCAAGACCCAGTTTCAGGCCATGCAGATGGCGTTTTTCCTGTTCCTGCCGTCGATCCTGCTGTCCGGTTTCATGTTCCCGTTCGACGGCATGCCGATCATCGTGCAGTGGATCGCCGAAGTCTTGCCCTTGACCCACTTCATGCGCTTGATTCGCGGGGTGATGTTGCGCGGTTCAGACATGGAATCGATGTGGTCGGACCTGCTGGCCCTGCTGGTGTTCACCGTGGCGATGATGAGCTTCGCGACCCTGCGCTTCCGCAAGCGGCTGGATTGATCGGATCGTCCGGCTTCAGCGGACTTCGACGCGCTTGCGTGGCTGGTGCTGCCAGCGCGCCGGGTCATCGACGTCGTCCGTCGCCAGCACGGCGCGGTCACGCCCGCCTCGCTTGGCCTCGTAGAGGGCGGCGTCCGCGCGCGCGATCGCCTGATGCATGGCCTGATCGAGGTGGCGCAGATCGTTGTCCTCGGGCGGTGCGTAACAGGCCACGCCGGCTGACACCGAAATCCGCAGCGTGCCGCCATCGATGGCCACGGGCGTATCGCTGGTCGCCGCCAGCAAGGCAAGCACGCGTCCTGCTGCATGGGCGGGCGCGCAACCGTCGAGGGCGATCAGGAATTCCTCGCCACCCCAGCGCACCAGCATGTCGCCCGTGCGCAAGGCACCCTGGAGTCGCTGCGCCACCTCCTGCAGCACCACGTCGCCGATGGCATGCCCGTGGCTGTCATTGACGTGCTTGAAATGGTCCACGTCGATCAACACCAGCAACAACCGTTCCGCCGCGCCGTCGTGGCGGCGACGATCATCGCGGTGGACCAGGTTGGGCAGGACATCGAGGGCGTGGCGACGGTTGTGCAGGCCGGTCAGCGTATCGGTGCGCGCCATCGCTTCAAGCTGGCGGTTGGCGTCGGCCAATTCGCCGGTGCGTGCGGCGACTTCATCGGCGAGTTCGCGTGCCCGCAGGCGCAGCGAACGGCTCCGCCACCAGCCCAGCAGCAGGCCGCTGGCGACCAGCATCAATGCCCACAGCGCCAGCGCCCACGATCGTTGCCACCACGGTGCCAGGATCCGGAACGGCAGCCGCAGCGGGCCGACGACCTTGCCTTCGGCATCGCGTCCCCAAAGCAGCACTTGATAGTCGCCCGCGCCAAGGCGGTTGAACACGAATCGGTTGTCGGAGGACCACGGCAGCGGCGCGTCATGCAGGCCGATCAATTGCACCCGATAGCGGTTGCTGCCCTCGCGCCCGAACGCGAGCAGGCGCGCAGAAAACTCCAAAGGTGAGGTCCCGGCGGGCAGTTCCGCGCCGGCGGCCAGCGGCTGTCTGTTTTCGCCCGCGCTGGCGCTTTGCCAGAGCAGGCGGGCATCGTCGATCGGTGGCGGCGTGTAGCTCGTGTCGATCATTTGCAGAGCGGCCGTGCTGGCCACCCAGAGACGGCCACGATCATCCATCGCCACGCCGCGATCGGGCAGGAAATCGCGCGCAAACAAGCCATCCTCGCCGCCATGCTGGACCATGGGCGCCATCGCCAAGCGGGTGTCGACCGAGGTGTCCATGCGGGCGACGCCAGCTTCGCCGAACAGCCAGACCTGACCGCGCGTGTCGAACGCAAGCTGACTGATGCCACCGCCCTGGAACAGCCCGTCGCGCCGTTCGCAGCCGTCGGAACGCACGCGGACCACGGGGCCATTGGTGCCGATCCACAGTTCGCCGCCGCGCGGGCCACGATGCCCGACCAATGTGGTCACGGTTGCATCGCGCAAGCAGTCGCCGGCCATTGCTTGCCACTGCCCGTGGTGGCGGCGAAGCAGCCGCGTCTCCGTCGCCATCCAGAAATCTGGGGCTTCATCGCCCAAACCCGCCACGGCCATGGCGGTGATCGTGCTGCCCGCCGGCAACAGGGGTGGCGCGACTTCGCGACGCAATCCTTCGGCGGCACTCCAGCGCGCCAGACCGTGATTGGTAGCAATCCACAACACATCGCCGGTGGCTTGGTGCTCGACCACGAGTTTGTGGACGTAGACGGCGGGCAGGGGCGAGTTGTCGGTGGTGAACAACTCACGCCGCTTGCCCTGCAATCGCCAAAGTCCCTCGCGGGTCGCCATCCACAGCGCGCCGTCGGAGGTATCGACCATGTCCGCCGTGACCCCATCGGGAAGCCCGGGCACAGGTTCCCAGCCGTCGCTGGTGAGTCGGCGGGTGCCTGCAGCGGAGCCCATCCACAGGGTCTCCACCCCATCCAGAAACCGCACGCGCCCCAGCCCGGCCATGCCGCGGGTGGGCACGTCACGTCGCTCGTCAAGTAACTGCCAGCGTTCCGGATCGGCACGTGCCACGCCGCCTTCGGAAGTGCCCACCCACAGCAACGGCGCACCGCTGCCTTGGCCGGTGTAGGCGAGCGCCTGCACGGAACTGTCCGGCAGTCCTTGCGCCGGTCCGATCAGCCCCCAACTTCCGTCCGCACGGATCACCGCCAAGCCACCGGGCTTCAGCGCGGCGAACAGCAGGCCGCGATCACGGCCTTGGCCCGGCAACAACGCCGTCACCGAGCCGGGAAAACCTACGGCGGCGGTGTAACGCACCAGCCGCCGGCCATCGAATCGTGCGAGCCCGCGTCCGGTGGCGATCCACAGGTCACGACCGTCGCGGCCGCCCCATTGCACGACGGTGACGACAACGCTATTGGGCAGGCCGTCCTTGCGCGCAAACAGGAAACCGCTGTCGAGGAGACGGCCATCAGCCGTCAGGTCGTAGCGGCGCAAGCCTTCATCGGCGATGCCCAGCCACAGGCAAGGCCCGTTCGGCCCGCCACCCGGACTGACGCTGAGGACCTTGCGTCCCTGCAAGCCGGCATCGAGCGTGCAGTGCTGTGCCGTGCAATGCGCCAGCCCGCCACCGGTGGCAGCCCACACGCTGTTGCCACTGGCGATCGCGATTTGATGGACCACACGGGCATCGCCCGCAAGTCCCGGCACGGCGACCACACGTCCGGCGTGCAGGCGGAACACGCCGTCGCCATCGGCGCCGATCCAGACCGCGCCATCAGGCGTCGTCCGCACCGCGCCCACCGCATGCGCGCCGTGGACGCCAGGCAAGGGCAGGCGCGTCCAGCCGCCACCGTCGTAGCTCGCAATGCCGTTGCCGAGCCCCGCGTAGATCAGGCCGGCAGGGTCCTGCGTGATTGCGTAGACCATGTTGTCCGGCAAGCTGTCGTTGACCGAAAACACCCGCCACGCACGCCCCGGGAATTCGGCGGGTAGTGACGCGCGTGGCGCATCCTCGATCACGTGGCCCAGGGTGGTGGTCGGTATGGGCTTGACCGGCGCCGCCGCCGGCGCACCGGCGATCGCGAGCAATGGGCACCCGCACCACGCCAGCATTGCCCAGCAGAGGCCCAGTCCAACACGTCGCATGCGCGATCCCCACGCTCGTCGCGTCGAGACTAGCAGGTTGCAGCCATCACACGTCGCTGCCGCCTTCGGGATTCGCTTTCGAGGATCGTTTGTCGAGAACTGCTTTCGGGAAGCGTCCGGGCTGACGTACAGTGGTCCCGACCAAATGTGTACCGCGAGGATGGGGATAGACGATGGCAAGGTTCGGCAAGCTGATCGCGGGATTGCTGTTGTGCATGGCGGGGCTGCCGGCGCTGGCGCAAACCACTGTTCTGACCGCCCATCGTATCCACACCATGGATACCTCCCATCCGGTGGCGCAGGCGATGGCCTTTGATGCCAGCGGCAAGATCCTCGAACTGGGCGCGGTGGATGCCCTGCTCGCGCACTATCCGGGCGCAACCCGGCTGGACGTGGGTGATGCCACCGTCATTCCGGGCCTGATCGACGCGCATGGCCATGTCACCAGCCTGGGCATGGCGATGATGAGCGCCGAGCTGGACGGCACCGCGGACAAGGCCGAAATCCTCGCGCGCCTGCGCGCCAAGGCGCGGGACCTGAAGCCTGGCGAGTGGCTGCTCGGCCGCGGCTGGGACCAGAACGATTGGCCGGACAAGGCCTTTCCGACCGCTGCCGACCTCGATGCCGCGTTCCCGGATCGTCCGGTGTGGCTGTATCGGGTCGATGGCCATGCCGGCTGGGCGAATAGCGCCGCGATGCGAATGGTGCGGCGTGACCTCAGCGGCAGTTGGCAGCCGGACGGCGGCAATATTCGCCGGGATGCCTCTGGCCAGGCCAATGGCGTCTTCATCGACAACGCGATGGATCTGATCGAGGCGGCGCGCCCCGCCATCAGCTCGGCCACCACCGAGCATGCACTGGCGATCGCCATGCAGGCCGCGGTGGCGCATGGCCTCACCGGTGTGCATGACGCCGGCATTCGGTTGGAGGAAATGCGCGTCTACCAGCAGCTTGCCGATCACGGGCAGGTGCCGCTGCGCGTGTATGCGATGGCCGATGGCAACCACGCCGCGCTGGATTGGCTGTGCACGAACGGCCTGTACCGGCATCCTTCCGGTCGCCTGCAGATGCGGGCGGTCAAGCTGGTCGGCGACGGCGCCTTGGGCAGCCGCGGCGCGGCGCTACTGGCCGATTACAGCGATGACCCGGGCAAC
Source organism: Thermomonas sp. (assembly GCF_020850895.1). Classification (GTDB taxonomy): domain Bacteria; phylum Pseudomonadota; class Gammaproteobacteria; order Xanthomonadales; family Xanthomonadaceae; genus Thermomonas. Next base: position 44,876 of record NZ_JADZDS010000051.1, on the reverse strand, counting down.
CGGGGCCTGATGGTGACCTCGCCCGACGACCTCCAGATCGCCGCCGACAAGGCGCATCGCTGCGGCGTGCAGGTGGCGATCCACGCGATCGGCGATCGTGCCAACCGCATCGTGCTCGATGTCTACGCCAAGGCCTTGGGCAGCGATGTCGATGGCGACCACCGCTGGCGGATCGAACATGCGCAGATCCTGTCGCCGCAGGTGCTGCCGCGGCTGGCGCGCATGCACGTGATCGCCTCGATGCAGCCGACTCATGCCACCAGCGACATGCCCTGGGCGGAAGATCGGCTGGGGCCGCAGCGCATCCTCGGCGCCTACGCGTGGCGGCAGTTGCGCGACACCGGCGCGCACGTTGCATTCGGCTCGGACTTCCCGGTCGAATCGGTCGATCCGCGCTTGGGCCTGTATTCCGCCGTCACCCGCGCCGATCCCGAAGGACGCCCGGTCGGTGGCTGGATGCCGCAGGAGGAATTGACCGCCTTCGAAGCGCTGCGTGGGTTCACCCTCGAGGCGGCGTACGCGGGCTTCTCCGAACACGAGGTCGGCAGCCTCGCCCCCGGCAAGCGCGCCGATTTCGTGGTGCTTGCGCAGGACCCGTTGGCGGTGCCTGCGGCGCAGTTGCGCACCTTGACCGTCAAGGCCACCTATGTCGATGGCAAGCCGGTGTATCAGGCGCGTTGAGTTCAGTCTGGCGTGACCACCCGCCCACGCAATGAATTGCGCATCGCCTGGGTGATCTGCACGTCGACGAACTGGCCGATCAGGCGCGGGTGACCGGCAAAGTTGACCGAGCGCATGTTCTCGGTCTTGCCGGTCAACTCGCTGGCGTCCTTGCGCGAGGGGCCTTCCACCAGCACGCGCTGCACGCTGCCCACCATCGCCTGCGAAATCGTCGCCGCGTGGGCGCTGATGTGCTTCTGCAGGCGTTCCAAGCGTGCGTGTTTGTCTGCGCTGGGGATGGTGTCTTCGAGGTCGGCGGCCGGGGTGCCGGGACGGCGCGAATAGATGAAGGAGAAGCTCTGGTCGAAGCCGATGTCTTCGATCAGCTTCATGGTCTTCTCGAAATCGGCATCGGTCTCGCCGGGGAAGCCGACGATGAAGTCCGAGGACACCGAGATGTCGGGTCGCACCGCGCGCAGCTTGCGGATCTTCTGCTTGAACTCCAGCGTGGTGTAGCCGCGCTTCATCGCCGCGAGGATACGATCGCTGCCGGCCTGCACCGGCAGGTGCAGGTAATTGGCCAGCTTGGGTACATCGCGGTAGGCATCGATCAGTGAATCCGAAAACTCCAGCGGATGCGAGGTGGTGAAGCGGATGCGGCCGATGCCGTCGATCTCGGCGATCGCACGGATCAGCAGGGCCAGATCGGCGGTGTCGCCATCGTCACCCAGCGGGCCGCGGTAGGCGTTGACGTTCTGGCCGAGCAGGTTGACCTCGCGCACGCCCTGCGCGGCCAGTTCGGCCACCTCGGTCAGCACCGATTCGAACGGCCGGCTGATTTCCTCACCGCGGGTGTAGGGCACCACGCAGTAGGAGCAGTATTTCGAGCAGCCTTCCATGATCGACACGAAGGCGGTCGGCCCTTCCGCGCGCGGCTCGGGCAAGCGGTCGAATTTTTCGATTTCCGGGAAACTGATATCGACCTGCGGCGCGTCCTGTTCGCGGCGTGCGCGAAGCATCTCCGGCAGCCGGTGCAGGGTTTGCGGGCCGAACACCAGGTCGACGTAGGGCGCGCGGTCGAGGATGGCGGCGCCTTCCTGCGAGGCCACGCAGCCGGCCACGCCGATGATGACCGGGCGCTCGCCCTGTTTGAGGTGCTTCCAGCGGCCCAGCTGGCTGAACACCTTTTCCTGCGCTTTTTCGCGGATCGAGCAGGTATTGACCAGGATCACGTCGGCTTCTTCGACGATCGTGGTCGGTTCCATGCCTTCCTGCGCGGCCAGCAGATCGGCCATCCGCGCCGAGTCGTACTCGTTCATCTGGCAGCCGTAGGTCTGGATGAAGAATTTCCTTGCGCCGGGGCGGGGCGTGGGCTTGGCGGGCAGGGCGGGCAGCGGCAACAGGTCGGTCATGGGCGTTCTCCGGGGCGCGGCGGGGAATCCGGGCCGGTTCAAGCGCGATTTTAAGGCAGCGCGCGGTCAGGGCGGACTGCAGGGCGAAAAATCAAGGGCTTGCCAACTTGACGCAAAACGTCGAGACTCAGGCCCATGCTGGGGAGGACCGCCACTGCGGTGCTGTTGCTTGCGCTGGCCGCGCCGTGCTGGGCGGGGAGTGTGTACCGCTGCCAGGACGCCGGCGGCGTCAGCTATGTGAGCAAGCGCGTTCCCGGCGCCCAGTGCACGCTGGTCAGCAGTTTTCGCAACCAGCGGTCGCGGGCACCGCGCCCGGCACGGGCGGCCAGTCCGGTCGTTCCGGTCAGCTTGGACAACCGGGCTGCCGCACCCTCTGGCGGCGTCGCCCCGGTTTCGGGCGTCACCGCAACCACGGCTGGTGTGGCTCCAGCCCCTGCCGCCGCGCCTCCTGTTCCAGCTGCCGGCACGACGCCCGCGATCCCCGCGATGGCCCCGGCGCCTGCGGCGCGCGCCTTGTCCGGCGCGCCACGCGTGGTGCGCGGGCAGGTGTATTCCTATGTTGATGCCAGCGGCGTGCGCAATTACACCAGCGTGCGCCCGCGCGGGGTTGCATCATCGGCAGTGCGCACGATTGCCTACAGCTACATCCAGGCATGCTATGCCTGCGGCGCCTTGCCGGGCGTGAACTTTGGCTCAGTGCGCCTCAATACCGACGCGTACAGCGCTGAAATCCGTACCGCTGCGCGAGCCAATGGCGTTGAGGAGGCGCTGGTGCGCGCCATCATCCACGCTGAATCCGCCTACAATCCGATGGCGCTCTCGCGTGCCGGCGCCCAGGGCCTGATGCAACTGATGCCGGGCACCGCTCGCCGATTCGGGGTTGCCGATGCCTTCAACGTGGGCCAGAACATTTCCGGCGGCGTCCAGTACTTGGCTTGGCTGATCAATCGGTTCAATGGCGACCTGACGCTGGTGGCGGCGGGCTACAACGCCGGCGAAGGTGCGGTGGCCAAATACGGTGGCGTCCCGCCCTACAGCGAGACCCAGCGCTATGTCCAGCGAGTGGCCCAGTTGCTGCAGCGCTACCGCGGGGCGCTGGCCCCGGCGATGGCTTCGACGGCGACTCCGGCACCGGGCGGATTGTCGGCTCGCTGAACGTTCCGTTAAACTTGCCTGTCTTCAGGTTCAGCGGGTCGTCGCGGAAGCGGCGGCTGCGTGCGCGCTTTTACGGAGTAAGGGATGGCCAACGAAGAGGTCGACAGCGGACGCCGCCGATTCCTCACCGCGACCACGACGGTGGTCGGTGCGGTCGGCGTGGGATTCGCGGCGGTGCCATTCATCAAGTCCTGGAGCCCGAGCGCACGTGCGCGCTTCGCCGGTGCGCCGGTGACCCAGGACATCAGCGCCTTGGCCGAGGGCCAGCAGTTGGTCGTCGCTTGGCGCGGCCAACCGATCTTCATCGCCCGGCGCTCCCAGGCGATGCTGGCGGTCCTTCCGCAGATGGACGCGCTGGTGGCCGATCCCAAATCGGACGCCTCCGAGCAGCCCGCTTATGCCAAGAACGAGAACCGTTCGATCAAGCCGGATATCCTGGTCTTGGTCGGCGTCTGCACGCATTTGGGCTGCGCGCCGGAGTTGTACGCCGAAATCAAGCCCGAACCGTTTGATCCGAACTGGAAGGGCGGCTATTTCTGCCCTTGCCACAAGTCGCGCTACGACATTTCCGGGCGCGTGCTGAAGTCGCAACCGGCGCCGTTGAACCTGCCGGTGCCGCCTTACTACTTCCCGGACGACAACACCGTCGTGATCGGCGTTGACCAGAAAGGGGCCGCGTAAGCCATGAGCAACAAGATCACCCAGCTTGCCTGCGCCACCGCCAACGGCGTCATGGACTGGGTCAATGCGCGCGCGCCGGGCATGATGCCCGCCTACCGCAAGCACATGACCGAGTACTACGCGCCGAAGAATTTCAACATCTGGTACATCTTCGGCGTGCTGTCGCTGGTGGTGCTGGTGAACCAGATCGTCACCGGCATCTTCCTGACCATGCACTTCAAGCCGAGCGCGGCGGAAGCCTTCGACTCGGTCGAATACATCATGCGCGACGTCGACTGGGGCTGGCTGATCCGCTACATGCATTCAACCGGCGCGTCGATGTTCTTCATCGTCATCTACCTGCACATGTTCCGCGGGATGATGTACGGCAGCTACCGCAAGCCGCGCGAACTGGTGTGGCTGCTTGGCATGGTGATCTATCTGGTGCTGATGGCCGAGGCCTTCATGGGCTACGTGCTGCCCTGGGGCCAGATGTCGTATTGGGGTGCCAAGGTCATCATTTCGCTGTTCGGCGCGATTCCGGTCGTTGGCACCGGCCTGACCGAATGGATCATGGGTGACTTCAACCCGGGCGACGCGACCCTGAACCGGTTCTTCGCGCTGCACGTGGTCGCGTTGCCGCTGGTGCTGCTGCTGCTGGTGGTGCTGCATATCTTCGCCCTGCATGAAGTCGGTTCCAACAACCCCGATGGGGTGGAAATCAAGAAGGGCCCGAAGGGCAACCGCTGGTCGCCCACCGCGCCGGCCGATGGCATTCCCTTCCATCCGTACTACACGGTGAAGGACCTGTTCTACGTCGCCTGCTTCCTCGGCATCTCGGCCTTCGTCATCTTCTTCGCGCCGACCTTCGACGGCTGGTTCCTCGAGCACGACAACTTCACCGCGGCCAACCAGTTGGTGACCCCGGCCCACATCAAGCCGGTCTGGTACTTCACCCCGTACTACGCGATGTTGCGGGTGATCCCGTCGTTCTTCGGGATCAAGCTGTGGGGCGTATTGGTGATGTTCGGCGCGATCGTCTGCCTGTTCCTGGTGCCGTGGCTGGACAAGTCGCCGGTCAAGTCCTACCGCTACCGTGGCTGGCTGAGTTGGACGATGCTGGCCATCTTCGTCGTCAGCTTCTGCTGGCTGGCCAAGATCGGCGCCGGCCCGGGCACCGATCCGGTCGAGGCGATCATCGGTCGGGTCCTGACCTTCCTGTATTTCGCCTTCTTCATCACCATGCCGGTGTGGACGAAGATCGACAAGACCAAGCCGGTGCCGGAACGGGTGACGACGCATGACTAAGAACTTCCTGTCCCGCGCAGCCCTGTTCGCCACCAGCCTGCTGCTCTCCGCCACCGCACTGGCCAGCGAAGGCGGCAACCTCCAGCAGTCGGGCACCGACCTCGACGACCGCGCCTCGCTGCAGCGAGGCGCGGCGTTGTACATGAATTACTGCAGCGGCTGCCATTCGCTGAAATACGTTCGCTACGCCCGGATCTCCGAAGACCTCGGGCTGACCGAAGCCCAGGTGATGCAGAACCTGAACTTCACCGGTGGCAAGTTCGGCGACCACGTGATCTCCGCGATGACCCCGGCGATGGGCCAGGCCGCGTTCGGCAAGGCACCGCCGGACCTGAGCCTGATCGCCCGCGTGCGCGGCCCGGATTGGATCTACACCTACCTCAAGTCCTTCTACGTTGACGAGAGCCGCCCGGTGGGCTGGAACAACACCCTGTTCCCGAACGTGTCGATGCCCAATCCGCTGTGGCAACAGCAGGGCATCCAGCAGCCCAAGTACGGGCCGAAGGATGCCGCCGGCGATGCCCCGGTCGAGGGTTTCACGCTCAGCCAGCCCGGCAACCAAACCCCGCAGCAGTTCGACCGGACCGCGCGTGACATCGCCGCGTTCCTCGAATACGCCGGCGAGCCGGCGGCGCTCAAGCGCAAGCACATCGGTGTTTGGACGGTGCTGTTCCTTGCATTTTTCGCATTCCTCGCCATGCTGCTGAAGAAGGAGTTCTGGCGGGACGTTCACTGATGTGGCGCGCCCAGGCGGCGCCCGCGAAGGGGAACGGGAGCTGTAAGGTCGCCTGCAGCGTGCGGGCGGCGTGGGTGCGTTCGGCGCGGCCGGGCGCGGGAGTGGATCCAGATGATGGCCGTGAGTCCTCGCATGCGTAATGCTCTGACCCTGTTCTCCGCCGTTGACGATGTCGTCTGCCACCGGGTGCGCCTGGTGCTGGCTGCCAAGGGCGTCACCTACGACTTCATCCCCGTCGATCCCCAGGATCCGCCGGAGGACCTGATCGACCTCAATCCCTACCACTCGGTGCCGACCTTGGTCGAGCGCGACCTGGTGCTGTACGCCGCCAGCGTGGTCAGCGAATACCTGGACGAGCGCTATCCGCACCCACCGCTGATGCCGGTCGAACCGCTGGCGCGCGCGCGTCTGCGACTGGCGATGCTGCGCATCGAACACGACTGGGTGCCGCAGGTGCAGGCGATCCAGCTCGGCAACAAGCAGCAGGTCGAGGCCGGGCGCAAGCGGTTGAAGGAACTGTTGGCGCAATCGCTGCCGCTGTTCAAGGCCTACAAATTCTTCCTCAATCCGGAAATGAGCCTGGCCGACTGCGCGATGGCGCCGATCATCTGGCGCCTCGACGCGTTGGGCGTGGCCCTGCCCAAGGACGGCAAGGTGATCGAGGACTACGGCAATCGGATCTTCCGCAACCCGGGCTTCGTGCGCAGCCTGACCGAGCAGGAAAAGAAGCTGCGCGAGCTCGTGCTCTGAGCCTGCGATGGGGGAGCCGCCGATCCCGTTGATGACCAGCCAGCGGCCGTACCTGCTGCGGGCACTGTACGAATGGATCGTCGACAACGGCATGACCCCGCACGTGCTGGTCAACGCCGGTGTCCCGGGCGTGCGGGTGCCCACGCACACGATCAAGGATGGGCAGGTGGTGCTCAACATCGCCGATCGCGCGGTGGCCAAACTGGCGATGGACAACGATGGGCTGCGCTTTTCCGCACGTTTCGGCGGGGTTTCGCAGAGCGTGGTGATCCCGATGGCGGCGGTGGTTGCGGTCTATGCGCGCGAAAGCGGGATGGGCATGGCACTTCCCGAGGATCCGAACCCGGCACCTGACACGAACCAGCCGGGTCCTGATCCGAAGCCCGGGGCATCAGCCGTGGACGACGATTCGCGTCCGGGTGGACCGGATGACGCGCCCGATCCGCCCAAGCGGGGCGGGCATCTGCGGATCGTGAAATAACGGGCGCGCATCGGGACTGCGCCGCTGCGACGGATCACTGCTGTTGGTTCAGCCCGGAAAACAGGTTATCAGCCAGCGCTTCGTAACCCTCGCGGCTGAAATGCACGCCGTCGCGCCGCGCCAGCCCGCGCGCCATCCAGCTGGTCATGCTGCACTGGCCACCCATCGCCTGCTGCCAGTCCCAGTACAGCGTGTGCTGTTGTTGGGCGACCGCACGCTGGACTGCCTGCACGGCGTCCAGTCCGACTGCACGCACCCCGCATTGCCCGGCGCCACTCTTCAGTGATTCCGGTGCACCGAGGATCAGGATCGCGCTGCCCGGGAAGCGCTGCCGCAGTCGGGTGACCGCCGCAGTCAGGGTGGAACGGAGGGTTTCGGGGTCGAGCGTGGTGCGGAAGGCCTCATTGGTGCCATAGGCCAAGGCCACCAAATCCGGACGGGCGGGCTCGAGGTCGTCCATCCAGCCATTGCGCCAGCGGTTCCACTGCTCGAGTTCGGAGCCATTGATGCCAACCGCCGAAACCACGGCGCCACGGCCATTGGCGGACTGCATCCACCAGCCACCGATCGCGGTCTGCGGGCTGATTGCCGCGCTGACCGTGATCGGCAGGTCGGCTTCGAACGCCACCGGATGCCACTGACTGTCGAGGTACGGGCTTTGCACCGTCTGCCTCCGGCCGCTGGCGTCGGTGACGGTCAGCGGCGCGTCCATCGGTCCTTGCCGGATCAGCAGGGTGATCGCCTGTCGCGGCGTGGCGTAACGGGGCTTCAGCGTCAGCATCGCGAACGGCGTGGTCATCTGGGCGATGAATCCGCCGAACGGATAGTCATAGCCGGGACCGGAGGTGCGGCTGCTGATCAGTTGCCAGCCGGTCTGGCTGACGGTGATTCGGGCCAACCGCTGGCCGGGGATCTGGATGGGTGTCACCCAGCCGATTCCGCCGTCACCCAGCAACTGCTGCAGGCGCAGGCGCAGTCGTTCGGTCAGGAAGTCACCTGCGGTATGGGAATCGCCGATCTGCAGGTAGCTGAAGTGCGCCCCTCCTGCGCCCGATCGCAGCAGCGCCAGCACTGCGGCGGCGTTTGGATCACCGAAGTCCTGCAGGATGGGACCTGCGCCTGGCGCAGCGTTGGCAAGGGGCGGTGCGTCTGGGGCCGGTGCGGTCCCGGGAGGCGGAATCGGGACTGCTTGGGGCGCGGCCGGCGGCGGTGGCGCCACTGGATCGGGCTGGTACTGCGCGGCCACCACCCAGCCATTCCCGCAGCGGGGCATGTTCTTGTATTCGGTGACACCCTGTTCATTCACGCGCTTGCAGACCACGCCGGGCCCCGCATGTACGGTCGGTCCGGGAAGCAACAGCGCACAGGCAACCACGGCACCGAGGTATCGGCGCAGTGGCATCAGCGGGGGGTCTTGCGAGCAGGCATGGCGGCTAGTTTATCGTGCGTCCGGCCCGGGCGTGGAAGCTGTGGAATGGGCTCGGTCGGGCGCGGTACAGGTGTTCTTGCCGGGATGCATTGCCTGCCGCAACCCGTTGCCGCTGCCCAATCTGCACGGCAGTGCCGCAGGCGGGTGAGCGGGTTTCCGTGCAATGCAGGGGTTTGACGACAGCCACGCCTGCAACCCGCATGGATGGCGTGGGCCGACAATGCCCGGATGGCGTTGTCCACCTTCCCCAAGGCAATGCTGAAGCAAGTCCCTCCTGGACGTGTCAGCACACGCGGCGTCCGGTGCATGCCCGAACGCAGCTCACGCGGATCAATCACATCGGTGATCGATGCGCGGCCGACCATCCATGGTCGGCAGGCAACGCCGACTGAATTCGCGTTGACCTAACCGGGCAAGTTCTGGATCACGTCCCGGGCGGCGCGGGTCGGGCCGATGAAACCAACCAGGCGTCCGTCCAGCAGGATCAACTGGCCGATGTGGCGATCGTGGCCGTCTTCCGAGTATTCGAAGCGGAACCGCCGCTCCAGCCCCAGCCAACCATCCGGCTTGCGGCGCAGGCGCAGCCCGGAGGCGTGCACCGATTGGTCCAGCCACTGCACGCCCGCCGCGGCGCAGGCGTCACGGCCGATCTCGGCCGCGCGTTCGGCGGCGGCGCGGGCGGCGGTGAAGAAGAAGAACGCCGCTGCACCGATGATCATCAGGATGAGCAGGGTAGGCATGCCTTTACTGTGGTGGCCACGCAGGGCACTTGCAAGCGGGTCGGGAGGACGACTGAAGTCCGTGCCGGAAAAGCGACGGACTCAGCCCAACTTGAGCGAAAAATCGATGGCGTGGACGTGCTTGGTCAACGCGCCGATCGAGATGCAGTCCACCCCGTCTTCGGCGATGGCGCGCACGCCGTCCAGATCGACCCCACCGGACACCTCCAGCGGGATGCGGCCGTCGAACGGGGTCGAGCTCGCCATCCGCACTGCTTCGCGCCGGGTGGGGGCGTCGAAATCGTCGATCAGGATCCGCGTGCAGCCGCAGGTGAGGGCATCGCGCAGTTGGTCCAGCGTCTCCACTTCGACGATCAGCGGCAAGTCCGGGTGCAACGCGCGCGCACGCGCGATGGCTGAAGCCACCGAGCCGAACGCACGGATATGGTTTTCCTTCAGCATCACCGCATCGAACAGGCCAATGCGGTGGTTGTCGCCGCCGCCCACGCGGACCGCGTATTTCTGTGCCACCCGCAGGCCGGGCAGGGTCTTGCGGGTGTCGAGGATGCGTGCGCGGGTGCCGTGCACGGCGGCCACATAGCGCGCAGTGACGGTGGCCGTGCCGGACAGGGTTTGCAGGAAGTTCAGCGAGGCGCGCTCGGCGCTGACCAAGGCGCGCCGGCGTCCCGTGAGCGTGGCGACCACGGTGCCGGGATGGATCGCATCGCCTTCGGCGCAGTGCCAGTCGATGCGAACCTCGGGATCCAGCGCACGATGGCAGGCGTCGAACCACGGCCGCCCGGCGATGACGCACGTCTCCTTGCACAGCAGGTGAGCGCGATCCGGACCGTCGTTCACCAAGGCTGCCGTGGCATCGCCCGGACCGAGGTCCTCGGCCAAGGCGGAGGCGACATCGCGGGCAATCGTGTCGGCAGGCGGCGTTGGGATCGCACTCATGCCGTTGGGAACCCTTCGACCTGGGCCGTGGCCAGCGCGTCTTCCGCACACAGCATCGGGATGTCGTCTTCGATCCGATACACGGTCTTGCGGTCCCGGGTCACCAGGGCGGCGTGCAGTGGTCCCCGCTGCGGGCTGCCGTCGCTGCGCAGGACGCAGCCGGTGACGATGGCGCGGTTCAGTGCCTCCAAGCCCGACGCGTCCAGTAACGCCAGCGGTTGCCGGGTGATGGGGCAGACCAGGATGTCGAGCAGTTTCCGATCCATGCAGTGCGCGGTAACCGCAAACGGGTTCCAGAACCTGCAAGGGTAGCATCCGGTGGCAAGCCGGTCCGGGCAAGGCGAACGACTGGCCGCGAAGCGCTAGAATGCCGATTTGACGAACGATGCCGCCATGACTGAAACGATACCCACCTCTCCGGTCCCGCTGGTCGGTATCGTCATGGGTTCGCGCTCCGACTGGGAAACGATGGAGCGCGCCGCGCACCTATTGGCGAGCTTGGGCGTGCCGCACGAGGTGCGGGTGGTGTCAGCGCATCGCACGCCGGACGTGCTGTTCGCCTATGCCGACTCCGCTGGGTCGCGCGGACTGCGCGCGATCATCGCCGGTGCCGGCGGCGCGGCCCACCTGCCCGGCATGCTGGCGGCCAAGACCGCGGTGCCGGTGCTGGGGGTGCCGGTGCAGAGCAAGGCCCTGAACGGCATGGACTCGTTGCTCTCCATCGTGCAGATGCCGGCCGGGGTGCCGGTGGCGACCTTCGCGATTGGCCAGGCCGGGGCCGCCAATGCTGCACTGTTCGCCGCGGCAATGCTGGCCAGCGACCATCCTGCGATTGCCGAAGCGCTCGCCGCGTTCCGCGACCGGCAGACCCGCGATGTGGTGGACAACGACGACCCGCGCGCATGAAAACGGTTGGCATCCTCGGCGGCGGGCAACTGGCCCGCATGCTGGTCCTTGCCGGTGCCCCGCTCGGGCTGCGCTTCAAAGTGCTTGATCCTGCCGCCGACGCCTGCGCCGGCCAGGTGGCACCACTGACCGTGGGCGAGTACGCCGACGAAGGCACGCTGGCCCGTTTCATCGATGGCGTGGATGTGGCGACCTTCGATTTCGAGAACGTGCCCGCACAGGCCGCCGACTGGCTGGCTGCCCGGGTGCCGGTGTTCCCGCCGCCGCAGGCGCTGGCGGTGGCGCAGGACCGACTCTCCGAAAAGAACCTGTTCCGCGACCTCGGCATTCCGGTCGCACCGTTTGCGGATGTCGATTCGGAGGCCGCGCTGCAGGACGCGGTGATGAAAATCGGCATCCCCTGCATCCTCAAGACGCGGCGCCTCGGCTACGACGGCAAGGGCCAGTTCCGCATCCGCGCGACGGAGGATATCGGTGCGGCGTGGGCGGCGCTGGGGCCGCAGGCGGCAACCACCGGATTGATCCTCGAGGGCCACGTCGCTTTCCAGTGCGAACTGTCGGTGATCGCCGTGCGTGGTCGTGACGGCGCGTTCCACGCCTGGCCGCTGGCACGCAATTGGCATGACGAGGGCGTGCTGTCGGCGAGCCTTGCGCCTGCGCCGGTCGACGCGGCGCTGCACGCGGTTGCGCTGGATCATGCGCGGCGCCTTGCCGAGGCACTCGATTACGTCGGCGTGCTGGCGCTGGAGCTGTTTTGCCGTGATGGTGAACTGTTGGCCAACGAAATGGCTCCGCGCGTGCACAACTCAGGGCACTGGACCATCGAAGGCAGCCAGACCAGCCAGTTCGAGAACCACCTGCGCGCCGTGCTCGGCATGCCGCTGGGTGACACCGGCGCACTGGGAGTTTCCTGCATGCTCAACTGGCTGGGTGAACTGCCGGATCCGGTGCCGCTCATGCGCGAGGCCGGAGGCCACTGGCACGACTACGGCAAGTCGCCGCGGCCGGGCCGCAAGGTTGGGCATGCCAGTGTGCGCGTCAACAGCCACGAAGCGCTGGTGGCCGCCCTGCAGCGCGTCGGTGTGGCGCTGGGCCGGCAGGCGCAGGTGGCGCCGGTGATTGCCAGCCTCGCCTGATCCGCGGAGGAACGCTCCAAGGACAACGGCCGGGTTGCCCCGGCCGTTTGCCCAAGCACGATCGCAGCTGTGACTTATGGGAACCTCGAATAACTGGTTTTTGCTCGTCATTCCCGCGAAAGCGGGAATCCATTGCCTTTGAATTCAATGACTTGAAGATGCTCACTGGAGCCTCGAGCCAGATATCCGAGGTAATTCGAGATTCCCTTATTTCATCTGCGCCGCCGCGAACTCCCAGTTCACCAGGTTCCAGAACGCCTCGAGGTACTTCGGGCGGGCGTTGCGGTAATCGATGTAGTAGGCGTGCTCCCACACGTCGCAGGTCAACAGCGGGGTGTCCTCGCCGGTGAGCGGGGTCGCGGCGTTGGGTGTGCTCACCAGTGCCAGCGCGCCGTCCGGGCGCTGCACCAACCACGCCCAGCCAGAGCCGAAGGTGCCCACCGCGGTCTTGGTGAACTCCTCCTTGAATTTGGCGAAGCTGCCGAACGCGGCGTCGATCGCATCACGCAGCGTGCCGGCCGGTTCGCCGCCACCGGTGGGCGACAGGCAGTTCCAGTAGAAGCTGTGGTTCCACACCTGGGCAGCGTTGTTGAACATCCCGCCTTGCGACTTGCGGACGATCGCGACCAAGTCCAGGTTGGCGAACTCGGTCCCCTCGATCATCTTGTTGAGGTTGGTGACATAGCCCTGGTGGTGCTTGCCGTAGTGGTAGTCGATGGTTTCCGCCGAGATGTGCGGTTCCAGTGCGTTGTTGGCATACGGCAGGGCGGGCAGTTCGATGGCCATGGGTCGGATCTCCGAGACGGAACAGAAGGGCAGTACGGCCGCGGCCGCCTGACGCATTACAATGGGCGATTGTAGCGAACCCTCGCGTCGTCGCTTCGTGAAGCGACCAGCCGCAACCCAGCAGGAGTGTCACCGGTGCCGACCGTGGAAGAGCGCATCCGCGCCGAAATCGACAGCCACACCATCGTGTTGTTCATGAAGGGCACGCCGGAGTTCCCGATGTGCGGGTTCTCCAGCAGGGCCGTGCAGGCCCTGCGTGATGCCGGCGCCGATCCGCTGTACACCGTCAACGTGCTTGAAGATCCGGAAATCCGCGCCAACCTGCCGCGATTCTCCGATTGGCCCACCTTTCCTCAGCTGTTCGTGCAGGGTGAGTTGATCGGCGGCTGCGACATCCTCGTGGAACTGGCCGAGTCCGGCGATCTGGCGCGCCTGCTGGCGGATGCGCGCAGGCCGTGAGCAATACCGGCGCATTGCAGGATCGGGTGATCCTGGTCGCGGGCGCGGCGGGCGGGTTGGGCGCGGAAGCTGCAGTGGCCTGCGCCGAGGCCGGCGCCAGCGTGCTCCTGCTCGGGCGCAAGGTGCGCGCGCTCAATCGAGTCTACGAGGCGGTCAAGGCGGTTGGTCCGGATCCGATGCTGTATCCGCTGGACTTGGAAGGCGCCACACCCGACGACTACGACCAACTGGCGCAGGCGATCGAGGGTGAATTCGGGCGTCTCGATGGCCTGCTGCACTGTGCCGCCGAATTCCGTGCGCTGACTCCGTTGGCGCACACCGATCCAGCCGATTTTGCGCGCGCCATCCATGTCGACCTGACCGCGCGCTGGTGGCTGACCCAGGCCTGCCTGCCGCTGTTGTCCAAGTCCGATGCCGGTGCCGCGGTGTTCGTGCTGGATACCCCCGAGCGTCGCGGCAAGCCCGGCGCGGCCGGTGCCTACTGGGGTGGCTACGGACTGGCCCAGCAGGCCCAAGCGGCACTGGTGCCGATGCTGCAGGCCGAGCTGGGGGCCCAGGGCACGCGCATCAGCGGCCTGCGCCCCGGCCCGATGCGCACCGGCTTGCGTGCCAAGGCCTACCAGCTCAATGCCGACCCGGAGGCACGCCCTGCGTTCGATTATGCGCAGGCCTGCGTGGACTTGCTGTCAGCGGCGGGCGCCCCGTGGCGTGGCCGGATCATGGATCGCGAACCCGTGCCCGCTGCCGCGGTGGACGCATGAGGTCCGGAGATTCCCGGCCGCGGGGCCAGATCGCGATGGCGAGGGACATGCAATGACCATCACCGCCGCCGCCCTGCTGCTGTTCTTCATCCTCGATCCACTCGGCAACATCCCGGTCATCCTCGGCCTGTTCAAGGGGATCTCCGCCGCGCGCCAGCGCCGCATCCTCGCACGCGAACTGGTGATCGCATTGGTGGTGCTGCTGCTGTTCCTCTGGGGCGGGCAATACATCCTGCACCTGATGCACCTTCGGCAGGAGTCGGTCTCGATCGCCGGTGGCATCGTGCTGTTCCTGATTGGCCTGCGGATGATTTTCCCGACCGCCGAAGGCGTGATGGGTGAGGTGCCCGGCGGTGAACCGTTCATCGTGCCGGTGGCCATCCCGATGATCGCCGGCCCGTCCGGCATGGCCGCGGTGATGCTGCTGGGCACACAACAGCCCGAGCGGATGTGGGAATGGATGCTGGCCTTGATCCTGGCCTGGATTGCCACGGCCGTCATCCTGCTGTGCTCCCCCTGGCTGCAGCGGCTGCTCGGTGCCCGGGTCCTGACCGCGGTCGAGCGCCTGATGGGCATGGTGATCGTCGCCATCTCGGTGCAGATGTTCCTCGACGGCGTCGCCCGTTACCTGCACGGCGCCGGCTGAGCCCGCCTCGCCTGTCCCGAACCGGTGTGACGGAGTCGGCAAAATCCGCGTGAAAGGCGATGGGCGGTGCTGGCCCGCCGGCCGGTTGTGTTAAACTTCCGTAACGGCGTACCGTTGCGTACGGCGTAGGGGCTTTGCTCAATTCCTCCTGCGACGCCAGTCGGGCGACTCCCGGCAGTGGCGCACGGTGGGCTTTCCTTATTCCACTCCAATTCCTGAGGCCATGCCATGAACCACCTGCACCGCGTCCGGCTGTCGAAGCTGTCACTGGGTCTGATCATCGCGCTTGCCGCGGCCCCCGTGTTTGCACAGAGCACTTCGTCCGGCGTGGGCGGCCTGGTGACCGGGGCCAATGGCCAGCCGGTGGCCGGCGCCGAAGTCACCATCACCCACGTCGAGTCGGGCACGGTCAGCCGAGCCACCACCGATGCCAGTGGCCGCTACAACGCCCGCGGCCTGCGCGTGGGAGGTCCGTACACGGTGACCATCACCAAGGCGGGCGAGGGCACCGACACCGAGGAAAACGTGTTCCTCGGCCTTGATCAGGTCGCCACCGTCGACGCCCAACTCCATTCCGATGGCGCAACCACGCTGGGTTCGGTGGTGGTCAGGGGAACGCCCAATTCGGCGACCTTTGCCTCAGACAACCGCGGCCAAGGCACCAACCTGTCGCGTGCCGAGATGGACCGCAATCCTTCCCCCGACCGTTCCATCCAGGATGTGGTGCGCACCGATCCGAACGTCGTCGTCACCGACCGCGACCGCGGCGCTTTCTCGGCGCTGGGCCAGAACTTCCGCTACAACAGCATCACCGTGGACACCATCCAGGCCGGCGATCCCTTCGGCCTGAACGACAACGGCTTGCCGACCAAGGGCACGCCGATTTCGCAGGACGCCATCCAGAGCTACAACATCTCCACGGCCAACTACGATGTCACCGTCCGCCGAGGCGTGGGTGCCTGGGTGAATGCCGTCACCAAGTCCGGCACCAACGATTTCCACGGTTCGCTGTATTACGTGTACCAGAATGCCGACGGCATGATCGGCAAGGGCGGCAACAATCGCAGCGCGCTGGCTGATTGGCGGGGCTATGGCAGGGACACCACATGGGGGATCACCGTCGGTGGCCCGATCGTCCGTGATCGCCTGTTCTTCTTCCTCTCCTATGAAGAAGGCAACAAGACCTCGCCGGGCTCGCTGTGGGGCCCTTCGGATTCCAATGCCGCTTCGCGGGTGAATGGCCTGACCCAAGCGCAGTTGGACCAGATCATCAGCGTTGCGCAAGGCTGGGGCCTGGATCCCGGCGACAACCATTCGGCCAGCACCGACATGACCTCCAAGCGCGCGCTGGTCAAGCTGGACTGGAACATCAACGACTACCACCGCGCCAGCTTCCGCTGGAGCCGGACCACCGAAGTCGAGCCGATCATCACCAACAGCAGCGCCAGCCTGCTGACCCTGTCCAGCAACTGGTATGCGTTCGACAAGAAAACCACCAGCTATGCCCTGAGCTTCTACGACGACTGGACCGAGAATTTCTCCACCGAGCTCTCGATCGGCTACAACCAGTTCGACCAGACCCGCGGTCCGCTGGTCGGCGGTTACCAGCCGGAGATCTCGGTGCGCCTCAACGGCACCGACAGCGGCACCATGGTCCGCTTGGGCACCGAGTATTCCAGCCAGGCCAACGTGATTGGCGTGAAGACCTGGAACGCCTATTTCGCCGGTACCTGGTACCTGGGCGATCACGTGCTCAAGGCCGGCATGGACTATCAGTCCGACGATTACTACAACATGTTCCTGCAACGCTACAACGGCCAGTACACCTTCAACTCCATCGCCGACTTCCTCGCCGGCAGGTGGCGCCAGTACCAGCTCGCGCTGCCGGCGCCAGGCTACACCCTCGATAACGTCGCCGCCCGCTTCCGGATGAAGCAGTACGGGTTCTTCGTCCAGGACGTCTGGCAGGTCAATGATCGCCTGTCGGTGCAGTACGGCCTGCGCTACGACTTGCCGCGCGTGAATCCGCCGCCGACCTACAACCCCTGTTTCGCCGCCGCACCGGGCACCTTGGGCAACCTCGGGCCGTGTGGACTGCGTGCCAACGCGGCCAACCCGAACGCCGCGACCGGCGGTTTCGGCTACACCAATGCAACCACCATCGACGGCAACGGCGTGCTGCAGCCGCGGTTGTCGTTCAACTACCGCCTCGACACCCAGCGCCCCACCCAGATCCGTGGCGGCGCCGGCCTGTTCCTGTCCAATACCCCGGCGGTGTGGGTGGCCAACCCGTATTCCAACAACGGCGTCGCGGTGGCGACCTGGAACATCAACCGCTACCGCTTGCCGACCGACCCGTTGTTCAGCGCGGATCCCTACAACCAGAACATCCCGGGTGGTGTGCTGACCCCGCCGGGACTGGGAACGTCGTCGATGACGGTCAACGTCGTCGATCCCGACTTCAGGTTGCCGACGGTCGCCAAGTACACCCTCGGCGTGGATCGTGAGCTGCCGTGGTGGGACATGGTCGCAACGGCCGAGTACCAGCATCTGGATGTCGTCAACGGCATCCGCTACACCGACATCAACCTCGGTGCGCCGACCGGGATCCTGCCCGATGGGCGCTACAGCTACGCGAAGTTCCCGTACTTGGCGCCGGGCAGCAGCAACACCACGTTCTGGAACCGCAACCCGTCGTTCGGCAACACCATCCTGCTGAGCAATACCGGCCGCGGCTATTCCGACAACATCACGCTGTCGCTGAAGAAGCCGTTCAACGGCACCTGGAGCGCCATGCTTGCCTATACGTGGAGCCACGGCACCGACGTCAATCCCGGCACGTCCAGTGTCGCCTACAGCAGCTACCAGAATCGAGCGTTCGTCAATCCAGGTGACGAGGAGGTCGGGATCTCGAATTACTCGATCCCGAACCGCGTGCTGGGTCGGGTGAGTTGGCAGCACAACTTCTTCGGGGAATACGCCACCCGGGTCTCGGCCATCTATGATGGCCACGACGGTGCGCCATACAGTTGGGTGTTCGGCAACGACGTGCTGGGCATCGGCCTGGGCTCACGCGGGCTGGCCTACGTGCCGGCCGGGCCGGACAATGTCGTCTGGGCCAACGCGACCTCGGCGGCGATGGCCAACTCCTTCTGGAGTTACGTCAACAGCAACACCGAACTGGATGGTGCCCGCGGTGAGGTCTTCCGCCGCAACGCGGCGCGCGCACCGTGGGTCAACCAGCTGGACCTGAGCTTCTCGCAGGAAATCCCGGGTTTCATGGCCGGGCACAAGGGCGAAATCCGCCTCGACATCTTCAATTTCCTGAACATGCTCAACCACAACTGGGGCGTCGAGTATCGCGCCGACTTCCCGCTGGTGCGCCAGTTTGCGAACTATGCGGGCGTCTGCACCGTGGTCAACGCAACCTGCACGGCCGCCGACATCGGCAAGTACATCTTCGACATCTCCAACAGCCTGTACAACAAGGGTGGCGTGTACATGCCGGATGACCTCGACGTCAACGAATCGAATAACCCGTCGCAGCGCTGGGCGATGCGCCTGACCCTGCGTTACACGTTCTGATCGACAGGCATCGTGGTTCGCGAAAAACGCCCGGGTGTCCCGGGCGTTTTTCGTTGCGCGATCCGGCCGCTCTATGGCAAGACCGATCAAGTACGCAAGCGGTTGGTCCGCATCACCCGGGGAGGTGAACATCTCCATCGAGCAGGTGCAAGCCAGCCATCCTTGGCTGCTTGGAACGGCTGGATTGTTCGGGGGCTCAACGCCCGAGGCAACGCTTGGTCGGCCTTGTCTGCCGACCCTGGGTGAGCGTGTGCTGACAATTCCGGGATGAACATGTTCGGCGAATCCCTAAGGTAAAGTGGACGCATGAATACGACAGACGACCTGCAAGACGGATACATGCTCTCTGGCGAAGGCACCGGCAGCCTGCTTCCCAGCGTTTCCACCCACATCTACCCCAAGGGCGCGCTCGACGTGCTCTCGCGCGAGGAAGTCGCACGCCTGCGCGATGCCTCCAGTGGCGGCCTGCATGAGCTGCTGCGCCGTTGTGCGCTGGCCGTGCTGACTTCGGGCAGCGCCTCCGATGACCCGCGTGCGGCGCAGGAGCTTTACCCGGAGTTCGATATCCAAGTGAAGCAGCAGGACCGCGGCTTGCGGATCGAACTGCACAACGCGCCGGCGATGGCCTTCGTCGAAGGCAGGATCATCCGCGGCGTGGCCGAACTGCTGTTCGCGGTCGTGCGCGACCTTGCGTTCACCGCGATCGACCTCAATGGCGACCCCGACCTGGACACGTCCCCCGGAATCACCGACGCCGTGTTCCGGCTGTTGCGCAACGCCCGCGTCCTGTATCCGACCGATCCGAACCTGGTGGTGTGCTGGGGCGGCCATTCGATCGGGCAGGACGAGTACAAGTACACCAAGCAGGTCGGCTACGAGCTGGGCCTGCGCGGGCTGGACATCTGCACCGGCTGCGGGCCGGGCGCGATGAAGGGGCCGATGAAGGGCGCGACCATTGCCCATGCCAAGCAGCGTCGCCGTCGCACCCGCTACATCGGCCTGACCGAGCCGGGGATCATCGCGGCCGAATCGCCGAACCCGATCGTCAACCACCTGGTGATCATGCCGGACATCGAGAAACGCCTCGAGGGCTTCGTGCGCATGGGCCACGGCATCATCGTCTTTCCGGGCGGCGTCGGCACCGCCGAGGAAATCCTCTACTTGCTGGGCATCCTGCTGCGCGAGGAAAACGCCCACCTGCGCTTTCCGCTGGTCCTCACTGGACCGACCGCGGCGGCACCCTATTTCGAACAGATCGACCGCTTCATCCGCCTGACCTTGGGCGATGTCGCCGCCAGCCGCTATGAAATCATTGTCTCCAACCCGGTGAAGGTCGCCAGTCGCATGTTCGCCGGCGTCCAGCACGTGCGCGAACAGCGCATTGCGCAGGAGGATTCATTCTTCTTCAACTGGGCGTTGCACGTGCCGCTCGAGTTCCAGCAGCCGTTCAACCCGACCCACGAGCGCATGGCCGCCCTCGACCTGCACCACGGACGCAAACCGCATGAATTGGCGGCCGACCTGCGCCGCGCCTTCTCCGGCATCGTTGCCGGCAACGTCAAGGAACCGGCGATGCGGCAGATCGAGGTCCGCGGCCCGTTCGAGATCAACGGCGATCCCGACATCATGCACGCCCTCGACGCCCTGCTGCGCGCCTTCGTCGAGCAGCGCCGGATGAAGATTTCCGGCGAATACCGGCCGTGCTACCGGGTGGTGTCCTGAGCCAGCACGAACCCAGGGTGAACCGGGACACTTGCCTGCGCGGACGATGCGTTCCTCCATCGCGCCTGCGGTGCATTGTTTCGATTGACAACAAAAACCCCTGATAAATCAGGGGTTTTGAGGGTCTCGACTTGGTGGGCGGTGCAGGGTTCGAACCTGCGACCCTTGCCGTGTGAAGGCAATGCTCTACCGCTGAGCTAACCGCCCGGAGAGCCGGGCATTCTACAGGATCGAGGGCGAAGGGCAACGGGGCGATGGGTTTGTCTGGCGGCGGTTGTCGCGGTTACCTGAGGCAACGCTGATGTGGTCGGCGTTGAGCTGCGTCCGGGCATGCATCGGACGCAGCGTGTGCTGAGCAAGTTCAGGAGAGACGTGTTCAGCATTGCCCTGACAGCAAGAAGCAGAGCGGCAGTGGTTGCGTTGGCGCGATTGGTCGGCATAATCACCAGTCCGGGAACAAGGAACGTCCATGCTGCGGCGTCTGCCATCGATCTGCCTGCTGTTGATCTTGTCCCTGCTGCTGGTTGCCTGTGCCAGTGGAAGTGGGGTGAGGAACGTGCCGCGCGCAGGCGCCGGTGCGGCAGCGCTGCCGCCGCCGGATGCCAACAACATGGAAGAGGCTTTCCGGGAGGCGAGCGATTATCGCATTGGCGGAAACGACCTGATTTCGATCAGCGTGTTCGGCGTGGATGCACTGAGCAAGGAGGTGCGCGTCAATGCCAAGGGGCAGATCTCGCTGCCCTTGATCGGCACCGTGAATGCCGGCGGACTGACCACCGCCGAACTCGAGGCCCTGCTGAAAACCAGGTACTCGGAAAATTATCTTCAAAATCCGCAGGTCAGCGTGTTCGTCAAGGAATTCGCCAGCCAGCGCATCACCATGGAAGGTGCATTGAAAAAGCCTGGGGTCATTCCGATCAGCGGCAAGATCACCCTGCTGCAGGCGATCGCGCTGGCCGGCGGCATCGATGAGAAAATCGCCGATCCGCGCGGGATCGTGATCATGCGCCAGGTCAATGGCAGGCGGATGGCTGCAGCCTACGATCTGCGGATGCTGCGCAATGGCAGCATCGAAGATCCACAGCTCTACGGGGATGACATCGTCGTGGTCGAAGAGTCGGGCAGCAAAACGACGCTGCGCAGGTTCCTCGATGCGATGCCGATCATCGGCCTGTTCCGCTGGTTCTGACGTCGCAACGAGGACGCGTTTCAAATGACAGACGACAAGCTTCCGGTCGATCCGGCGCAAGGTGGCGACCGGCTTCCAGCGCGCCAGGATCCCGTTGATCAGCGGGCGTTGGCCTTCGCACACGGGCGCGGTGTGCTGAGTCTGTTCGAGGAACCATCCGAGGATGAAGCCAACGAATTCGACCTGCGCAAGTATTGGCACATCCTGCTGAAATGGCGCTGGCTGGTCATCAGCATTGCCGCCGCCGTCACCGCGCTGGCGTTGGTCAACACGTTGATGACCACGCCGATGTACGCCGCCCAAACGCTGGTACAGATCGACAATAAGACCGCGGAGTTGACCATTGCCGCTGCCGGCGGTGGGCAGGTCGCGCCGGATTATTCTTGGGACGACGAGTACCTGCAAACCCAGCTTGAATTGCTCAAAAGCCGCAGCCTGGCCGAGCGTGTCGCGACGCGGCTGAATCTAGACCAGACCGCGCTGGATCGCCTGGAAGCACCGAGCTTGTCGAGTCGGCTGCTTGGCCTGATTCGGCCACGACCTGCCTTGACGGGGACGGCCAAGCCCGGTGCTGTCCCGACTGCCCAGTCCAACGCCATTCGCGATGCGGTAGCCGCCGAAGTCAACGGTGGCCTGTCCGCGACCCGTGTGGAAAACACTCGCCTGGTCTGGATCCGTTACGACAGTCCTTCCCCCGATTTCGCCGTGCGCGTGGCCAATGCGATTGCCGAGGAGTTCATCGCGTCGAATCAGGACCAGAACAGCGGCCGTTCGAATTTTGCCAGGGATTATCTGGAACGCCAACTTGCGGAAACCAAGGCCAAGCTGGAGGCGTCTGAGCGCAAGCTGGTCGAATACGCCCGCGCGCAGGGGTTGACGATCACCGATGACGAGGGGCGCACGCTGGCATTGGAAAGCCTGACCCAGCTCAGCGCGGCGCTGGCACAGGCGCAGCAGGCACGAATTCGCGCACAAGCACGCTACCGCAACAATGCAACCTCGACCGAACAGCTGACCGCCTCGGCCATCGGCCCATTGCAACAGCAGCGGGCGGTGCTGATGGCGCAATACCAACAGAAACTGGCCACGTTCAAGCCGGACTACCCGGAAATGGTCCAACTGCGCCAGCAGATCGATGAAATCGACAAGCAGATCGCCGCAGAACGTGGACGGATCGGCGGTTCGGTCAAAGCCGAGTACGACGCGGCTGCCGCAGAAGAGGCGGCACTGACTGAGCAGGTGGAACGGCTGCGCACGCAGGCCTTCGTGGCAAGCAGCAGCAGCATCGAATACAACATCCTCAAGCGCGATGTCGACACCAATCGCCAGCTCTACGACGGTCTGCTGCAACGGTACAAGGAATTGGGCGCAACCAGCGCGGCCGAAGCCAATAACATCCGCATCATCGATCCTGCCGACGGCGCCGGACGTTTCAAGCCCAATGTGCGCCAAGACCTGATCCGTGGCGTGCTGTTTGGCTTGCTGCTGGGCGTGCTGGCTGCCTTCTTGCTTGAATATCTCGACGACACACTGAAATCGCCGCACGACATCGAACAGAAACTCAAGCTGGCGGTACTGGGCGTGGTGCCCAAGGTCAAGGAAGGGCGGCGGGTGGCCGAAGCCGCGGCGGATGCGCATTCGGGCTTCTCGGAGGCTTACCGATCGGTGCGCGCGGCGCTGCAGTTTTCCACCGACCACGGTGTTCCACGCACGCTGCTGGTGACCAGTCCCGGGCCCGGTGAGGGCAAATCAACGGCGGCGCTGGCGCTGGCGCGCAACTTCGCGCGACTGGGCAAGAGCGTGCTGCTGGTCGAAGGCGACCTGCGCAATCCATCCTTGCACCGCACCTTGGGCCTGAAGGCAGCGGCGACCGGGCTGAGCGGCCTGCTGTCCGGTTCCGATGCACTCACCAGTGTCATCCAGCCCAGCGGCGAGGACGGGCTGCAGGTCATCCTCGCCGGGCCGCTGCCGCCGAACCCCGCGGAACTGTTGTCCGGCTCCAAGCTGGTGTCGATGCTGACCGTGGCCATCGAGCGCTTCGACCAGGTGATCATCGACGGGCCGCCGGTGCTGGGGTTGGCGGATGCGCCGATCCTCGCCAATTCTGCCGACGGCACCGTGCTGATCATCGATGCCGGGAAGACCAAGATTCGCACCGCGCAGATTGCGCTCAAGCGTCTGCTGGCGGCGCGCGCCCGCGTGGTCGGGGCCTTGCTGTCCCGCTACGATGCCCAGAAGTCGGCGTACGGCTACGGATATGGCTACAACTATGACTATGGAAGTGGTGGCCGCGAAGGAACGCCGAAACTGACCAGGGGTTGAGTGGATGGACGGTGCGAACGGCACCGCGTTGGAATGGGCACTGGCGCTGCTGAGTGCGCCCGCGGAGCGCTACCGCCTGCGGCAGCGACCGTTGCCACCCGGCGTCGGCGAGCTGCTGGCTGTCGCCGCCAGCGTGGCGCCGGACGCGACTGATGTGGCGTTACCGCAACGCGGCTTGCTCCAGACCGGGGAATCCGCCGCAACCCTGCGCGAAGCCGCGCGCTTCTACGCGCGCGAAATCCTGTTCCACGCGGACGCCGATGCCTACCGCACGCTGGGCGTCGCGGCTGACGCGCCGGCGGAACAGATCAAGGCGAACCACCGTCTGCTGCAGGTCTGGTTGCACCCCGATCGCCAATATGCCGGCGACGACTCCATCTTTGCCGCGCGGGTGAATGCGGCCTGGAACCAGCTGCGCAGCGAGGATCGACGCCGAGCCTACGACGCCGAACGAGCAGCCGCGACGGGCCGTGCGTTCGCGCCTGCACCCGCCGCAACCCGGCCCGACGCCCGCCCGCTGCCGGCGGCGGTCTGGCATCCGCAGCCCGGGACACCCGCCGCCTTCACCCGCAAGCGCCATCGGGCGCTGGTGGCCGGCTTGCTCGGCATCTGCCTGCTGTTGGGCTGGCTGGCCTTGCGCCAGAGCCTTCGCGAACCCGAGCCCTGGGGTTTTGACATCGTCGATGCCGCAGTGCCCGCCGCGGATAGGCCTGCGGATATGTCGCTGCGGCACGAAGGCGCTGAATCCGCCGAGACGGCGCCTCTACGCCGGGACGTGGACGCTGCCGCCCCCGCACCCCTGCCTGTGCTGCCGCCCGAATTGGACCTGCCGCCGGTCCCGCTGGCGGCGGAGGATGTCGCGCCGCTGACGACGGCGCTTCCAGTCACCCCGCCGCCGGCGGTGCCCCCGGTGCCGGTTGAGCGGGTTGAGCTGGCGTGGCAAGCCGGCGCGGCGCATGCAGCGAGACATCCTGTCCAAGCTTCGTTTTCGACTCCGTTGCCGGCCGCTCCCGCAGTCGCTGCCAGCCCGGCGGCGTTGCCACCGACGCCCGTCGTCGCGGCCAACCCCGCGCCGACTATCCGCCGTCCGCCGCCCGATGCGGCCACCGCTGCGGCAGACCCCACTGAGGCGGTGCAGCAGGACAGCCTGTTCGGTCGCCTGCGGCAGGTGTTCGGGCGACGCAGCCAAGCGCGGACAGAGCTGGGCCCAGGCGCGGAAGGGGACGAAGCCTACGCGCGCATCCAGCAGGCACGCCAGGTCGGGCAGCAGCTTATGCACTACCTCGTGTCGGACAGCCGCACGCCGCCACCGATCTGGGCCAGCGCCTCGGCCTTGGACCGCGCCGACGGCTTGCGCCGTGACCTGCGCCAGCTGGGCGCCACCCGGCTGGGCGCACCGCAGTGGCGCATCGGACAGACCCATGGTTCGCTGCGCTCCCCCTACCGGGTTGCCGGCTCCAGCCAGGGCAGCGTGGTCGCCGCGCTCGCTTGGCGCGATGACCGCTGGCTGGTGACCTCGGTTGCGCTGGAAGCCGGCCCGTGAGGCGGGGCGTGCGGGTGGTGGCGCTGGCTGCCACGCTGGCCTTCGTGGCGCTGGCCGGGTGGCGGATCGTCGGCCAGCTACAGGCGGAACGACTGGCCAACGCCGACCCGGAGCGCGCCTTGCAAGCCCATCCGGGCGACCCCGACGCGCTGTGGGCGCTGGCCGAACAGCAGCTGGCGCAGGGCGAGCGTGCCGCCGCCGCCGCGACCGCGCGCACGCTGCTGGCGCGCGAGCCACTGCAGGGCCGCGCCTTCCGCCTGCTTGCCCAGATCGAAGAACACACCGGGCACGACCCGCAGGCGCGGCGGCTGTACGCGATCGCCGCGCAGCGAGCGCCGCGCGATTCGGAGGCCATCAGCGGGCTGGTCCGTCTGGCGCTGCGCAGCGAGGACTTTCCCGAAGCGCTGCGCTGGATCGATTTCTATCTACGCACATCACCCGATCGCGCCGCGGCCAATGCCCGGCTTCTGCCGCAGTTGGCGCCGCTGGCCCGCGATGGCCGTTTTGCCAGTGCGCTGGTCGCAACGCTGCGCCAGAATCCGCCCTGGCGCGAGCAGATGCTGCGCGTACTGTGGACCTCGCGCGCTGCGGCAGATCGGGTCTATGGCCAGCTCGATGAAGAACACGCCCTGAGTCCGGAGGAATTCGCCGGCTGGATCGACGCCCTGATCGGGCAGGGCGATTGGGACGAGGCGCACACACGCTGGGTCGCACGCACGCCGGGGGCAGAGAGCCATCGTCTCCGTGTCTATAACGGCGATTTCCGCCGCGAGCCCTCTGGCGCCGGTTTCGACTGGCGGCTGCGGGTGGCTGGCGTGGCCAGCGTCGATTTTGCGGCGGCGGGAGCAGGGACGGGTGGGCGAGTCATGCACCTGCGCTTCTTCGACCAGCCGGTGCGCGGCGCCGTGCTGGAGCACCCGCTCCGCCTGCCGCCCGGTGCCTATGCCGTGCGCCTGCGGCTGCGCGCGCGTGGGCTGCACTCCGCGGGTGGGCTGCAGTGGCAGCTGGTCTGCCCATCCCGTCTCGGTGCGATCGCCACTGGCGAGCCGCTGGTCGGCAGCTTCGACTGGATCGAGCCCAGCTTGACCGTTCAGGTTCCCCAAGCCGACTGCCCGGGACAATGGTTGCGCTTGAACACCCTCAGCCACGGTGGCAAGGGCCTGCGGATGGCCGGGGAACTGTGGATCGATGCCGTCCGGATCGAGCCGGCGACCATGGCACCGCCCACGCGACCGGCCCCGAATCCCGTGCAAAGTCCCGTGCAAACTCCTTGACAGCGGGCGCGTGTCGCACCTAAGGTAACGGCCTGTGGGACTATTCCACGCTGACGTCAAGGGTCCAACAATGAAAACGCTGGCGATCGTTTTGGCCGCAACGGGCGTGCTGTTTTCGGGTTCGCTGTTCGCACAGTCCCAGGAAAACGTGACCTTGCGGATCAAGAATGGCTCGGTCATGACCAGCAACGGCGGCGAATTCGTCACCGCGCAAAACGGCCAGGGCTTGACCCGCGGCGAAAAGCTCTCGATCAGCAATGCGACCTATGCACAGGCCGTCTACGACCGTGGTACCCAAGATACCAGCGACGACTGCGTCATCGAATTCAAGGCCGCGGGCGTCTATGAAGTGCCGGGCGACTGCAAGCCTGCAGGTGCGTGGCAGGCTGGTTCCAATGGCATCAACAAGTGGATCGTCGCCGCCGTGGCGATCGGTGCTGCGGCCATGCTCAATGACAGCCCCAACGATTCGATCAGCTACAGCATGGTCCCTTGATCGCAGCCGGCGCACTCAGGTGCGTCCAACGCGAATCGGCGGCAAGCGGGACAGGTCGAACGGCCTGTCCCGTCGCTTTTGAGCCGGCAGCAGGACGCTTCGGTTGATCGCGCTGGCGGCGGAGGCGAGGTTCCAGCGCGTAGCGTTGGCGCTTGCTGCGCTGTGCGCGGTCGCCTTGCTGTTCGCATCTTGGCTGTTCGGCGGCGTGGTGCAAGACCGCAGCTGGCACGACGAAGGCTTGGCGCTGCTGGCGCTACCCTTGCTACTGACGGCAACCGCCGTCTTGCTGCAGTCCCCGCCGTCCAGCAGGCTCTTGCGCACCGCGCTGGTGATCATGCTGGCCGGATGGGTGGTGGTCGCGCTGCAATTGCTGCCGCTGCCGGCATGGCTGGGAAGCGGCGCACCGCGTGCGAGCCTGACACAGGATCTTGCGGCTGCAGACGTGGCCGCCCCGGATCTGCGTTGGAGCCTGTCGCCCTTTGCCACCGAACAATCGCTGTGGCGGATGCTGCTGCCCTTGGCTGCATTTCTTGGCGGTCTAGCGGTCGCACGCAGATTTCGGCGCGTCCTGCTGGGCGGCATCGTCCTGCTGGCCCTGGCCAACCTTGGGCTGGCCCTCCAGCAACAGGGCCTACCGATCGACAGCCGCGCCCGCCTGTACCCGGTGATGGATGGTTCGGTGATGTTCGGCGGCCTGTTCATCAATCAGAACCACCACGCCACGGCCCTGATCATCGCAATGGTGCTGACGCTGAGCCTCGCGGTCGATGCCTGGCGCCGGCGGCGGCCGGGTACCCGCCGGCATGAACTGCAGGCGTTGGTCTGGTCAGGCTTGGCGGTCTTGTTCCTGTGCGCTGTCCAACTGACGCATTCGCGCGCCGGGATCGCGCTGCTGGCCCCCGCGCTTGCCGGCAGCCTGCTGATGACCGGCATCATCCGCTTGCCTCACGCCCTGCGCCGCCCCTGGCTGGTCGTGGCGGTGGCCGCGCTGGCGGTGGTTGCGGCAGCCCTCTCATTGCCGTGGCTGGCAGCGGCGCCGGGCGCCGACCCGCGCTTCGTGATCGCCGCCAAGACCTTCCAGCTCGGCCTGTCCTATTTGCCTTGGGGCAGCGGCGCCGGCAGCTTCACCCCGGTGTTCGAAACCGACCTGCCCAAGGAACTGTGGATTCCGCAATACATCAACCACGCCCACAACGAATTTGCGCAATGGTGGCTGGTCGGCGGTTTGCCGGCCGTCGCCGTCGTCGCCGCGGGATTGGCCATCCTGGCCGTGGCCGGCTACCGCCTGCTGCAACTGCAGGGCCGCCGCTCCGCTGCGGTGCTGGCGGCCGGCTGTTGGACCGCGATCACGGTCACGCTGGTGCATTCCTGGGTCGATTTCCCACTCGGCACCCCTGCGCTCGCGGTGACCGTGGCCATGCTCGGCGGCATCCTGTTTGCGTGCCTGGATGAGCTGGGTGGCCGCGAGCGAACGCGTGCGTCTGGATGACGCAAAGCGCCCCCTCACCTCGATCTCTCTGCCCCTCATCCCAACCCTCTCCCCGCACGCGGGGAGAGGGAGTCGGCACGCCGCTAAACCTTAGCGACCGGAAAACTCTCTCCCCGCAAGCAGGGCGAGGGAGACAAACGCACGATGCTCCTGCTTTTCCTTCTCTCCGTCCTGCGGGGAGAGGGAGTCGGCACGTCGCTAAACTTTAGCGATCGGAAAACTCTCTCCCCGCAAGCTGGGCGAGGGGGACAAACGCACGATGCTCCTGCTTTTCCTTCTCCCTGTCCTGCGGGGAGATGGTGGCCGCAAGCGTGGGCAGGCGTGCCCGCAGGGTCTTTTCCTTCTCTCCGTCCTGCGGGGAGACGGTGGCCGCAGCGCTGGACGAGGGGCGCTCTTGCTTTACCATCACACCCTGCCGCCTGACTGCCAATGAGATCGCATGGCTGAGCTTTCCTACCGCCGCCACATTGACGGTCTGCGCGCGGTGGCGGTGTTGGCGGTGGTGGCCTTCCATGCCGGGCTGCCGTGGCTGCCGGGCGGCTACGTCGGTGTGGACGTGTTCTTCGTGGTATCGGGCTTTCTGATCACGGGCCTGCTGCTGCGCGAGTTCGAGACCCGCGGCGATATCTCGCTGGCCGGCTTCTACGAACGCCGGGTGCGGCGCTTGGCGCCGGCGCTGTTGCTGGTGCTGGCGGTCACCTTGGCGCTGGGCACGGTGTTCCTGGTGCCGATCGGGGGCGAGCAGCAGGGCTTGGCCAAGTCGGCCATCGCTACCTTGCTGCTGGGCTCCAACGTCTGGTTCGCCCACGCCACCGGGGGCTATTTCGATGCGCCGGCGGCGGCCCAACCGCTGCTGCACACCTGGTCGCTGTCGGTCGAGGAACAGTTCTATCTGGTCTGGCCGGCCCTGCTGCTGCTGGCTTCACGTTGGGCCAAGCGGCGCGGAAGCGACCCGGATCGCGCAGCGGCACTCACGCTGGCCTTGGTCGGGCTGGCGTCACTGGTGCTCTCGGTCGTCACCACCCAAACCCATCCGGAATTTGCCTTCTTCGGCTCGCCGACGCGGGCCTGGGAATTCGCGATCGGCGGGCTGGCGTTTTTCCTGATTCGCCGCCGCAGCGCGCCGCTCCCGCTGGCGCAGCCGCTGGCGCTGCTGGGGTTGGCAGCGATTGCCTGGGCCTGCGTGACGTTCGTTGAAGGCGAAACGCCGTTCCCCGGCTGGCGCGCGGGGATCCCTGCGCTGGGCGCGGCGCTGGTGATCCTCGGCGGTGAACACAATGAGCGCGGCTGGTGCACGCGCTGGCTGACCCTGCGGCCGATGGTGTTCATCGGGCTGCTGTCGTATTCGCTGTACCTGTGGCACTGGCCGCTGCTGGTGGTGGCGCGGCTGGAGACGCTGGACGAAATCGGGCCATGGGCCGTTGCCGGGATTTGCGTTCTGGCCTTCGTGCTGGCGTGGTTGACCTATCGATATGTCGAAAATCCGCTGCGGCGCAAGCAGTACCCACTGATGGCCACGCGCAAGCGCGCCTTCGTCGTCGGTTTTGCGGGCTGTGCGTTGGTCATGGGTCTGGCCGGCGGCTTGGGCGCGTGGTCGCGGCTGGGCTGGCGCGGGGATGCGGGGCAGGCGGCGTTGCAGGTGGCGCTGTCGGAGATGCGCAAATCACGCACGGATTGCGCACAGGGACGCCCATATGGCGGCACGTTGCAGGCCAATGAAAGCTGCACCCCCCCCCCCGCGTGATGGCGCTCCTGCCCTCCTGCTGTGGGGGGATTCGCATACCGATGCATTGGCGGTGATGGTTGAAGCGATAACGCGGAATCGTGGGGCGGTCATGCGTATTCGTTACCTGCCGGAATGTCCCCCACTTCCCGGTTTTGCGATCACGCTGGCGGGTATCCAATTTCCACGCGGCAGCGGCCTGGATGGTGGCTGCGAAAAATTCAATGCCGACGTGCTGGCTGAAGCGCTGCGCCTGCGTCGCAGTGGGTTGACCGCCGTGGTGATGGAGGCGCATTGGCCGGCCTACGTGAAAACGCCGGAAGCGCTGCGCGCCGCCACGGTTGCATTGAACAAGGCGATCGTGCAACTGACACGGGCCGGTTTGCGGGTCGTCCTGATCGAACCGAAGCCCGACCAGCGCCATGAGGTGCCGGCCTGTCTGGCGCGTCGCCCCGAGGCGCAGTGCGGCCGTCCGCGTGCAGAGGTGGAGGCGGACCGGCGTGCCGCTCGGGACATGATCGCGCAGGCCGGCAAAGTGCCGGGCGTGCAACTGCTGGATCCGCTGCCGGCACTGTGCACCCGCGATTTCTGCCCCGGCGTGCTGGAGGGCGACGTCCTCTATTCGGACAGCCACCACCTCACCGTGGCCGGCGCCATGCGCTTGCGCCCCTTGCTTGCGCAAGCGTTGCAGACGGCTGTTCCTGTCCGTCACGCACCGTAGGCGCGCATCGAGGCCAAAGGCCGAGGGGCGCGAATTGCTCATGTCCCGTCCTGCCGGCGCACGCCGGCATCCATTGAGACTTTGCCGCAAAATAGACAGCTTCCGACTTCACGAAAGCCCCAGAGATGCCATCACTCGTCAACGCCCGCATCGCCATCGTCGGCCTCGGCTACGTCGGCCTGCCATTGGCGGTCGAATTCGGCAAGCAGTTCGATACCTTCGGCTACGATCTCGATGGCGGGCGCATCGAAGAGCTGCGCCGCGGGCACGACCGCACGCTGGAAGTGACGGCGGAGGAACTGGCGGCCTCAGGGCGCCTGCGCTACACCGCCAACCTCGATGACCTGCGCGATCGCAACGTCTACATCGTCACCGTGCCGACCCCGATCGATGCGGCCAAGCGTCCCGATCTCACTCCGCTGATCAAGGCCAGCGAAGCGCTGGGCCGCGTGCTGTCCGCCGGCGATACGGTGATCTTCGAATCCACCGTGTATCCCGGCTGCACCGAGGAAGTCTGTGTGCCGATCCTGGAGCGCGTGTCCGGCTTGCGTTACGAGGCGGCCGTCTGCTCGGATCCGAACGCAGGGCAGGGCAGCTTCGCCATCGGCTACTCCCCCGAGCGCATCAACCCCGGCGACAAGGCCCACCGGGTCACCACCATCAAGAAGGTCACCTCGGGCTCGACGCCGGTCACCGCCGATTTCGTCGACGCGCTCTATGCCAGCATTGTCATTGCCGGCACCCACAAGGCGCCGTCGATCAAGGTGGCCGAAGCCGCCAAGGTGATCGAGAACACCCAGCGCGACCTCAATATCGCTTTGGTCAATGACCTGTCGATCCTGTTCCACAAGCTCGGCATCGATACCCTCGATGTGCTCGAAGCCGCCGGCACCAAATGGAACTTCCTGCCGTTCCGGCCGGGGCTGGTGGGCGGCCACTGCATCGGCGTGGACCCGTATTACCTCACCCACAAGGCGCAGGAAGTCGGCCACCACCCGCAGGTCATCCTCGCCGGCCGTCGCACCAATGACAGCATGGGGCCGTTCGTTGCCGACCAGACCCTGAAACTGATGCTGCAAAAGGCCATCAACCCGATCGGCGCGCGCGTGCTGGTGCTGGGGCTTGCCTTCAAGGAAAACTGCCCGGATCTGCGCAACACCCGCGTGGTCGACATCATTGACACCCTGCGCGGCTACCACATGCAGGTGGATGTCCACGATCCCTGGGTGGACGCGGCCGAAGCGCGCCACGAATACGGGCTCGACGTGCTGGCGCAGCCGCAGCCGGGTCGCTACGATGCCGTGATCGTTGCCGCCGCCCATCGCCAGTTCATCGCGCTGGGAAGCAGCGGCATCCGCGCCTTCGGCAAGCCCGACTGCGTGATCTTCGACGTGAAATCCGCATTGCCACGCGACGCCGTGGACGGGAGGCTGTAAGGATGCGCAATTACGAAGCGCGCCAGCGCGTGCTGGTGACCGGTGGGGCAGGGTTCTTAGGCTCGCACCTGATCGATCGTCTGCTGGAACGCGGCGACGAAGTGATCTGCGTCGACAACCTGTTCACCGGCAGCAAACGCAACATCGAGCACCTGCACGGCCACCCGCGCTTCGAGTTCGTCCGCCACGACGTCACCTTCCCGCTCTACCTCGAAGCCGACGCGATCTTCAATCTCGCCTGTCCGGCCTCGCCGATTCACTACCAGCATGACCCAGTACAGACCACCAAGACCTCGGTGCATGGCGCGATCAACATGCTCGGCCTCGCCAAGCGCCTGCGCTGCCGGATCTTCCAGGCCTCGACCAGCGAGGTCTATGGCGATCCCAGCGTGCATCCGCAGACCGAAGACTACTGGGGCAACGTCAACCCGATCGGCATTCGCAGCTGCTACGACGAAGGCAAGCGCTGCGCCGAAACCCTGTTCTTCGATTACCACCGCCAGCACGGGCTGGACATCAAGGTCGCGCGCATCTTCAACACCTACGGCCCGCGGATGCATCCCAATGATGGCCGGGTGGTGTCGAACTTCATCGTCCAGGCCCTGCGCGGCGATCCGATCACCATCTACGGCGAAGGCCAGCAGACGCGCTCGTTCTGCTACGTCGATGACCTGGTCGAAGGCTTCCTGCGCCTGATGGACACACCGCCCGGCTTCACCGGCCCGGTCAATCTCGGCAACCCGGGTGAGTTCACCATTCGCCAGCTTGCCGAACAGGTGATCGCCTTGACCGGCTCGGCCTCGAAGCTGGAGTTCAAGCCACTGCCCGCCGACGATCCGATGCAGCGCAAGCCGGATATCACAATCGCGCAATCGAAGCTCGGCTGGCAGCCACAAGTGGCGTTGGAGGAGGGGCTGACCCGGACGATTGCCTATTTCGACGGGCTCTTGGCCGGGCGGAGTGCGACCACGACAGCGTAGGGTAACGCTGAACAAGTCCTGTCATCCCCTTGCAGGCAAACAGCTTGTCGTCCCCGCGCAAGCGGGGGTCCATGGACGTTGGATCTTGCTTGATCTTTGTGAATGTCGGACCGAACGGAAAGTGTCCTTGGATGCCCGCCTAGGACAGATATCCGTGTGTCAGAAGCGGTGCGGGGATGACGCTGGGGGCGATGAGTTCAGCTATCCTTGGGACTTGTGATCCGCATCACGCTCCGTTAGGATGCGTTCACGCATTGAACGCATAGGGAACACGGCGTGCAATCTTGGTTTGCGGTCCTGACCAAACCGAGGGCGGAAGCGGTTGCCTTCGACAATCTTCAGCGGCAAGGCTACACCTGTCTGTGGCCGCGCGTTCGACGCAGCCGGCGCGATGCAACCGGAATGCGTGAACGCATCGAATGCCTGTTTCCGAATTACCTGTTCCTGCGCGCCGATCCGGAAACGGAATCGCTGGCGCCGGTGCGCTCGACCCGCGGTTCCCTCGGCCTGGTGCGCTTCGGTGGCACGCCGGCAAGGGTGCCGGACGCGGTGATCGAACACATCCAGTCCCGGCTCGATCCCGGCGATGGCATGGTGCGGCTCGATGCGCCGGCTTGGGTGCCGGGGACGCCGGTGCGGATCAGTGAGGGGCCGTTGTCGGGCATCGCGGCGATCTTCCTGTCGACCGACGGCGTGGACCGGGTGCGAATGCTGGTGGAGCTTCTGGGCAGCGTGCGTGAAGTGGTGCTGCCGAGGCAGCAGGTGGCAGCCAGGATTTGACCCACCTTGGTGGGATTTTGTAGGAGCGTACCGAGGTCAAAGGCCAAGGTGCGCGAAATGCCAAGTACGTCGGCCCAGCGAAATGGCCGCTATCGCAGGGCGGTAGCGTGTCTGATTCTTGCGCCGGAAACGTCCATGGATGCCCGCCTTCGCGGGCATGACGGTGGAAAGTGTCCAGTATGCCCCGACGGTATCCTCGTTCCACACCCCGTCGTCCCCGCGCAGGCGGGGACCCACAACGTTCCGCAACTTCGAGAGTGCTAGGCGCGCCGTCGTCCCCGCGCAGGCGGGGACCCATGGACGTTGCTCTCATTGTCATGACAGCCGCCCCACCTGATCCAACCCCATGAACGACGAACTGCGCCTGCAACTGCTGCGCATCCTGGCCGAACGCCCGGAACTGAGCCAGCGCGAGTTGGCGCACGAACTCGGCCTGTCTCTGGGCAAGACCAATTACTGCCTGCGCGCCCTGATCGCGCGCGGTTGGGTCAAGGTCAACAACTTCCGCACCAGCGGCAACAAGCGCGCCTACGCCTATGTCCTCACCCCGAGTGGCATCCAGGCAAAATTCTCTGCGGCCTCGCGCTTCCTGCAGCAGCGCCAAAGCGAATACCTGCGCCTTGAGCGTGAGATCGAACAATTGCGCGGCGAGCTGGCGCAAGCGCAATCTGCCAACGCGGCCCCGATGCAGACCACACAATCATGAATAACGCCATGTCCACGCGTCTCGACCCGACGGATCCAGACGCATGAGCACCGTCCTCGTCACCGGCGGCGCCGGCTACATCGGCAGCCACGCCTGCAAGGCGCTGGCGATTGCCGGGTTCACGCCGGTTGCCTACGACAACCTCGAACACGGCCACGCCGAAGCGGTGCGCTGGGGGCCGCTGGAGCAGGGCGATCTGGCCGATCGCGCCCGCCTCGATGCCGTCATCGCGCAGCACAAGCCTGTCGCCGCCATGCACTTCGCCGCCTATGCCTATGTCGGCGAGTCGGTGACGAATCCCGGCAAGTACTACCGCAACAACGTCGGCGGCAGTTTGAATCTGCTGGAAGCCCTGCGCGACCACGGCATCGACGCCTGCGTGTTCTCCAGCACCTGCGCCACCTACGGCGTGCCCCAGCACCTGCCGTTGACCGAAGACCATCCGCAGAAACCCATCAATCCCTACGGGGCCAGCAAGCTGGTGGTCGAACGGATGCTGGCCGATTTCGACGCCGCCCACGGGCTGCGTTCGATGCGCCTGCGCTACTTCAATGCGGCCGGCGCGGACCCCGATGGCGAAACCGGCGAAGTCCACGATCCGGAAACCCACCTGATCCCGCTGGTCCTCGACGCCGCGGCCGGAACGCGCCCCGCCATCACGGTATTCGGCACCGACTACGCCACCCCGGATGGCACCTGCATCCGCGACTACATCCATGTCAGCGATCTGGCCGATGCGCACGTGCTGGCCCTGCGTGCGCTGCTCGAAGGTGCGGCGAGTGCCGCCTACAACCTCGGCAACGGCAAGGGTTTTTCGGTGCGCGAAGTGATCGACTGCGCGCAGCGCGTGACAGGGCGTGAGATCGCCGTCAGCGAAGGCGAACGCCGCCCCGGCGACCCGCCGGTGCTGGTGGGCGATGCCACCCGCATCCGCAACGAACTGCACTGGTTGCCGAAACTTGCCGACCTCGACGCCATCATCACCACCGCCTGGCGCTGGCACACGCGATTGGATGCAGGCATCAGGGGATAGCGAGCCCCCAACCGTCATGCCCGCGCAAGCGGAAATGCATGCACACCGATGCCGATACCGCCATTCCATCACCACAAATAACCATGACCCCACCCACCGCCCGCGACGAACAATTCGACCGCGCCCACCTGACTGAAATCAGCGCCTCCGGCAACTCGCTGCGCGCCGAGCTGCGCGAGCTGTGGGCCTACCGCGACCTGCTGGTGCTGCTGATCCAGCGCGATGTCAGCATCCGCTACAAGCAAAGCGCGGTCGGCATCGGCTGGGCGATCCTGCAACCCCTGCTGACCACGCTGATCTTCACCGTGGTGTTCGGCAACTTCGCCAAACTGCCGTCGGAAGGCTATCCCTACGCGCTCTACACCATGTGCGCGCTGGTGCCGTGGACGTTCTTCGCGCGCGCGCTCACCGGCGCCAGCGGCAGCATCGTCGGTTCCGCCAACATGGTGACCAAGGTCTACTTCCCGCGCCTGGTGCTGCCGATCAGCAAAACCGTCTCCGGCCTGGTCGATTTCGTCGTCGCCTTCGTCATGCTGATCGTGCTGCTGGCGATTTATCGAGTCACGCCCAGCCTCGGCCTGCTGATGCTGCCGGTGTTCATCCTGCTGGCGCTGGCCACCGCGCTCGGGATCGGCCTGTGGCTGACCGCGCTGAACGTCAAATACCGTGACATCGGCCTGTTGGTGCCGTTCCTCACCCAGATCTGGATGTACGTCTCGCCGATTGCCTACTCCAGCCAGATCGTGCCGCAGAAATACCTGTGGCTGTACAGCCTGAACCCGATCTACGGCGTGGTCGAAGGCTTCCGCTGGGCGCTGCTGGGCAAGGCCGCGCCGGACATGGGCCCGCTGGCACTCTCCTGCGGCGTGGTGGTGCTGATGCTGATGAGCGGCATCTGGTTCTTCCGGCGCACCGAGCGCGAGTTCGCGGACAATATCTGATGACCATCGCCGTCAAAGTCGAAAACCTCGGCAAGCGTTTCCTGCTGGGCGAAAGCATCGAGCACACCCTGTCCAGCCGGGTTGGCGACCTGCTGCGTGGGCGAGTGCGGCGTGCGGCCGGGCGCGAGGAATTCTGGGCGCTGCGCGACGTCAATTTCGAGGTCAAGGAAGGCGAGGCGCTGGGCATCATCGGCGGCAACGGCGCCGGCAAGTCCACCCTGCTGAAAGTGCTCTCGCGGATCACCCCGCCCACCGAAGGCCGCGCGCGGGTGAAAGGCCGTCTGTCCAGCCTGCTGGAAGTCGGCACCGGCTTCCATCCCGAACTGACCGGCCGTGAGAACGTGTTCCTGAACGGCGCGATCCTCGGCATGCGCAAGGCCGAGGTGCAGCGCAAGTTCGACGAAATCGTGGCGTTTTCCGGGGTCGAGAAATTCATCGATACCCCGGTCAAGCGCTATTCCTCCGGCATGTACGTGCGCCTGGCCTTCGCCGTGGCCGCCCACCTCGAACCGGACGTATTGATCATCGACGAAGTGCTGGCGGTGGGCGATGCCGATTTCCAGAAACGCTGCCTCGGCAAGATGAATGACGTCGCCAAGCAGGGCCGCACCGTGCTGTTCGTCAGCCACAACATGGCGGCGGTGCAGAAGCTGTGTTCGCGGGCGATCTGGATGCGAGAGGGGCAGGTGGCCAGCAGCGGCGAGCCGGGCGAGGTGATCGGTGCGTATCTCGAAGCGTCGGGCCAACACGCCAGCGGCGAGGCCGACCGTCCCGGCTATCTGTATTGGCGTGAATCGACCACGGAAAACGAAGACGCTGGCATCACCAGCCTGCAATTGCTGGGTGAGGATGGCCGGCCCCTGCAATCGGCCGCAACCTTCGAGCGCCTGCGTTTTCGCGTTGGCTTCGAAACCCGGCGGGCGTACCGGAGTTTTGCGGTCGAAATTCAAGTCAATACCAGCGATGGTGTGTCGCTGCTACTGACATCGTCATCGCCGGATCAGAGCCTGCCGTTTTCGGTCGAACCCGGGACACATTGGATCGATTGCGAATTCGAGCGGTTTCCGTTGGCCGCGGGCGAATACATGCTGGTATTAAGTTTGGCGATCCCCGGCATCGAATACGTCTGGCGCAACGAAGCCCTGTGTCGTCTGCGGGTTGAACCACGCGACGTGTTCGGCTCCGGATTGCCCCCCGATTCCCGGCGCTATCTGGTGGCAACCTCGAATCGTTGGGCGATGGTCAACGATCATGCCAAGGGTGCGGGTGTTGTCGTTGGATGAGTGATGCTCTGCACTGCCGCAGTTGTGGAAGCGCGGAACTGGATGACCTCGGGCCCTGCGCCCGTCCGGTCTCCGCGGCGGAAGCGGGTATCGACCCCGGGCATCTGCTGCGCTGCCGGCAGTGCGGGCTCGGCCAGCGTCATCCCATCCCCGATGCCGACGCCATCGCCGCCATGTACACCGATGCCTCACCGGAGGCGATGGCCTACGACTACGAACGAAGCCAATGCGGCGTGGGCGCTGGCCCGGCAGTGGTTGCGCGAGCGCTTCGGCAACCGGCAAGACGTGGCAGTGCTTGACATCGGCTGCCATACCGGACGCTTCCTTGGCGGACTGCCGGAAACGTGGCGTAGACACGGCATTGAAAGCGCGCGCGAACCGTGCCGGATTGCGCACGAGACACAGAATGTGACGATCATCGGCGCACGCCTCGAAGACACGGAGGCGGCGTGGGCAGGTCAGTTCGATGCGGTCACCCTGTTCGACGTGATCGAGCACCTGCCTGACCCGGGTGTCGGCATCGCGCAAGCCGCACGGCTGGTCAGGCCGGGTGGGGTGCTGTTGATCAGCTCCGGCGATCTCGACGCCTGGACCTGGCGGTGGCTGGGATCCGGCCACTGGTACCTGCAGACCCCACAGCATCTGTCGGTCATCTCGCGCCGATTCCTTGGCTACATGGCGGATAAGCTCGGGCTGGATTTGCGGGACAGTGCAATCATTCCGCACCGCCACGCCCGTGCTTCGGCGCGGCTCAACGAATCCGTCCGTGCCACCTACTGGGGCCTGCGCCAGCGCGGCGGCGCGTGGCGGCTGCCGCACCGACTGTTGCAAACCCTGCCCGGGTTTCAGCAGTTGCGACACATGCAGTCGGTGCCGTGGACGATGACGCTGGAGGATCACCTGTTGGCGGTGTTCGAGCGGCGGATGTGACGAGGCTGATGAAATGAGTATGGAAAATGCCACCACGAGGCGACATTGCGTGCTTTGCGTGGTCGGGGCGCGTCCCAATTTCATGAAGATCATGCCGCTGATGCGGGCGTTCGCCGCCCGTGCCCCGAATGTGATCGTCAAGCTGGTGCATACAGGCCAGCACTACGACGTCGAAATGAACGCAAGTTTCTTTGGCCAGCTAGGAATTCCTGCACCGGATGTGAGCCTTGAAGTCGGATCGGGTTCGCATGCGGTACAAACCGCCGAGATCATGAAGCGGTTCGAGCTGGTCGTGGATGACCATGCGCCGGATGCGGTGCTGGTGGTCGGGGATGTGAATTCGACCATCGCCTGCTCGCTGGTGGCCGCCAAGAAAGGCGTACGGGTCATCCACGTTGAAGCCGGGTTGCGCTCGCGCGACCGCAGCATGCCCGAGGAAATCAATCGCATCCTGACCGATCAACTTTCGGACAGGCTTTACATCACGGAAGACGAAGCCTTCGACAACCTGCTCGCGGAAGGCATCGCTTCGGAGCGAATCGTGCATGCAGGCAACGTGATGATCGATACCTTGCTGGCATGTCGAAATAATGCGGTCCCGGCCGTGGATACGCTGAGGCGGGTACTGGGCAACGCCGCCGAGGGCTGGGTTGAACACGGGTATGGCGTGCTGACGTTGCACCGTCCATCGAACGTCGATGAGCCGGAATCCCTGCGGCAGCTGCTGACGGCCATCGCTAGGATGAGCGAGCGGCTGCCCATCGTGTTCCCGATGCATCCGAGGACGCGCGCCCGCATCGATGAATTCGGCCTGGGTGGGATGTTCGAGCAATCGCGGGTTGCCGTGCTCGGCCCACAGGGCTACCTGGAAATGCTTGGACTGCTCGATGGTGCACGTCTGGTTCTGACGGACTCCGGAGGATTGCAGGAGGAATCCACGGCGATCGGCCTGCCATGCCTGACCTTGCGCGAGAATACGGAACGGCCCGTGACCATTCGGGAAGGCACCAATTCACTCGTTGGCACGGATGCGGCTGCGATCGAGGCTGCGTTCGGGGATGCCTTGTCACGCGGTCGCTGCGTCGAGCGTCGTCCGCGCAATTGGGATGGCCATGCCGCCGAACGGATCGTGGACGATCTCGTCGCGTGGCTGGAACGTTGATTCACGGTTCTAATTCTATTTCTGCTGGGGATACATACATGGGCAAGAAAATACTGGTGACGGGTGGCTTGGGTACGATCGGACGCGGCTTGATTGCCGAGCTGCGCGGCAAGGGTCATGACGTCTATTCCATCGACCTTCGGCACAGCGAGGACGAGATCGGGTTCTCCCTGCGCACCGACGTCGCCGATCCGCGCTATGCCCGTTGCGATATCGGTGAATACCGGCAGTTAGAGCGTGTCTTCAAGACCTGGGGGCCATTCGATTATGTCTACAACTGTGGCGCCGAATTCGGGCGCTGGAATGGCGAGGACTACTACGAGCAGCTTTGGAAATCCAATGCGATCGGCACCAAGAATCTGATCCGGCTGCAGGAAGAGCAGAATTTCCGGCTGATCCATTTTTCGTCCTCTGAAGTGTACGGGGACTGGCCGGAAATCATGGCGGAATCGGTCATGGATCAGTACGAAATCCGCCAGATGAACGATTACGCGATGACGAAGTGGGTCAACGAGATGCAGATTCACAACTCGCGGTTGCACTACGGCACCGAGTCGGTGATCGTGCGCATCTTCAACACCTACGGGCCGGGTGAGTACTACAGCCCGTACCGTTCGGTGAATGCCCGTTTCGTCTATTGCGCGTTGATGGGGTTGCCGTGGGTCGTGTTCCGCGGCTACTCGCGGACATCGACCTATCTGTCCGATTCGGTCCGGACGCTGGCGAACATCGCGGAACGGTTCGTGCCGGGCGAAACCTACAACATCGGCGGACAGCGGTTGCACACGATCGAGGAGCTTTCGGACATCGTGCTGGCTGCCACCGGGGCGAGTCCTTCCCTGGTCGAGTATCGGGATTCCGAAATCCTGACCACACGCGACAAGAAGGTGGATACGTCCAAGGCCCGCGACCATCTCGGGCACCAGGACAGCGTGAGTCTGGCGGAAGGCGTTGCCAAGACGGCGGCCTGGATGAAGGATGTATACCGAATCTGATTTGAGACCGATGCAGTTTCCCAAAACGCTGTTGCTTTCGAGGACGTTGCCGGGTAACGGGCATGTCGGCGAGAACGTGCGACGAGCGGGTCAGGATCGGTTTCGTTGCGTAGCGTCGGTGACTCGAGATACATCTATTGCCCTGACCCGTGACTGTCGGAATTGCCGATCTACATGATCCTAAACGAGCAGCTGGAAGTCAGAAGATTGGGGGCAATGAGGCGTGAAGAGATCGTCGTTGAACTGCTGGAGGGATTCCAAGCAGCGGTGACCCGCTGCACGCGGGAAATCGTCGACGCAGGCAGGAAAGCCGGAGGTGGTGCCGCTTGGACCCGCGAGCACCTGCAAATGCTCCAGATCTGAAGTTCCGACAGAGCATGTTGGTGACGTATCACTGCATGTTCAAAAACAATGAACAGGCGAAATCATGAGAAAGTTTCCACTGCTGCGCCGGCTTCTTCGGCCCCTTCGACAAGCGTTTGATCGTGCCATCAGCTCAAGGCGCTTTCTCGGATATTTGGCGTCCGCAATGGATCGAACCGAGCCCGGACGCGGTGACATTGCCGCGTTCGATGGCCATCAGTATGTTTTACTTCGGCGGCACTACTACCTGCCATTGCCCGATGCGAGGGATATCGCGAGTATCCGGGGAACTGAGCTGATCGGGTGCGAGTTTGATCCTGAGGCATGTTTCTCGTTCCATGACGAGCATGTGGCGAGATTCGACGCTGAGTTCCGCTCCTTGCCGCACAACAGTGCCGACTCATCCGTCAACTATCATCTCGTGAACGGTACGTTCATGGCGGTGGACGGCAACATGTACTACGGTCTGATTCGATCTTTTGCGCCGAAGCGCATCGTCGAGATCGGGTCGGGGAATTCGACGAGGCTTGCCTGCGATGCTATCAGAAGGAATCGGGCGGAAGGGCGCTCTACAAGCCATCTGACCTGCATTGAGCCGTTCCACACGTCGATTCTGGAACAACTCCCCGAGGTGTCCGAAATCAGGCGCGAGTATGTCCAGGATGTGGGCCTCGAGGTTTTCACCAGCCTCGAAGCGGGCGATATCCTGTTCATCGATTCGACCCATACCGTGCGGCCGGGTGGTGACGTGTGGTGGGAGATCTGCGAAATCCTCCCGCGCATCAAGCCTGGCGTCTTGGTGCACTTCCACGACATTTCCCTGCCTCTTCCGTATCCTGCGCGGAC
Source organism: Thermomonas sp. (assembly GCF_020850895.1). GTDB lineage: Bacteria > Pseudomonadota > Gammaproteobacteria > Xanthomonadales > Xanthomonadaceae > Thermomonas. The sequence continues at coordinate 2,396 of NZ_JADZDS010000051.1, read as the reverse complement.
ATTGGAAAACCATTGGTACTGGATGGAGCAGTACTTCCTGCAGGCATTCTTGAGTTTCAACAAAGAGTTTTCCGTTGTATGGGCGGGCAACTACCTGATGCAGGCCGCGCCCGCGCGGATGACGGCATTGTTCGGAGAGGAGTATGCGGCGATGCGCTCGGCATTTCCGGATTCAGAGCCGGCGAGTCTCTGGTTGCGGAGAGCAGCTTGACCGGTGGTTCGCAGGCAGTGATACACCCAATGCCTCATGCTCAGGCGTTTGGACAGGATGTGTCCGTTCGGGTAATACCGAAGTCCTTGCTCCTGTCTGGATCGGCGCCAGGGACAGGCCACGTCGGCGAGATCATCCTCGGCGATATCGTGCGACGCGCGGGTCTGGATCGATTCCATTGCGTTGCCGTTGCGTCGGCGAAGAGCTGCTGGTGCCCTGACCCGTCGCTGTCCGGGCTCGCCGTGCGCGGCTTCACCACCGACATGCTGCGCGCGAAGCGCTGGGGCGGCGGCAAGTGGGGCGCGGCGGGATCGGCCATCCACTACCGCACGGGGTTTCAGGCCGAGCTGTCGAAGCTGACCCAGGCAATCGTCGCCGAGGCCAAAGCCGCGCAGGTCGGACAGGTGTTCGCAGTACTCGACAACGCGATGATGTTCGCGTTGGCGCACCGCGTCGCTGATCGGCTGGGCGTCCCGTTGGTGAGTCTGGTCTGGGATCCGCCGGAGTATCTGCTGCGGCAGGCGGGTTTCGATCGCTGGAGCCGGGCCGGCTTGCTGCAGGAATTCCAGCGCAGCCTGAAGGCATCCCGGTACGTCGCCGTGGTCTCCGAGACCATGCAGGACGCTTATGCCCGATACACCGATGCCCCCATCGGCATCCTGCGTCACGGGCTGCCGATGCCGGACGAGACCGCCGCGTCGGACTCCTGCGTGGACTTGCCGCAGGACGAATGGCTGATCGGGTTTGCCGGCACCTTGTATGCCCCGGACGCGTGGAAGGCGCTGCTGAAGGCGCTGGATCAGGCCGATTGGCAGGTGGCAGGACGACCGGTGCGGCTGCGCGTCATGACATCCAGCATTATCCTGGCGAACCGGAAGCCTGCTCGCATCGACTATCTGGGCTTCCGTTCAACCGAGGAGGTGCAGGCCCTGCTCGCAGGCTGTCATGCCTCCTACATGCCGCAGCCGTTCGTGGCGCATCTGCGCGACTTGTGCCGGTATTCCTTCCCGACCAAACTGAGCAATTACCTGGTGCTCGGGCGGCCGGTCTTCCTGCACGCGCCGCCGGAGGGGGCGCTGTCGGCGTTCTTCCGCAGCCATCCGTTCGGCGCAAGCGCAACCAGTCTGGAACCGGAGGGCATTCTTCAGGCACTGGAGGCCTTGCTGGGGAACGCCGAGGCGTACACAGCAGCCTGTGCCAGCGCCAGTCGCGTTGCTAGGGAGCAGTTCTCCACGCCCGTGTTCCATGCCGCCGTGGATGCACTGCTGGCCACCGCATGACGCGACTGCTGTTCTTCATGAACACCTCGTCACCGTTCGGTGGCGTTGAAACGTGGCTGGATCGGGCGCATGCGCATTTTCAGTCCCATGGGTTCGAGCCCGTGGTGGGTTTGGTGCAAGGGCTGCGGTACAACGACCCCGACCGCTATCGGCGTGCCCATCCAGACCTGAATGCGGTCGACGTCGATGGCCGCGGGCTGGACCGGGAAGGCCGGGTGCGCGCGCTTGTGCGCTGCATCGGGTGGGTGAAGCCGGATGTCGTCGTGCCGATGGGCATCGTCGATGCAAACGAAGCCGTGGTTCGTTGCAAACAAAAAGGCCAGAACCTGCGTCTGGTCGCACACGCTCAAGGCAACCTGGCCCCGATGCTTGCCGATCTGCGGCTCTATCGGGATGCGTTCGATCGTGTCATTTGCCCAGGCAAGCTCACCCGCAAGGTCTTGGTGCAGTGGGCGGGTTTCCCGTCTGATCGCGTGCTGCATATCCCCAACGGCGCCGATCCGGCGTTTTCGCCGCGCCAGCCGCGTCGGTCCGATGGCGTGATTCGCCTGGGCTTTGTCGGCCGTCTCAGCCAGAACGACAAGCGGGTACTCGATCTGATTCCCCTGTGTCGTGCGCTGTCCGAGCGCGGTGTTCCGTTCGAGTTGGACGTGGTGGGGGACGGTCCGGCCCGCAAGGAACTTGCGGACGGTTTGGCCGCGTGGACGGATCGCGTGCGTCTGCGTGGGGCGCTGCCGCCGCAAGCGATCTATCAGGACATCCTGCCGGCGCTGGACACACTGGTGCTGACCTCGGCATCGGAGGCGTTCGGGATCGTGCTGGTGGAGGCGATGATGCACGGCGTGGTGCCGGTGTCGTCGCGCTACCACGGGTTTTTCAGCGAGGCGCTGGTGCAGGAGGGCAGG
>NZ_JADZDS010000050.1 GCF_020850895.1 Thermomonas sp. | reverse complement strand
GATCTGGAAGACCGCCTGATCCTGCCCCTGCTCAACGAAGCGGTGGCCTGCCTGCACGCCGGCGTGGTCAGCGATACCGACCTGCTGGATGCCGGGGTGATCTTCGGGACGGGTTTTGCGCCGTTCCGCGGCGGCCCGATCCAGCACATCCGCAGCGTGGGTGCCGATGCCTTGCTGTCACGGCTCGAAACGCTGCGCGGCAAGTACGGCGAACGCTTCGCGCCGAGGCCGGGCTGGGATGCGGCGGTGTTGCGCGCGCCGGTGGCGTGACGGAAGCGCAAGCAGCGCAAGGATCATTGCGCTGCCCAGTCGCGCACGCCATCCCGCTGCCTCGCAACTCGCCTACCCAGCTTGCCGAGTGCTGGCTGCAGGGATTGCAGGAGACGCGCTAACCTAGCGACATGGGGATGCTGCTACCGGTCAGGATCGAATGGATCGACGCTTTCGGCGTCGGGGTCTATTCGCTGACCTTGGTCACCCAGCTCCTGCTGTGGCAACACCGCCGGGATCGTCCCTCGCATTTCTGGCTGGCAAGCTCGGCACTGGGTGCCCTGCTGGTCAACATCACCGGCGCGGTGATGCGCACCATGGACTCGGCACCGGTTTCGCTTGCGACCATCAACATGCTCGGGGTCGCAAGTGCCCTAGTGAGCCTGTTTGAACTCGCCTCGGATATCGGTGGCAAGCCACCGACGCGCTTCGCCCGGGTGATCGAGATCGGTCTGTTGGTGCCGGTCGTGCTTTTTTTCTTCCTGCGCAACGGCATTTTCATGCAGGTGCTCTCTGCATTTGCTGTCCTGTTTCTGCTGGCTGCAATGGCGCGTGCGTTTGACAGCTCCCGCTCCGGAGATGGCGAATCCCGCGTGCTCGCCTACGGATTGGGCATGCTATTCGTCACCCTGATCTACGACATGCTGAGCGAATTGCAGGTACTGGCACGGGTTGAGGGGATGCCAGTACTCGGATTCTCGGTCCTCTATGTCGCGGCAGCGCGCGCGCTCAGCCTGCGTTACGACCGCGAATACCACGAATTGCAGACGCTGCGCCATGAACTCGAACTGCATGTGCATCAGCGCACCAAGGAACTGGAAACAGCCAACCGCAGGCTGGACCTGCTATCACGCACTGACGCACTGACGGGCCTCGACAACCGCCGAAGCTTTCTGGAGGAAGCCGCCAAACGGCTACGACGGCATCCTGCTGCGATGCTGATGATCGATATCGACCATTTCAAGCAGGTCAACGACACCCATGGCCACGACGCCGGCGATGCCGCCTTGCGGGCGGTTGCGGATGTCCTGCATCGGGGTCTGCGCGAGGGCGATCTGCTGGCGCGTTGGGGCGGCGAGGAATTCGTGGCCATGATCGATGCCGAACACGCCATTGAAACCGCCGAACGATTGCGTACAGCAGTCGCGGCAGCACCGGTGGAAATCGGTGGCATGGCTTTGCAGTTGAGCGCGTCCTTTGGCGTCGCACGGTCGGCTGCCGGAAACGCGCCCGATGCAATCATCGCAGCAGCTGATCGAGCGCTCTATCGCGCCAAGCAAAGCGGCCGCAATCGTGTGGTGATCGATGACGATCCATCGGGCGATGCCTCGACGTCACCACCACGCGGGTCCTGACAACGCAGCTTCAAGGGGCAGGCCGCATGGCCAGCGAGGCAAACTCCGGATCCACCAGCAGGCTGACCGGGCGCCGCAGGGTGTGCTTGAACGACCGATCCAGCAGGTCGCCCTGCTCGCCGGCATCCAGCAACCAGCGCATCGCCCAGCCGAGGCCGGCCGATAGCGAACCGGCCACGCCGACCTTGAACAGGTCCGGCTGGAAGGTCAGCCCGAGCAGCGCGGAATAGCCGCCAAAGGAATGGCCGACGGTGCCCACACGCGCCTTGTCGTCGATGCCCTGCGCCAGCAGCCAACGCACGCCTTCGACGATGGCTGGAAGGCGAGGACGAATCCACCTTCCTGTCCGAGCATGCGGGTAACAACGGCAGCCTGAATGCGTCGTGGATGGGTTCGATCACCTACAGCATTGCCACCGGCACGCAGGCCGGGCGCAAGGCTTCGATCTAACCTGAGCGCATGACGAAAAATTGCGTCCGCCATTTACGCGCGCAGGACGTCCACTTCCACGAGGAAGCCGGTGTACTCGGCGGCATCCGCCACCCAGGCGGCAAAGCCCGCGGCATTGCTGCGTCGAGCCAGTCCGCGGGCGGCGTTGATCATGTCCAGGCGAAGATCCAGCACCTGCGCTGAGCGCGTAGCCCAACTTGCCGGCTGCTCAGTTGCGTTCTCTTCCGGTGGCTGTTGGGTCCGTATGTGTGGCAAGCATGAGGACACCCAGCAGAAACGCCGAGACGATGGCCGTTGCGACGAGAATCAGGAACACGATGCCGACGCCCATCGCATCGTCGCCAGAAAGATGAAATGGATCCGGCAGTCGGGAAAGCAATGCCGCGGTCCCGGCCAGCGGCAACACGCATAGCCCGGCGCAGGCACAGTGGCTCAGCCATGCGCCCATGCGGGATGCGCCGCTCCGGGCACGACGCCATTGATGGTAGGCGCTCAATGGCAGGGCAAGGGCACCAGCAAAGGCCGCCAGGAACGGGGGCATGCGGGAAGGAAGATCGTGCTTGAAGTAAGAAGCGCTGAAACCGAGGCTGAACGTCCAAAAGGCCAGCGCTGCCCAGAGCAGCAGCGCGACCAGCATCCCGATTCTCATTGGGAGGGACAGTGGCTTGGGCTGGCGCATTGATTTTCTCATCGCCTTGCAATGCCGGCCATGCTACCGGCTTTACCAGTCCGCATCCTGCCCCATTCGGCCTTGAGGCAATGCTTATGTGGGCGCCTCCTGGAAGGCAAGCCGCATTTCGTACGCGGGTTTGGCAGGTCGCAGGACTGCACGGAAATGCGGTTGAGCGTCCGGCGCGTGGCCAGTTATGATCTGAAGGCGTGGGCGGGTGACGAGCCGCTGCCCGACGGTCCGCCGCATTGATCACCCACCCAAGAAATCGCGATGACCCGCGGAGCAAACTGAACCATGGGCCTCCCGAAGGATCACTCGCCAGCCCCCACCGGCACGACGGAAACACCGACGAAGCGATCCGCGTTGCTGGATCGCTTCTGCCGGAGCATGGAGATGAATTACGAGCGCTGGCATGACGGCATCGGCTACGAACTCGAACTGCTCCGGTCCGCCACGCCCGAAGAGCGCGAGCAGATCGAACAGCTGCTGTTGGCCGGCGGCATTCAGGACTGGCGCGACGTCGAGGCACTGGCGGCACTGGACACCCCGCGCAGCCGGGCGGCACTGGCGGCGGCAGGCGAGCATTCGGACCCTGCGGTGCGTGCCGCGATTGAGCATTACGCGCCCGGAGTGACTTCCGATCGGCAGCGTGAGATCGGTCTCGTGCAAGCCTTGAGGGAGGCGCGGTTTTACGGTGGATTGACTCAGACGCTGGACGTGGTGGCCGAATTTCATCCGCCCGCCGTTGTGGCGGCCTTGCTGGAAGGCGCACTGCGCCGTGAGGGCGAAGTGGCGGTCCATTTCGCCGCGATGCTGGCCTTTCTTCATGGCCAGGCCAGCGAACCGTTCGATATGGACCAGCGGCCGTTTTTTCTGCGCTTCAACACCGAGAATGGTCAGGAGCGGGAGGACGTCTTTCGCGAACTTTGCGCCCGCATCGGCATGGATGCCACTCGCTGGCTGGCTCCCGAATCCCCTTCACCTGACTGATTCGGCCCTGAAGGCAATGCTTATCTGGGCGCCTCCCGGAAGGCAAGCCTTGCAACGGGCTGCGCACGCAGCCGTGCGCCGGCGGCCCCGGCTCACATCGTCTGGGTCGGCTGGTCCGCGTTGAGGGTGCCGGCCAAGGTGGTTTCGATCTTGCTTCTCACGGCCTCGCCATCTGAGCTGTCAGCGAACTGGATACCGATGCCTGCAGCACGGTTCCCCTGCGAGCCGGTCGGCGTCACCCAGACGACTTTGCCCGCCACCGGAAGCCGCTCCGAAGATTCAGGGAGGGTCAACAGCAAGAACACCTCGTCGCCGAGGAAGTAGCGCTTGTTGGTCGGCACGAATACACCGCCATTCTTGATGAACGGCATGTAGGCGTTGTAGAGCGCCGGCTTGTCCTTGATCACCAGTGACAGGATGCCCTGCCGCGCTCCGCCCGTTGCTCCTACCATCATCGCACCTTCATCGCCTGTCGGTTATCCCGCGCCACGCCAGCAGCGCCTCGTGTACCACAAGATCCGGCCTTACCGTCGTCCGCAGTAGATCACGGGCGCGGTTGGCCGTGTCGAACCGCCCCACCAGCGTGCGGGCTGTGGCCGGATCGGTCAAGTCCGCCATCCGCTGGCGGGCCAATTCTGCCAGATGCCACAGGCGTTCATCGGCACGGCCATCCACCGTCCATCGCTGCGCCACCAGATCGGCGGCCTCACAGGCCCGCTCCAGCGCCTGCGCATCGTCCCGGACCGAGCGACGCAATACCATTCCATCGCCCTCCAGCCACGCTGCCGCCAATCCGGGATTGCCGCGCGCAGCGTCCAGTGCATCGGCCGCATCCACGGCGGCGTGCCCATGCTGGCAAAGCCAATGGATGGACTCGTCGCGACCAGGAGGTCGCACATCCAGTCGTTGGCAGCGGCTGCGGATGGTCGCAGGCAGGCGGGCTGGGTCTGCCGCCAGCAGCCACAGATAACGCCCCGGCTGGGGCTCCTCCAGGGTCTTGAGCACGGCATTCCAGGCAGCCCAGTTGACCGCTTCGGCTGGGTCGAGGATCACCACTTGGGCGCCCCCGAGTTGCGCGGTCAGCACCAGTTTTTCCGACAGCTCGCGAATCTGCTCGATCACGATTTCCGTCCGCATCTTCGGTGGCCGCGCCTTCTCGTTCCAACCATGCCCGATCAGGTTCAGGTCCGGATGGCTGCTGCGTCCCCACGGGTGCACGAGGCGTCCTTCCGGGCGAAGTTCGGGAGAATCCAACTGTGCCCGCGCCTGGAACAGCCTGCAGCTGCGGCACGTTCCGCAGGCCAATCCTGCGGCATGCGGCGCAGAACACAGCACGCGCTGTGCCAGCGTTTCTGCCAGCAGACGCTTGCCGATGAACCGCGGCCCGGTGATCAGGACCGCATGGCCAAAGTGGCCGGCCGCCAATGCTGAGGAGGCTTGTTCGAATGCGCGCTGCAGCCACGGCGCCAACTTCGGCAAGAGGCTCATGCCAACCCTTCCCGGTATTGGGACAGGATGGCAACCGCCTCGCTGGCCACCAGACCTGCGCTCAGTCCGGCGTCGATCGTGCGGATTCGTCGCGGATCACTTGCGGCACGCAGGCGAAACCCCTCGCGGACGCGCTCGAAGAACGCATCGCGTTCGCTCTCGATGCGGTCGGGCACGGCATCGCCCAGCAGGTCGCGTCCACGCGTGCGTTCGCGTGCGCTGGCCACGTCCAGATCCAGCAACAGGGTCAACCCCGGCACGATGCCCACCGCGCCGCGTTCGAGTTCGGCGATGAATGCCATGTCCAGGCCGCGTGCGGCGCCTTGGTAAGCGAAGCTCGAATCGGTGAAACGGTCGCAGACCACCCAAGCGCCGCGTGCAAGCGCCGGCCGGATCACCTGCGCCACGTGCTGCGCGCGCGCAGCAAACACCAGCAACAATTCGGTGTGTGGGTCCATCACTTCGTTGCTTTGCGCCAGCAGCAACTCGCGGATGCGCTCGGCCAGCGGCGTGCCACCCGGCTCGCGGGTGCACACCACGTCCTCCCCGTCTGCAAGCAACGCATCGCGCAGGGCCGCCAGCACCGTGCTCTTGCCCGCGCCCTCGCCGCCTTCGAGGGTCAGGAAACGCGGCTGGGTTGCTGGCGCCGAGGTCATTTCGGTGACGCCCCAGCAGTCTGCGCTCCCTGCAACCGCGCACGATTGCGCTGGATGTACTCGCGCACCGCTGCGCTGTGCTCACCCAGCGTGTGGGTGAACACATGGCGCCCGCTGCCGTCACCGACCGCGACGAAATACAGGGCATCACCCGGCGCAGGGTGCACGGCCGCGCGCAATGCCGCCTCGCCCGGCATCGCGATGGGTGTGGGCGGCAATCCATCGCGGGTGTAGGTGTTGTAGGGCGTATCGGTGTCGAGGTCGACGCGGCGCAGGTTGCCGGCATAGCTCGACCCCATGCCGTAGATCACGGTCGGATCGGTCTGCAGGCGCATGCCCATGCGCAGCCGACGCACGAACACCCCGGCGATTCGCGGGCGCTCGTCGCCCACGCCGGTTTCCTTTTCGATGATCGAGGCGAGGATCAAGGCGTCGACCCGATTCTTCAGCGGCAGGTCCGGGGCACGCCCGGCCCAGGCCGCATCCAGCGCCTTGTCCATGGCGGCGTAGGCGCGCTTGAGGATGTCGAGATCGGAATCGCCGCGCGTCCACGCATAGGTTTCCGGCAGGAAGCGGCCTTCCGGCGACTGGCCTTTCTGACCCAATGCTTCCATCAAGGCGGCATCATCCATGTCGGCGAGCGTCTGTCGAAGAAGCGCAACCTTGCCGAGCGCAGCGCGCAGGTCGCGGATGTTCCAGCCTTCGACGATGGTGAAATTGCGCCGCACCACCTTGCCGTCACGCATTGCCAGCAGCAGCGCGCGCGGCGTGGTGGCCGCATTGAGCGCGTACTCGCCCACCTGGATGCGCCCAGACGCGCCGGTCTCACGCGCCAGCACCTGCCACAACAGGCGATCCCCGGTCGTGATGCCCTGCTCGCGCAGTTTCGGCAGCAGTTTGCCGAGGTTGTCGCCACGCGATACCAGCAAGCTGGTGTCATCGCGAACGCCAACCATCGGCGCATCGGCAAACGCGTGGTAGCGCTGCCATGCCCAGCCCGCAGCCACGGCGGCAGCCAGGACCAGCACCAGCAGCAGCGTGCGGAATTTCATGCCACCACCGTCGCCACGGAAAACATCGGATACGCCATCGCCAGTTGCACCTGAAGGTCGTGGATCGCCGGGCTCGCCGCCCATGTGCGGCCGCCCAGCATCGAGACCGGCAGGATACCGCGCACCGCATTGCACAGGGCCAGTGCATCGGCGGAGGTGAGATCCTCCATCGACAGCGCAGCAACATCCACAAGACCTTGTCCCAGCAGCCAGCCACGCAACACGCCGGCCACGCCGCAGGTTTCCACCGGCGGCGTCCACCAGCGGCCATCGCGATGGACCAGCAGATTCGCGGACGTGGCGCAGACGGGATGGCTCTCCATATTGCGCATCAGGCCTTCATCGCAGTCTGCGCGCTGCACTTCCAGCCGCGCCAGCACCTGTTCCAGCCGGTTGCAGTGCTTGATCCCGGCCAGTGCCGGCTGCAGCGCCAGCCGGGTTTCGCAGACATGCAGGCGCAGGCCCGTCGAACCAGCTTGCGGGAGTGGATGCAATGACAATGCCCATACCGGGTCAACATCTACGGGCGGCGCATAGCCGCGGCCGCCGTCGCCACGCGTGACCAACAGTTTGATGACGCCAGCATCAAGCCCTGCGCTGTGTTCTTGGATGCGTGCGGTGAGGAACGCGACATCCGGCAACGGCAGGGCAAGGCGTTCGGCACCCACCTGCAGCCGCGCGAGATGACGCGGCCACAACGGGATCGAACCGTGATCCACGCGCATCGTCTCGAACAGGCCGTCGCCGTAGTTCAGGCCACGGTTGGTGCTTGACACCGCACCCAGGCGATCGCGCCCCATGAATACTTCAGGCGTCATGGGCGTCGGCTCACCCGGCGATTACCGGCGCGTGGCTGGGTCGAATCCCATGGTGTGCGCTCCCGGTCGAGCCATGCGCTCGTCATTCGACCCCCAATGCGCGCAGCATCCCACGCGCCTTCGCCCGCGTTTCGTCCAATTCACGCAACGGATCCGAGTCGATCACGATGCCGGCGCCGGTGCGGAAACGCAGCATCGCCCCCTCCACTTCGGCACTGCGGATCAGGATATTCAGGTCCATGTCGCCATCATGCCCCAGCCAGCCCATCGCACCGGTATAGGCGCCACGCCCCACGCCCTCCAACTCGGCGATGATCTGCATGCAGCGCACTTTCGGGCAGCCGGTAATGGTGCCGCCGGGGAACACCGCGGCGATCACTTCTCCTGGCGTCGTGTCCACGCACAATCGGCCGCGCACATTGCTGACGATGTGGTGGACGTGGGCATAGCTCTCCACCGTCATCAATTCATCCACCTGCACGCTGCCCGCTGCACATACGCGGCCGAGGTCGTTGCGCTCCAGGTCGATCAACATCACGTGCTCGGCGCGTTCCTTGGGATGGCCGACCAATTCGTGGATCCGCGCCGCATCGTCATCGCCCGCGAACCGTGGCCGGGTGCCGGCGATCGGGCGGGTTTCCACCACGCCGGCCTGGATCGAAAGCAACCGCTCCGGCGATGCGCTGACCACGCTGCCGGTCGCTGTCCGGAAGATCCCCGCGAACGGCGCGGGGTTGTGCGCACGCAGGCGCTGGAACAGCAGCGCAGAGTCCAATTCCCCGGCAAACCCAGCCTGCCATCCGCGTGAAAGGTTGACTTGAAACACATCGCCAGCAGCGAGGTAGTCGAGTATCCGCACGACCCCGTCGAGGTAGCGCTGGGGTGGCTCTTCGTCGGTGTGCGTGGGCGGTGCCCATGGCGGCAAGGGCGGCAGGGCTTGTGCACGCGCAATGTCGTCGGTGATGTGCCCAAGCCAAGCGTCTGCACCGGGTTCAGCAACGGCGAAGCACGCACCCTCGCCTCGATCACGCAGAACAGCCGCCGGACAGCGCAGCGCCACTGCCACCGGCAAGCGGCCTTCGGCCTGCGGCAAGCGCAGGATCGGCTCGACCTGCTGGCCAAGCTCGTAGCCCAGCAACAAGGCCCAGCCGCCTTGGAACACGCCTTCGTCATCTTCCTCGAACGAACCCCGTGCAGCAGCCCACTGCGCATCCAGCACGTCGAGGAAACGCCCTTCGATGACCTCGCCCGCCAGCGTGCGCACCAGGCCATCACGATGCAGGGCAAAGCCGTCTCCGGCATGCGCCAGCAGCAGGTCATGGCGTCCGTGCGGGCCAGTCGCGCTGGATTCCAGCAGCACCGGATAGCGCACCGGATCGAGCCGATGCAGGTCGAGCAGGTCAGTACCGCTGGAGAGGGCGCGGGTTCGGGTCATGGCTGCCAGTGGTTCCCGCTTGAAGTCTTTCTCCCGCAGGGCAAGGGATGCAAGCTACGAGGTCGCCCGCCGCCGTGGTCGGTTCGAGCGGGCCAGGGATGGCCCGTGGCCGCGAATCGGAGCGGGATGCGCAGCTTGAGCGGCGGGCCGATCACGGCGGCGGGCGACCGGTGCATGCGGCATTGCTGCTTCATTGCACCCTCATCCGCCCCCCGCCTTCGCGGGGGCAGGCTCTTCGGGCACCTTCTCCGGGAGGGAGCAGGAAAAACCAAGCCATCCTCCCGCAAGCAAGAGGACGCATCAAACCCGCTTGAACACCAGGGTACCGTTGGTGCCGCCGAAGCCGAAGCCATTCGACATCGCCACGTCGATCTTCGCCTCGCGTGCGGTATTCGGAACGTAGTCGAGGTCGCAGCCTTCGCCCGGGGAGTCCAGGTTGATGGTCGGCGGAATGACCCCGGTTTCCAGCGCCTTGATCGAATAGATCGCCTCCACCCCACCGGCCGCGCCAAGCAGGTGGCCGGTCATCGATTTGGTCGAGCTGACCATCAGCCGATCCGCATGCACCCCGAAGGCACGGCGGATGGCGTGGGTCTCGGCGAGGTCGCCCAGCGGGGTGCTGGTGCCGTGGGCATTGAGATAGCCCACGGCTTCGGCCGCCACCCCCGCATCACGCAGCGCCATCGCCATGCAGCGCGCCGGGCCTTCGCCGTTTTCGCTGGGCGCGGTCATGTGGAAAGCATCCGAGGAAGCGCCGAAGCCCACCAGCTCGCAATAGATGCGCGCGCCGCGCGCCTTGGCGTGTTCGTATTCCTCCAGCACCAGCACGCCGGCGCCGTCGCCGAGCACGAAGCCATCGCGGTCGGCATCCCAGGGCCGCGAGGCGCGGGTCGGGTCGTCGTTGCGCGTGCTCATCGCCTTCATCGCGCAAAAGCCGCCCATCGCGGTCGGCGAGCTGCCGCGCTCGGCACCACCGGCGAACATCACGTCGGCGTCACCGTACTGGATCATCCGCATCGCCATGCCGATCGAATGGTTGGCGGTGGCGCAGGCCGAGACCGCGGAGAAGGTCGGGCCCTTGATCCCGGTCATCAGCGAAAGCTGGCCCGGAACCATGTTGATGATGGTGGACGGGATGTAGAACGGGCTGATCTTGCGTACCCCGCCCTCGCGCAGCTTCAGCGTGGTTTCCTCGATGCCCCAGATCCCGCCGATGCCCGCGCCGATCAATGCACCGATGCGCTCGGCATTGGCCTCGGTCACCTCCAGCCCGGCATCGTCCTTCGCCATCAGCGAGGCAGCGAGGCCGTAGTGCAGGAAGTGGTCCATCTTCTTGGCGTCCTTCGGACCCACCCAATGGGTGATGTCGAAGTCGCGGATCTCGCCGGCAATCCGGGTGGGATAGGTGGACGCATCGAAGCCTTCCACTGCGCCAATCCCCGAACGGCCGTTGCAGATGGCCTCCCAGTTGCTGGCCAGGTCATTGCCCAATGGCGAGATGATGCCCATCCCGGTAACCACGACGCGCCGTCCGTTCATCCTCGATTCCCTGAATCCGTAGCCGCCAACCCGCAGGGTCGGCCTGCAACAAAAACGCCAAGGGCCGCACGCGCGGCCCGAGGGAAAGCACCGACCGGGGCCGGCGTTTCATGCCAGCCGGCTCGCAACCCGCGCAGCGCGGACCGCGAACACGACCGGCGCGCACGACTCACGCCTTGACGTGGGCCTTGATATAGTCGATCGCCTGCTGCACCGAGGTGATCTTCTCGGCATCCTCATCCGGGATCTCGCACTCGAACTCTTCTTCCAGCGCCATCACCAGTTCCACGGTGTCCAGCGAGTCCGCACCCAGGTCGTCCACGAACGACGCGCTGTTGGTGACGTCTTCTTCCTTGACGCCCAGTTGTTCGATGACGATCTTCTTGACGCGCTCTTCAATGGTGCTCATGTCTGGCTGCTCCTCCCCCGGAGTGGGGTCAAGTGGGTAGTTTACGTGAAAGCCGGCCGCTGCAAGCACTGGCCGGGGAACTCGGGTGTGGCGCTGGATCGTCCGCCGTCGGTTGTCGCCGATCCGCGCCGCTTACGGCATGTACATGCCGCCGTTGACGTGCAGGGTTTCACCGGTGATGTAGCCGGCATCCGGGCCGGCCAGGAAGGCCACCGCACGGGCGATGTCCGCCGGTTCGCCGAGGCGGCCCAGCGCGATCTGCGCCAGCATCGCCGCCTTCGCGGCTTCCGGCAAGTCGGCGGTCATGTCGGTAGCGATGAAGCCGGGCGCGACCACGTTGACGGTGATCCCGCGCGAACCGATCTCCTTGGCCAGCGATTTGGAGAACGCGATGATGCCGGCCTTTGCCGCGGCGTAGTTGGCCTGCCCGGCATTGCCGGTGACACCAATCACCGAAGCGATGTTGACGATGCGCCCACGGCGCGCCTTCATCATTCCGCGCAGCACCGCCTTCGACGCGCGGTAGACGGAGGTCAGGTTGGTGTCGAGGATGGCCTGCCAGTCCTCGTCCTTCATCCGCATCAGCAGGTTGTCGCGGGTGATGCCGGCATTGTTGACGAGGATGGAGATGCCGCCGAACTCGCTCGCCACCGAATCGATCAAGGCTTCGATCGCGCCTGCCTCGTTGACATCGAGCCGACGCCCGTGGCCACCGACCGCCGCCATGCGCTCGCCGATCGCTTGCGCACCCGCGTCCGAGGTCGCGGTCCCGATCACGGTCGCGCCACGCGCAGCCAGCGCATCGGCAATCGCCGCGCCAATGCCACGCGATGCGCCCGTGACCAGCGCGATTTCACCTTTCAATTGTTCGCTCATGCCAACTCCCCCTGCGCGTCCTGGACGCAGATCAATCCTGGTGAAACACGAAAAATTTCAGCGCCAGTCCGCAAGCGCCGCGGCAAGCGACTCCGGCTCGCCCAGGGCGCGGTGGTCGAGCGCCTTGTCGATACGCTTGCCCAAGCCGATCAGGGTCTTGCCCGGCCCGCACTCACCGACCCGGGTGACGCCGCGCGCCGCGAGCGCCTGCACGCAGGCCGTCCACTGCACCGGCAGGTAGAGCTGGCGCACCAATGCGTCGCGGATGGCATCGATGCTGGCGTGCACCTTGGCATCCACGTTCTGCACGACCGGAATCGCCGGCAGCGACCAGTGCAGGCCTGCCATCGTCTCTCCCAGCCGGTTCGCTGCTTCGCGCATCAGCGGCGTGTGCGAGGGCACGCTGACCGCCAATTTGACCGCCTTGCGCACGCCCTGTTCCGCCAGCATCGCCAAGGCGCGATCCACCGCCGCGGCATCGCCACCGATCACGATCTGCCCGGGCGAGTTGTAATTGGCCGGTACCACCACCTGGGAGCCCGAGGACTCGAGGCAAACCCGTTCCACCAGGTCCTCGTCCGCGCCCAACACCGCCGCCATCGCGCCGGTGCCCGCGGGTGCGGCGTCCTGCATCAGCTGGCCACGGATACGCACCAAGTGCGCGCCATCCTTGAGCGAGAGCGCACCGGCGGCCACCAGCGCCGTGTATTCGCCCAAGCTGTGCCCCGCCAGCATCGCCGGCGTCACGCCACCCTGCGCCTGCCACAGCCGCCACACCGCGATCCCGGCGGCCAGCAGCGCCGGCTGGGTGTATTCGGTGCGATTGAGCAGCTCGTCGGGCCCGGCCTCTGCCAGCGCCCACAGGTCGACACCCGCGCCATCGGAGGCTTCGGCGAAGGTCGCCTTGACCGCCGGATACATGGTCGACAGATCGGCCAGCATGCCCACCGACTGCGAGCCCTGGCCCGGGAACACCAATGCCAGCGATGGGGATACGGCTTGTTCGTTCACGCGGTCTGGGCTCGCTGCACGGAATCAGGCGGACGCCGACAGGACGGCCGCAGGGGCGGAAATGATACGGACTATTGCCTGCGCGCGTCTGTACCGACGCGTATGGGGAAGCCGCGTCCGCTCATGCGTCCAGTGCGATGCGCAGGCTGGCCAAGGCGCCGCCGATGCGGCGTGCGCGTTCGCCCAAGCGGCTGGCGATGCGCTCGACGATGCGCAATCGGCGCACCGAACGCACCAGTTCAGTCCGCACCGGCTCCGGCGCAGCCTGCAACACCGGCCTGAGCAGGGCAGCGAATTCCACCTCTGGATGTTCGAAATAGCGCGAGGTGCCGGCCGCGAACACCAGCCAGTCGCGCACCTGCGCCTGCTCCAGGGTCATGTTGTCGCGCGGATCTTCCTCGAGGTCGAGGAAGCCGATCCCGCCCTCGTCGGTCACGGTCAGGTTGCGCGCATAGGGCTGGCCGATGTGGCCGCCACGCGCATGGACCTGCGCCAGCGCCTGCACCGCCAGTGCGATCAAGCGCGCCTGGCCTGCGGCATCGGTTTCGTGCAAGCGTGACTTCAAGGTCGTGCCGATATCACCGATCAACAGTGCATTCGGGCCGACGCCGAGCACCTCCGGCACCCGCGCTCCGCATGCAGCCAATTCCTGCAGCCGCTTGTGCTCTGTCGCACAGGCCCGTGCCCCGCCCCAATGCGGTGGCGGCCGCAGCGCGCGCACACCCAGCACCCGTGCGGCGAGATCGAGCACGCCGAGCTTGAAACGACGCTCGTCTTCGACATAGACCTTGAGCCAGGCCTTGCGGCCCAGCACGTCCATGCGGATGACGGCGTGTTCCTGTTTCATGGGAGGTATCGAAAGCCAGTCCGCGCACGCGTGCGTGCGCTCCGCCGCGGTCAGTAGCGCAGCAGCGCCGAGCCCCAGGTGAAGCCGCCGCCGAAGGCTTCCAGCAGCAGCAATTGCCCACGCTCGATGCACCCCGAACGCACCGCCTCGTCCAGCGCCAGCGGCACCGAACCCGAAGATGTGTTGCCGTGACGATCGACGGTGACGATCACCCGTTCCATCGGCATCGCCAGCCGCTTGGCGGTCGCCTCGATGATGCGCAGGTTGGCCTGGTGCGGCACCAGCCAATCCAGCGCACTGCGCTCCAGACCGTTCGATTCCAGCGCCTCATCGACCACCGCGTCCAGCGCCTTGACCGCATGCTTGAACACTTCGTTGCCGGTCATCAGAACGCGTACGCCGGCGTTCTCTTCCTCCGGCTTGAAGCCGACCGAGACGCCCACCGGATTCCACAGCAAGTCCTTCTTGCTGCCATCGGCGTGCATATGGGTGCTGAGGATGCCGGTCTCGGTGTCGGCCTTGAGCACCACCGCGCCGGCACCGTCGCCGAACAGCACGCAGGTGCCGCGGTCGTTCCAGTCCAGCATCCGGGTCAGGGTTTCGGCACCCATCACCAGCGCGGTCTTCGCTGCGCCGCTGCGGATGAACTTGTCGGCGATGGTCAGCGCATAGATGAAGCCGGAGCAGGCCGCATTCACGTCGAAGGCCATGCAACCCTGAGCGCCCAGTTTGTGCTGGACGATGCAGGCGGACGAGGGGAAGATCAGGTCGGGCGTGGTGGTGCCGAGGACGATCAGGTCCAGCTCGGACGGATCGGTGCCTGCGGCTTCGAGCGCACGCAGCGCAGCGCGGTAAGCGAGTTCGCTGGTGGTCTCGCCTTCGCCGGCCACGTGGCGCTGGCGGATGCCGGTGCGGGTGCGGATCCACTCGTCGCTGGTGTCGACCCGCTGGGCCAACTCCTCGTTGCTCACCACCCGTTCGGGCAGGCAGCTGCCGGTGCCGGCGATGCGGGCATAGATGCGGTGTTCGGACTGACTCATGCGCGCACGGACTCCCTGGATAGCGGCTCAGGGTAGCGGATATGCAACCGGCCAGCTGCGCGGGGCAGCCGACAGCACCAAGCCAGCAAACTCGAAAACGCGACCGGCCGCACCATCAGGCGCGGCCGGGGCGAAAGCAAAAAGCAACGTGATGCCCCGCGCAAGCGGAGATCAATCCTCGTCGACGACCTTGGTCTTGGGCGCGACCACCTGCTTGCCGCGGTAGAAACCGCCTTCGGTGACATGGTGGCGGACATGGGTCTCGCCGCTGGCAGGATCAGTGGCAAGCTGCTTGCTCGACAAGGCGTCGTGCATGCGGCGCATGCCACGGCGGGAGGGGGAAACGCGGGACTTCTGGACGGCCATCGGGCAACTCCAAACAAAATTCGAAACAACGCGGGGATGCGATTATCGCACTAATCCTTCAGCTTTCCTTCTTCCACCCGGCAAGGGCCGCGAACGACCCGTGCCTGGCAGACTCCTCGGCAGTCGGCGCGAAATCGCGATCGATCGCCTCGGTATCCGGCGCCACCGGCACCACCGGCAACGCCAGAATCAACTCATCCTCGACCAGCTCCAACGGCCGCAGATTCCCGTCCGCGGCGACCAGCAAGGGCTCGCAGTCGGGCGGCAGTGCCGCCTCGGCATGCTCCTCGCGGATCAGGCCCAGCCGCTGCTGCAACCGCACCGGCAGCAGGAAGCGACGCAGGCTGCGCTGGCATTGCAGCGGCAGGTCCGCCTCGATCCGCAGATCGACATACGGCAGGCGCAGCGCGTCGGTGCCGAAGTCCAGCGTGAACCGGACTTCACCTTCGCCGTCATGCAGGCTGCCGAGCAATCGCTCCAGCGCGGTCAGGGCGACCCGCCCCTCGAAGGACCGGCGCGCCTCGACCATGCGCCACGCATCCACAACCTCGGGGACACCATTGGCGCGCGATCCAGACATAAGCCGCTCATTGTATTGAAAAATCGCGGTTTCGTCAAACCATGCTCTGCCTGGCCGCGTGGACGCGTGACAGGTTTGCGATGCCCGCCACTCTCGCGCAGACTCGCTGCATGCGTATCGTCATTTTCCTGATCGTCCTGTTCCTGATCGCCCTTGCCCTGTGGCAGGCCGCGCGGATGCGGCGCGACCGCCGTCGCCAGCAGGTCGTGCGCGGCCTGCTGGATGCCGCCGATGCACTGGAAGTGCAATTGCGCGCCGCGCGCAGTGAAATCGAGGCGATCGTCGGCGACCACGAAAACCCGGTGCGGCAGGCCATGCAGGAATTGCTGCGACAGCGACTGTGGCTGCAGGAGAACGCGAACAGCGCCAGCCTCGAGCAACTGGACGAGGTGCGCGGCTCGCTGGATGCAGCGCGCGTGCAGATCGAGACGCAATTGCAGCAGATCGAACGCGCCCGCGGCAGCCTCGCGTGAGCATGCCCGGCTTGGTGCTGGCCTCGACCTCGCGCTATCGACGCGAGCTGTTGGCGCGGCTCGGCTTGCCGTTCGACATCGAACGCCCCGAGGTTGATGAAACCGCGCGTCCCGGCGAGACGCCGCGGGCACTGGCGATCCGCTTGGCACGCGCGAAAGCGCAGGCGGTCGCGGCGCGACTGCAGGGCGATGGCTGGGCGCTGGGCTCGGATCAGGTTGCGGACGTGGGCGGGCAGGCGCTCGGCAAGCCCGGCAACCGCTCCAAGGCCATCGCCCAATTGCGCGCGATGTCCGGCGGCGTTGTGCGCTTCCACACCGCGCTGTGCCTGGCCCATCCTGACGGCCGCCGATTCGCCGCCATCGACTTGACCAAGGTGCGCTTCCGCACGCTGACACCCGCCGAGATCGCCCGCTATGTCGACGCCGAGCAGCCGTTCGACTGCGCCGGCAGCTTCAAATCCGAAGGCCTCGGCATCAGCCTGTTCGATGCGATCGACAACCGCGACCCGACCGCGCTGGTCGGATTGCCACTGATCGCGACCGCCCGCCTGCTGCGACAGGCCGGATTCCGCTTGCCCTAGCCAATCGATCAGTCGCCCGCGCAACGCGGCTGCGGCTGCACCCGGGTGATTTCGTACAACACAAAGCGCTTGCCACCGCCATCCACGTCCAGCACCTGCGGCGCCGGCAAGGGGCCCAGCTGCCGACACAGGTCATCGATGGCGCTTTGCGCATCCGGGAAACCGGCGTGCGATGGACTGGCAACCAGCAGCAGCGACGCACCGCTGTCCGGCATCCGGCCATCGAAGCGCAGGCCCCAAAGTGCCAACTGCGGCGCACGACCGTGCTTGCGATTGAGCGGATGATCGAGCACGAGGATGTCGGCATCGTCGCGGGCGAAGCCCAATTCGGCAGCGATCTTGAAATCCCCCGCGAGGATGCGGGTGCCCGGCGGCATTGCCTCCAGGCGCGCTCGCACGGCGGCATCCAAGGCATCCCAGCCGGCGAAATTGGCCGGATATTGCCCGTGTCGCGCTGCCCAAATCCGGCCCGCCGGTGACGCCGCCAGCACCAGGTAGCCCAGCGCTGCGGCAAGCCCCATCGACACCGTGGCCCATGCGGTGGCGCGCCAACCACGCGCCCAGCCCGCCAGCACCGCCGGCAGCAGCGGCGTCAGCGCCACGAAGCCGGGCAAGGTCCAATGGAAACTGACCCGGCGCCGGTCGGCGAAGAATCCGAGCGCGAGGAACGCAAGAATCAGCAACACGCCACACAGCGCCAGCCAGCGTGCCTGCGGGCTGGCATCACGCAAACCGCGCTTGCCCGCCTGCACGAAGGCCACCAGCAACACCGGCGTCGCCGGCAGCAGTTGCATCAGGCCAAGGCTGATGCCATGCCAGCCGAACGACCACGGGTGACGGTCGACCAGTTGAAAGCGCAGGCCGGCGTCGGCGTTGTCGAGGTTCCACAGCAGCAGCGGCAGCCATGCCAGTGCGCCGAGGGCAATCGCGAGCCACAGCAGCGGACGACGCAGCGCGGCCCGGCCTTCGTGCAACGCCAGCAGCGCCATCAGCCCGACAGCGACCACCGCCGCGAAGCGATAGTGGGTCAGCCCGCCGATCACCAACCCCAGTGCCAGTTCCGCCGCCACGCTCGCATCCACCTCACGCAGCGCGCGCGCGCCGGCATCCAGGCACAGCAAGCTGGCCAGCAGCAGCGGCACGTCCGGCAGAGCCAGCACTCCCAAGGTGCCCGCCAGCGGCAACAGCATCAGCAGCAGCCCCGCCTGCCAGCCCGTGCGCGCATCGAACTCGCGCGCCGTCATCCGCACCATCAGCCACGGCAGCAACGCGCCGATCATCAGGAACGGCAGGCGCAGCGCCAGCGCGTGGTTGCCGCCGACGGACACGCCGAGCCGCGCCAACCACGCGGTCAGCCCCGGCAGGTCGGAATAGGCCAGCGCAAGGTGTTGGCCTTCCAGCCAGTAGAAGGCTTCGTCGACGAACAGCGGCAGGCGCACGGCCAGCGCCAGCTTCAACGCGCACAGCAGCAGCCACGCGCCCAGGAACAACGTCCTCGCGCGGCGCAGGCCGGCCTCGTCCCGCAACTCCATTGACATCGCTACACTCGGCGAAAACCTCGGAATGGATGCACGAACCCATGGCAAGCAGCCCCGCACCGATAGCGATCCTATCCGATGGCCTGATGGATTCCCTGCATGCCGCGCTGGCGCAGGTCGATGCGCTGGTGCTGGGCAAACAGCAGCAAGTACGGATGGCCTTCGTCGCCCTGCTCGCCGACGGCCACCTGCTGATCGAGGACCTGCCCGGCCTTGGCAAGACCACGCTGGCGCGGGCGATGGCCGCCACGCTGGGGCTGGGCTTCGCCCGCGTGCAGTTCACCTCCGACCTGCTGCCGTCCGACATCCTCGGCGTCTCGGTGTACGAGGCACAGACCCACCGCTTCGAGTTCCACCCCGGCCCGGTGTTCACCCATGTGCTGCTGGCCGACGAGATCAACCGCGCGCCGCCGCGCACGCAAAGCGCCCTGCTGGAGGCGATGGCCGAACACCAGGTCAGCATCGACGGCCAGACCCGGGCACTCCCCGACCCGTTCCTCGTCATCGCCACCCAGAACCCGACCGATCTCTCCGGTACCTATCCGTTGCCGGATTCCCAATTGGATCGCTTCCTGCTGCGGCTGACTCTGGGCTATCCGGACGCACAGGCCGAGCGCGAGCTGCTGGCCGGCGCCGACCGCCGCAGCTTGATCGCGCAGGCCATCCCGTTGCTGGATGCACCGCGCATCCTCGCCCTGCGCGAGGCCGTCCTCGGCGTGCACGCCAGCGAGGCACTGCTCGACTACATCCAGGCCTTGGTCGCGCGCAGCCGCAAGCATCCGGGCCTGCGGGTCGGGCTGTCGCCGCGCGCCGGCCTTGCGCTGCTGCGCGCGGCGCGGGCGCGTGCCCTGTTGCTCGGGCGCGACCACGTCCTGCCCGATGACGTGCAGGCACTGTTCCCTGCCATCGCCGAACACCGCCTGGTCGCCGATGCCGACGCAACCACGGCCCATCTCGCGCAAGCCATCCTGCACGCGGTGGCGGTGGACTGATGTACCCGCGGTCGATGCCCGCGACAGCGCCATGATCGCCAACCTGCGCACGCGGTTCCTGCGCTGGGCGAGGCCACGCGCGCCGGAGCCCTTGCCGGTGGTCATCGACCGGCACCGCATCTACGTGCTGCCCACCGCCACTGGCTTGTTCTTCGGCCTGTTGCTGGGAACCATGATGTTGGGCGCGCTCAACTTCAACAACAATCCGGCGCTGCTGCTGGGCTTGCTGATCGCCGGCACCGCGCAGGCCAGCCTGATCGCCGCGCACCTGCAACTGTCCGGCGTCCGCATTGCGGCGGTGGCGGCCGAACCGGTGGCCGCCGGCGACGATCTTGCACTGCGCATCGCGCTGGAAACACGTGATGCACGCAGCCGTCGCGGCCTGCGCGTGGCCTGCGCCGATCGCGCCACCTTCACCGCACTGGACGCGCGCGGCAGCGCGGTCGAACTGCGCCTGCCTACGACACGGCGCGGCTTGCTGGCATTGCCACGCCTCGAATTCAGCACGGTGCAACCGCTCGGCTTGGCACGCGCCTGGGCGTATGCGTGGCCGGCACAGTCGGTGCTCGTCTATCCGGTCGCGGAAACCAATGCGCCACCGCCGCCTGCGCCCAGCGGTGGCAATGCGCCACCGCGGGCGGCGCGGGCCGGCGACGATCTCCACCACCTGCGTGATTACCGCCCCGGCGATGCACCACGCTCGGTGGCGTGGAAGCCGTCGGCGCGACGCGGCAGCCTGCTGGTGCGCGACAATGAGCAATCGCGTGGCGGCGAGATGAAACTGGACTGGGACGACACCGCCGGCCTGCCCTACGAACACCGCATCCGCCGCCTCGCCGGCTGGGTCGATGACGCCGAACGCAGCGGCCAGCGCTATGCCCTGCGCTTGCCGGGCAGCGAAGGCCTGCCACTCGGCCAGGGCGCCCCGCACCGCCACCAATGCCTGCGCGCCTTGGCGCTGCTGCCGGGCGAAGGCGTGCGCAATGGCTGAGGTCAAGCCATCACCGCCACTCACCCGCGCCGGCCGCCTGCAGGTAAGACTGGCGGCCGCCGCCTGCCTGCTGCCGCTACTGCTGCAATTGCCACCGACCTTGGGCATCGGCATCGCAGCCATGGCCGTGCTGGTGCTGGCCGCGTCGTGGCGAAAGCCGCTGCCGGGCGGCGTTCGCATCGTCTTGTTGCTGGGCGGCATGGTCGCGGTGGCCTTCAACCTGCCGGGCGTTGGTCGCGACACCGCCTCGGCCCTGCTCGCATTGATGATCGCGATCAAGCCGGCGGAAACCGTGAGCCTGCGCGACGGCCGCAGCCTCATCGGCTTCGCGCTGTTTGCCCCGTTCGCCACCTTCCTGCTCGACCAGGCCCCCACCAGCTTGCTGCTGTCGCTGACGGCGGTGATGCTGGCGCTACTGGCCCTGCAGCGACTGGCCGCCGATGAAAGCAGGATCGAGGACGCGCGTCCATCCGGGCTGCCCACCTTTGCATCGGTGGCCGGCGTGCTGCGGCTGTTCTCGCTGGGCCTGCCGTTGGCGTTGGCGGTGTTCTGGCTGTTCCCGCGCCTGCCAACGCCCTTGTGGGGCTTGCCGCAACGCACTGCCGGCACGCCGGGCCTGTCCGATTCGATGACCCCAGGCGGGATGTCCGACATGCTGCTGGACGACAGCCCCGCGGCGCGCGTGCAATTCTTCGGCCCGCCGCCCAAGCCCGAGCAGATGTACTGGCGGGGGCCGGTGCTGTGGGATTTCGATGGCCACAGTTGGAAGCCGGCGCGCACGCTGGAAATCTTCCCTCCGGCGCCTGTGCAGTCGGCGGGAACGGGCTGGACTTACCGACTCGAACTGGAACCCACCGAAGATCGCCTGCTGGTCGCACTCGATGTGCCAACGCAATTGCCACAGGGTGCGCACCTGGGGCTCGACCGCGTACCGATGACCGAACAGGCCCAGTTCAACATCTCACGCTGGCTGATGAGATCGGTGCCAGCACAGGCGTTCGAACCACAGTTGGCACCTTGGTTGCGCAGGCGCGCCCTGGCATTGCCGCTGGACTTCAACCCGCGCACGCTGGCAATGGGCCGAAGGTGGCGGCAAGAAGCCGGTTACGATGCAAGAGGCACGGCCGATCTCGCCATTGCCCAGCGCGCGATGGCCATGATCCGGCGTGACTTCGCCTACACCCTGAATGTGCCCCTGCCTGGGCACGACGAAGTCGATGATTTCCTGTTCGACCGCAAGCAGGGCTATTGCGAACATTTCAGTTCTGCATTCGTGGTGCTGATGCGCGCAGCCGGGATTCCGGCACGCGTGGTCACCGGCTACGCCGGCGCCTACCGCAACCCGATCGGCGACTATTGGCTGATCCGTCGTTCGGATGCACACGCATGGGCGGAACTCTGGCTGCCGCAACGCGGCTGGGTCCGCTTTGATCCGACCGCTGCGGTGGCGCCAGAACGCATCTACGACACCATCGCCGACCGGCAGCCAGGGCGCTACGGTGCGTTTGTCGACCTGGCCCCGATCTTCAATGCCAGCGACTGGCTGCGGCGCGGCTGGAACGACATGCTGCTCGGCTTCAACGCATCGCGCCAGCGCAACCTGCTCGAATCCCTGGGCCTGCATGGCGGCACCCGCACGCTGATCCTGCTGTTTGCCTTCGCCACCTTGGTCGCGATGAGCTGGATGGCCTGGCTGACCGCACGCGGCGAGCGCGAGCGTGATCCACTGCTGCGTGCGTGGCATGCGCTGGAGCGCCGCTATCGCAGCCTCGAGCGTGGGCGGGCGCCGCATGAACCGGCCCTGGCTTGGGCGAGGCGCGTGGCCCGCGACCCGCCCTCCGCCGGCGCCCCACTCCCGGCACTGGCTCGGCGTTTCGAACAAGCGCGCTACGGGATGCCCGCGCCCACGTCTGCGCAGTTGCAGGCTTTGCAACGCGATCTTCGCCGGCACCGTCCGTGAGAGAGGCTGGCTGTCGAGACCGCAGGTCGCGCGGCACGTCCCGCAGCATGACTGCACACGCCAGTCATCGCGCCGCCGATGCCACTGGCCTCACGGCGTCCCGAAATGCCCCAGCGGCGCACCGCCCAGCAAATGCAAATGGATCTGGAATACGGTCTGCCCGCCATCACCGTTGCAATTCATCACGATCCGGTAGCCGCTCTCGGCAAACCCCTGTGCCTTGGCGTAGCGTGCCGCCGCGGTCGCCAGCCGGCCGATCACGATCGCGGCGTCCTCCGGCACGTCGTTCAAGGTGGCGAAATCCTGCTTCGGCACGAACAGCACGTGCACCGGCGCCTGCGGCGCAATGTCGCGGAACGCGATCAGGCGCTCGTCTTCATAGACGATGTCGGCGGGAATCTTGCGATCGATGATGGCGTGGAAGATGGTCATGGGCAGGCGCCTCGAAGCTCCGACGGGACAGGCAGGAAGCTTACCGATGTCGACGTGGGCCTGCCGTCGGCAAGCCCACCGGGTCGATTACTCCCGGATCTCCAAGCGACTGCCGAATGCATGCGACAGGGTGCCGCGATCCACGTATTCCAGTTCGCCGCCCAGCGGCACACCGTGTGCAAGCCGACTGGGATGCACGCTGCGCGAACGCGCGATCTGCGCGAGGTAATGCGCGGTCGCCTCGCCCTCCACGGTGGGGTTGGTGGCGACGATCAACTCGCGCACCTCGCCTTCCTCCAGCCGCCGGGCGAGTTGGTCGAGCCCAAGTTCGTCCGGCCCAATGCCATCGAGCGGACTGAGCCGTCCCTGCAACACGAAGTACAGGCCTCGGTAGCCGGTCGCCTGCTCGATCGCCAAGCGATCCGCAGGCGTCTCGACGACGCATAACAGCGTTGCATCACGCGACATGCTTGCACACACCGCACACCGCTCGGTTTCGCTGAAATCACGGCACCGCTCGCAATGGCGGATATGCTCCATCGCCTGCCGCAACGCGCCGGCCAAGCGCAGGCCACCTTCGCGCTGGCGCTCCAGCAAGTGGTAGGCCATGCGTTGGGCGGATTTCTGACCGACGCCTGGCAGCACCCGCAGCGCTTCGATCAGTTGTTCGAGCAAAGAGGCAGTCATGAATCCGTCATCACCCATCCTGCGAGAGCAATGTGCAGGCCACGCCTTTTCAAATCACCCATCACCGCGAGAACCACGCAACGGGGACATCCGCCCCCGCATTTTCGCGCACATGGACATGCGCACGCCGCGTGCCTGAGGCGCGCGGCGTTCAAGGCAAAAACCACGTTTTTGCCCGTGAAGCGGATGTGGCGGCAAGACGCCACATCATCCGCATCAAAAAAGCCCCGGCAATTTCAATCCCGGCGGCAGCTGCATTCCGGCAGTCGCGGCCGACATTTTTTCCTGGGTTGCCGCGGTGATCTTGTTGACGGCATCGTTGAACGCCGCGGCGATCAGGTCCTCGGCCATCTCCGGATCGGCCAGTGCAGCAGGATCAATCCGCACGCGCCGGCAATCCATGCGACCGCCAACGGTCACGCTGACCATGCCGCCACCTGCACTGCCGGTGGCTTCCAGACCCGCCACTTCCTCCTGCGCACGCTGCACGTCTTCCTGCATCTTCTGCGCCTGTTGCATCAACTGGGCGATATTTCCACGCATGTCCTTGAGCCCCAATCCTGGTTCAAATCCTGGTTACGTTGTTTCAGTCGCCACGCGGGGCGTCGAGTGGCCGGATCGAGCCAGGAACAAGGCTGGCGCCATGGTTGCGCACCAGCGTCTGGATCGCCGGATCCTCGGAAAATCCGCGATCGGCTTCGGCCTGGCGCGCATCCTGGGCCCGTTCGTTGCGCACGCTGGCGGTCTCGCCACGCGCGCCACTGACTTCAAAACGGACCTGCACGGCGCCGCCCAACGTCCGCGATACCGCATCCGTGAGTTGCAGCACCAGGCTTGGCGACTTCAGATGCATCTGTTCCTGGGTCAGATTCAGGCGCAGGACGCCATCGCGATGGGAAGCGAACGCTGCGTTCTCCGCGAGCAGCCGGGCCGGCCCTCGCAAACCGCACTCGTCCACGATCTGTAGCCAATGCTCGCCATCGGTGACGATTTGCGCGGCCATCGTGACGGGTGCCGGCGCCGGATGCGGTGCAACGGCCTTGACTGATGCCGCCGGCTCTGGCGCATCCAGCCGTGCGGGCGGAGGCACGACCCGCTGTGTTTCCGCCGCTGCTGCCACCCGTGGTGACGGTGCAGCACGGCTGGCAGTGGTCGTCGGAATGCGACCCTGCGCTGCCGTTGGCACCTGCACAGCATGCGTGTGCTCAGTTGCGTCAGGACGGAACGCCAACATCCGCAACAGGGTCATCTCGAAGCCGCTGCGCGGACTGGGCGCAAAGCTCAGATCGCGGCGACCATTGAGGGCCATCTGGTACCAAAGTTGCACCAGCTCCGGACGCATGCCTACCGCAAGCGTTGCGACCTCGAACCCATCGGCTTCGATCGTTACGTCCGGCACCAGCTGCCTGACCTGGATCCGATGCAGCGCCGAGGCCAAGGCATCGAGGATCCCGGCCCAATCCGGTGAAAACTCCGCGAGTTGGGCCACTTCATCGAGCAGTCCCCTGCCATTCCCTGCGGCCAGCGCCTCCAACAGTGCATGGATGCGGGTCCGATCGACCGTGCCCAGCATCGTTGCCACCACCGCGCCATCCAGCTTTCCACCGCTGTAGGCAATCGCTTGGTCCAGCAAGGACAGCCCATCCCGCAAACTGCCATCGGCCGCGCGTGCCAGCTGAGCGATCGCATCGCCCTCTGCTTTGATGGCTTCGGCGGCGAGGATCTTCGTCAGCTGGCCTCGGATCTGTGCTTCGTCCAGCCGTTTGAGGTTGAACTGCAAGCAGCGGCTGAGCACCGTCACCAGCAACTTCTCGGGATCAGTGGTGGCGAACAGGAACTTGACGTGCTCCGGAGGCTCCTCCAGCGTCTTCAGCAATGCGTTGAAGGCCGGCTTCGACAGCATGTGCACTTCGTCGATGAGGTAGACCTTGTAGCGCCCGCGCGACGGCATGTACTGGGCGTTGTCGATCAGGTCACGCACGTTCTCGACGCCGGTATTGGATGCCGCGTCGATTTCCAGCAGGTCGATGTAACGACCGGCATCGATCGCCTTGCAGGTTTCACACTCACCGCAGGGATCGGCACCGACGCCACGCTCGCAGTTCAGCGATTTTGCGAAGATGCGCGCAATCGTGGTCTTGCCCACCCCCCGGGTACCGGTGAACAGCAGGGCATGGTGCACACGCCCGGTTTCCAGCGCATTGGTCAGCGCACGCACGACGTGCTCCTGACCGACCAGTTCGGAAAAACGCCGCGGGCGCCACTTGCGGGCGAGCACGAGATAGGACATGCCGCATTGTGGCACGCGCAACGCCCCGACGCCTCCCGACGTTGTGCCAACCCCGCCCGCCCGCTAGAATTCGCCCTCCCGGACGGCAGTCCATGAGTCAGCTTGGCCCGTGGCCACTCGAAACAGTGGCTTCGCCATGGGCGTCATGGCACGCAAGGCCAAACGGGGTGGGTTACATCCGGAGAGGTGTCCGAGTGGTTGAAGGAGCACGCCTGGAAAGTGTGTAGGCGGCTAAACCCCGCCTCGGGGGTTCGAATCCCCCTCTCTCCGCCAGATATGAAAATCGCCCCCTCGTGGGGCGTTTTCATGTCTGGGGGACGATGGCGGAGGAAAACTCCCGCGGGGTTCGACTGATTCGCTTGGAGCGAATCAGGACAGCCGCAGGCTGCCCGCAGGGCGCGGGCCAGGGATGGCCCGCGTCTATCCCCCCGACTCCCGACTCGATCGATTCGCCCCCTCGTGGGGCGTTTTTCATGTCTGAGGGACGATGGCGGAGGAAAACCCCCGCAGGGTTCGACTGATCGGCAGGACAGCCACAGGCTGCCTGGAGCGAATCAGGACAGCCAGGACAGCCAGGACAGCCGCAGGCTGCCCGCAGGGCGAGGGCCAGGGATGGTCCGCGTCTATCCCGCCACTTGGCCCACCCAGGATCGTGGTCACCCGCCATGGAAGAGGCGCGTTTCCGCCCGCCCGTCTTCAGCATCGTTCGATGACCATGTAGACTAGCGCCCCTGCAACGCACCAATCCGCGCGAACCAACCGCTTGTGCCTGCGTGATGCGCGAGCACCAGATGGGACGCCGGACATCCCATGGTGGCCCCGTCGGCCCCTCGCGACGCTAGGTCGAAAACCCCGCCAGGGCCGGAAGGCAGCAACGGTATCGACTGATGCGGGCGCCGAGGCCAGCCGGCGGGGCCGCCGCCTTTGGATGCCTCGCCACCTGTCCTGCATGCACGGGCGGGACCGTGAGGCACCCCGCAACGCGCGATCAGTACCCCTTTTCCCAAGCCGCCTCGTAGCCTGCGCGCAATCGCTCGAAGTTCGCATCCACCTCAGCGACTGAGCGCGCACCCCGCAGCTTGCGCAGTGAACGCCGCAAGCGCAGCAGATTGGCGTCTCGCCAGCCGGTGGCAAGGATGCGAACCCGGGCCCGATCGAAATCGACCATCCAGCCATGCCAGTGGGCATCGAACAGCAAGTTGTGTGCATTGAGGTCGGCGTGATCCACTCCGGCGCGGTGGAACCGCGCGACGAGTTGACCAACCGTCTCCCAAGGCACGACTTCCCCCGATGACAACTCCGCCAAGGAGCGCACCCCGGGCAAGCGCTGCATCAGGATTGCCGCGCGGTACTGCAGGCCTTCGCGGCGATACCATGCTGCAAACGGCATCGGCACTGGCAGCTTTTTCGCACGCAATTGGCGCAGCATGCGGAACTCCTCGAAGCTGCGCACGTAGGGAACCCCGCGCCAAAAGTGGCGATCCCGATTGAACCTGGCAACCAGCCCGCCCCGAAGGTAGTGGCGAAGGAATGCGTCTCCTTGGCCGAAATCCAGATACCACGCGCCGCCACGCCCGCCGCCTGAAACTGGCGCTGCAGCCGTGCCCCAGTGTGCCGGATCGAACCATGCCGGATCAGGCTGGCGGACCTGGGTGCGATCGAACAGAATCGCACCGTACCCATGCGTGTCATGGAACGGCGTCAGATGCTCGTTGACGTCGACATTGGCCATACTTGCGAGTGTAGCAATCCCCATGCCAGTTGCCTGCGATCCCCCGTCGATCTGCCTGCTTCGCCTGTCTGCCCTGGGGGATGTCACCCACGTCTTACCACTGCTGCACACCCTGCGCTGCGCCTGGCCGGACCTCACCCCCACCTGGGTGATCGGCAAGGCCGAGCATCGCCTGCTCGAAGGGGTACGAGGAGTGCACTTCGTCGAATACGACAAGCGTTCCGGACTGGCCGGCATGCGTATGTTGCGCAAGACGCTGGACACCCGCTTCGACGTGTTGCTGCAATTGCAGGTGTCGGCTCGCGCCAACCTGCTGTCGGCATTCATCCGCGCCGGGCGACGTATCGGTTATGACCGTGCGCGCAGCAAGGACGGACACGGGCTGGTCATCAACGAACGCATCCCGGACCGCCCCGGCATCCACGTCCTCGACGCCATTGGCAGCTTTTGCGAGCCCCTCGGCCTGATCCGCGCCGAAGTCACATGGAACATGCCGATCACCGGAGAAGCACGCAACTGGGCACGCGCCCAGTGGGACGATGATGGACGCCGCACGCTGCTGGTGTCCCCCTGCTCCAGCCACGCCCGCCGCAACTGGCGGGCCGAACGGCAAGCAGCGCTGGTTGACCATGCCCTTGCCCAAGGCTGGCGCGTGGTCCTGTGCGGGGGCCGCAGCGCGCTTGAACGGGCCACCGGCGATGCCATCCTCGCCGCCCTTCGCACCCACGTTGGCGTGCTCGACCTGATCGGCAAGGACAGCCTGCAGCAACTGCCGGCACTGCTGGAACGTGCCGACCTGCTGATGGCGCCCGACTCGGGGCCAATGCACATTGCAAACGCGGTCGGAACGCATGTGCTTGGCCTGCACGCCGCCAGCAACCCGGATCGCAGTGGCCCCTATTCCGATCGTCGCTTCTGCGTGAACCGCTATGACGACGCCGCACGCCGCTACCTCGGCAAGCCTGCGAATGACCTCAAATGGGGGACCAAGATCGAGAATGAAGGCGTGATGGACCTGATCCAGGTCGATGATGCGATCGCTGCCTTCGAGCGCTACCGATCGACTTTGGCCTGACCCATTGGCTGCACGGATTCAGGCGCCCTCGCCGCTGCCATAGTCCTGATAGGACTTTTCTTCGACATAGGCCGAGCCCAGCGCCAGATTGATCTCTTTCTTGACCCGCGCCCGGGTGTCATTCTCGAAGTAGACCGAACGCGCCAGGCGGACGAATTCCCCATCGAACACCTGCGCCCTTTCCTTCAGGCGGATGTCATCCTCGATCACCCACAGCCGCTCGTTGACATCCTTCAGCGCAGTTCGCAGCGCAACGATGTCCTGCTGCGACGCCGGATGCGCTTCCCAAGTGGCCTCCAGTGCGACCAACTCATTGTGCACATTGGCCAACTTGGCCGGATCAGACATGCGCTCGGACTTGATCTGGAGGATTGCAATCTTGTCCAACAGCTCGCCGAAGGACACCGGAACCTTGATTTCCGACATGGGTCAGACCATCCTGTTTCTGGGGCAGACAGTGTATAGCCTTGCCCGCCCACGCCCAGCCCCGTATGATTCACGCCCCACTTCCGGAGAGGTGGCAGAGCGGTTGAATGTACCTGACTCGAAATCAGGCGTAGGTTTATAGCCTACCGAGGGTTCGAATCCCTCCCTCTCCGCCAGACATGCAGACGCCCCGCAAGGGGCGTTTTGCGTGTCTGGCGGAGACGTGACGGAGGCGCACCCTCGCAGGGTTCGACGGGTTCGCTTGGAGCGAACCCGGACAGCCGCAGGCTGCCCGCAGGGCGCGGGCCAAGGATGGCCCGCGTCTATCCCGACCGCAGCACGAATGGCTTGCCCCCTCGTGG
>NZ_JADZDS010000049.1 GCF_020850895.1 Thermomonas sp. | reverse complement strand
TGCTCGGCCAGGAAGCGCGTCAACGGCGGATCATCGCGCAACGGGAGCAGTGTCCACAGGGCTTCGCAAGCCGCCCCGATTGCGTAAGCCAGCCCAAACGGGATGGACTTGCGCACCTCGGGTGCGTCGGCGGCGCGCAGCAAGGCGTTGAGCACGTCGCGCAGCGGCCACGGCTCGCCATTGCTGATGAAGTAGGCCTTGCCCGCGCATGCGGCACGGGCATGCAGGTGCTCCAGCGCATCGACGTGGGCCTGCGCGGCATTGTCGATGAAGGTGGTGTCGACGCGATTGTCGCCAGTGCCGACCAGCCGCACCCGCCCGCTGCGTGCACGCGCCACCAGTCGCGGCAAGATCTGGGTGTCACCCGGCCCCCAGATCAGGCGCGGGCGCAGGGCGACGGTGGCAAGCACGTCGGTATTTGCGGCCAATACCGCGCGTTCGGCGATTGCCTTGGTCGTTGCGTAGTGGGACTTGAACGGCTCGCCATACGGCACCTCGGCGGCACCTGCCCCCTCGACCGGCCGGGTAGCACGGTGGGTGACGCTGGGGGTCGAGGTGTAGACCAGTTTCGGAATGCCGTGCGCGCGGCTCGCCGCCAGCACGTTTTCGGTGCCGATGACATTGGCGGCATGGAACTCCTCATAACGCCCCCACACGCCGGCCTTGGCGGCGTTATGCAACACCGCGTCGAAACCGCCATCGAACGCACGCAGCGTTGCAGCGGGGTCGGCGAGGTCGGCCTGCATCTGCGGCACGTCGATCGCATCCAGTGCCGCGTGGCGACTGCGGCTGACGCTCGCCACCGCGTGCCCGTGGGCGTGCAGCATCCGGCACAAAGCCTGTCCGAGAAATCCGCCGCCGCCGGTGACCAGGACCTTCATTGCATCCGCGTCCTCAGCCACCCGGCATGGGCGTTCGCCGAGCCGCCCACGCCGCCAGCAGCTCGCGACCGATCTTGGCGTTGTGGCGAATGTCCACCGGGAACGGCTTCGGGTAGTGAAGGAAGCCATCGATCTTGGCGGTGTGCACGAACCCGTCGGCGATGTGGCGCAATTCGTCAGCCACTTCCTTCGGATCGACGCCACTGCCAGACTTGAGCTCGAAGCACAACACCGCGGTCTGGGCGCCGCGCGGTCCGATCCCGACCAGTGCACTGCGCACCAGGGCCGGGTGGGTGTTGAACACCGGCTCGACCTGCTCGGTGCACAGCGTGGTCAGCGCATCCACATCCACCCGCTGCGACTTGCGTCCGCAGAACCACAGCCTTCCGTCCGCATCGAACCAGCCCAGGTCGCCCATCCGGTGCACGATCCGCTGACTGCCGTCGGGCAGGATTTCACGGATCTTGGCCAGCGCGGTCTGGTCCTCGCGGTTGAAGTAGGCATCGGTTGCGGTGGGCCCGGCCACCGTGATCTCGCCCACCTCGCCCTGCGCCAGCAGCAGCCCGTCGGCCCATTCGGCAATGGCGTTGTCATCGATGGCGATGATGCGCACCGTGTTGCCTGCCACAGGTCGTCCGACGCAGGTGCCGGCCCCGGCTTCGGTGCGCACGCGCAGTTCCAGCAGCTCGCGGCCGTCGATGACCGCCACCGGTAGGCATTCGGTCGCCCCATAGGGCGTCCAGAAGGTCGCCTCCGGCGGCAGCAGTTCCAGCATCCGCTGCACGATCCTTGGTGGTACCGGCGCACCGGCACTGGTGACGCGGCGCAGGGTTGGCATCGACTCGCCGAATTCGGCCAGCACCTGCATCAGCGCCGGAGATCCGAACAGCTGGTCGACCTTGAACCGCGCAATCGCCGCATGCAGCTTGCGCGGATTGGCCCGCGCCGGTCGGGTGGGGTCCATGTCCGGGATGATGCTGGTCAGGCCCAACGCCGGATCGAACAGGGCAAACGGCGGGAAGGTGGGGAAATCCACGCCGCCGGCTTCGATGCCGAACGCATTGCGTAGCATCTCGGTCTGGGCGATGAAATGGCGATGCCGATAGACCACGCCCTTGGGCACGCCGGTGCTGCCGCTGGTGAACAGGATCGCTGCCTCGTCGTCCGGTGCAGTCGCGGCCAACTGCGCCTCGGCTCCCGCACCCGATGCCTCGATCTGGGCCAGCGTGGCATCGGCCAGAAACACAGCGCCACCGGTGCTGATCCGCAGCCGCGCCGATGGCGCCCAGCCCAGCACCGCCTTGGCCAAGAGCGCACGCGGAATACCGATGAACGCGGAAGGCTGCGCCTGCGCCAGGCATTGCTTGAGCGCACGCCTGTCGATGCCCGGATCGATCAACACCGGCACCGCACCAAGCTTGAACAGCGCAAACATCGCCAGGAAAAACTCCGGCGTCGGCCGCACCATCACCACGCAACGGCTGCCGCGCTCCACGCCCCGCGCACGCAGGCCTTTCGCGATCGCATCGCTGCGTGCGTCGAGCTGCGCGTAACTCAGCGCCTCTGAGTAGTGGCCGCCGCGTCCCGGGCAGCGGATCGCGATCCGATCCGGGCTTTCACAGGCCAAGCGCGGCAATGCCGCGGCGATATTGCAAGTGTCCATGGCATCATTATGGCCTGCCGCAGTCCCGACCACAGTGTCTTCGGGGGCGTTCCTTCCGGGCAGCCCTTGCAAGCGCAGGTATCGTCAGCCTGCCCCACCATCCACCCTGATCGTTCGCGACGCCAATGCATCCCTGCCTGACCTGTGGCGCCTGTTGCACCCAGTACCGGGTCGCCTTCCACTGGATGGAATCGGACGAAATCACCCTGGGGGGAGTGCCCTCCGCCCTGACCGAGCAGCTGGATCCACATCGGCTATGCATGCGTGGAACCCATGCGCCACCGATCCGCTGCGTGGCGCTGGATGCCGATATCGGTCGCTATTCGCGCTGCACCATCC
>NZ_JADZDS010000048.1 GCF_020850895.1 Thermomonas sp. | reverse complement strand
TGTCGACCACCCCGGCCTTGCCTTCCACCCGCGCCAGCATCCACTCCAGCACGCGCAGGTTGTCGCCGAAGCCCGGCCACAGGAACCTGCCGTCATCGCCCTTGCGGAACCAGTTGACGTGGAAGATTTTCGGCAACTTCGCGCCGGGCTGGTCGAACGACAGCCAATGGCCGAAGTAGTCGGCGAAGTTGTAGCCGCAGAACGGCTTCATCGCCATCGGGTCACGGCGCAGCACGCCGACCGCGCCGGTGGCTGCGGCGGTGGTTTCCGAACCCATCGATGCGCCGATGAGGACCCCGTGGGTCCAGTCGCGCGCTTCGAACACCAACGGCACCAGCGAGGCGCGGCGGCCACCGAAGACAATCGCGCTGATCGGCACCCCTTGCGGGTCTTCGGTCATCGGCGAGTAGCTCGGGCACTGGCGCGCGCTGACGGTGAAGCGCGAATTGGGATGCGCGGCGGGACGCACGGCCGGATCAAAGGGCTGGCCCTGCCAGTCGGTGACCGGCGCCTGGCCGTTGTCGATGCCTTCCCACCAGGGCTGGTTGTCGGCGGTCAGGCCGACGTTGGTGAAGATGGTGTTGGACTGGATCGTGGCCAGCGCGTTCGGGTTCGATTTCTTCGAGGTGCCCGGCGCAACGCCGAAGAAACCCGCCTCGGGATTGATCGCGTAGAGCTGGCCATCGGCGCCGGGACGCATCCAGCAGATGTCATCACCCACGGTCCAGATCTTCCAGCCGGCCTGCAGGTAGCCTTCCGGCGGGATCAGCATGGCGAGGTTGGTCTTGCCGCAGGCCGACGGGAACGCTGCTGCGATGTAGCGGGTGACGCCCTGCGGATTCTCGACGCCGAGGATCAGCATGTGTTCGGCCAGCCAGCCTTCCGTGCGCGCCTGATACGAGGCGATGCGCAGGGCGTGGCACTTCTTGCCGAGCAGGGCATTGCCGCCATAGCCCGAGCCGTAGGACTTGATCGTCAACTCCTCGGGGAAGTGCATGATGAAGCGGCGGTTCGGGTCCAGTTCGCCGGTCGAGTGCAGGCCCTTGACGAAGCTTCCCTCACGCTCGATCCGCGCCAGCGCCGGCGCGCCCATGCGGGTCATGATCCGCATGTTGGCGACCACGTAGGGCGAGTCGGTGATCTCCACGCCGCAGCGCGCCAGCGGGGAATCAATGGGGCCCATGCAATAGGGAACGACGTACAGCGTGCGTCCGCGCATGCAGCCGTCGAACAGCGCGTCGATCTTGGCGTGCGCCTCGTTTGGCGCCATCCAGTGATTGTTGGGGCCGGCGTCGTCGCGCTCGGGCGTGCAGATGAAGGTCAGGTGCTCGACCCGCGCCACGTCTTCGGGATTGGAGCGATGCAGGGTGCAGCCTGGATGGGTGTCCTGATTGAGTTCGATGAGGGTGCCGTCGGCCAGCATCCGCGCGTTGAGTGCGGCGCTTTCCGCATCGCTGCCGTCGCACCAGTTGATGGCGTCGGGGCGGGTCAGTGCGGCGACCTCGGCCACCCAATCGCGCAACGCTGCGAGCGTGGTTGGCGTGCCGGTGACGGTCGGTTTGGACTCGGATACAACGGACATGCTGCTTGCCTCCGCCCGAACGGGCGCTGGATGTGGACGTTTATGTGGACTTGGATTGGACGCGACGCGCAAGCGGTTCAACTGCGCGGGATCAGCGTCGTCATGATGTGGTCGATGTAGGCGGCAAAATCTTCGCTCTGCTCGCGCTGGCGGAACTTGGGCAACTCCAGCTGCAGGAAGCCAACGTACACCGCGTAAGTCATCCGCGCCCGCCGCAGTGCATCACGCTCGTTCAGGCCGGCCTGGCGGAACGAGGCGAACAGGAAACCGACACGCCGCTCCAGCACGTTGTCGAGCACGGCGCGGATCGCCGGATGCTCGGCCGCCTTGAGCAGTTCGGAATAGATGATGTGGGTCTTGGTGTGGAAACGGATCAGGTTGAACAGGGTGCGCAGGCGCTCGCCGGCATCGGTGATCGAGGCCAGTGCGCCGTAGGCAGCCTGCTCGTCGCGCTCCCAACGTTCCAGCGCGGCCTGCAGCAGGGCATCGCGGGACGGAAAGTGCCAGTAGAAGCTGCCCTTGGTCACCCCGAGGCGACGCGCCAGTGGTTCGACGGCCACGGCCGAGACCCCGGACTCAGCGATCTGGTCGAGGGCCTCCCGGGTCCAGTCGTCCACGTTCAGGCGCGGGTTGCGGGTTGCGGTGTCGGTCATCGTGGGTTCGAATCCATACGGCAGCTCGTCAAATAGTATGTCTGAGCGTTTACTCAACCGGAGTGCGATAGATAGTTCGCACTGGAATCACATACTAGAAAGTATGGTAGTGGCGGGTGCAGCGTCACGCAAACGCAGCCCCGCGGCCCGAAGCCACCTCGGAACCCTGACATGAACCCGATCCTGAGTGCCTCCCTGCCGATCCTCGCCGTGCTGGCGGCATCGGCCTTTGCCGCTTACCACCGCCTGCGCTTGGCGATCTGGGCCGCGCTGTGCGCCACCCTGCTGGCGGCCTGCTGGCTGTTGGGAGACAGCCGGTTGGCCAGCTGGATCGTGGCGACCTGCGTCGCCCTCATTGCGATCCCCCTGCTGATCCCGGCCATCCGCAAGCCGCTGCTCTCCGCGCCGGCGCTGAAGTTCCTGCGCAAGGCGCTGCCGCCGCTGTCGCAGACCGAGCGGATCGCGCTGGAAACCGGCTCGGTCGGCTTCGAGGGCGATCTGTTCTCGGGCAAGCCGGACTGGCGCAAGCTGCTCGGCCACCCCAAGCCGCAGCTGTCGGCCGAAGAGCAGGCTTTCCTCGATGGCCCGGTGGAAACGCTGTGCACGATGATCGACGACTGGGACATCACCCACGTCCGCGCCGATCTGTCGCCGGAAGTGTGGGATTACATGAAGAAGCAGCGCTTCTTCGGCATGATCATTCCGAAGGAATACGGCGGGCTCGGCTTCTCCGCGCTGGCCCATCACAAGGTGATCCAGAAGGTCGCCTCGATCAGTTCGGTGGCCAGCGCCACGGTGGGTGTCCCCAATTCGCTCGGCCCCGGTGAGTTGATCCACCGCTACGGCACCCAGGAGCAGAAGGACTACTACCTGCCGCGGCTGGCCTGCGGCCAGGACGTGCCCTGCTTCGGCCTGACCGGGCCCTTCGCCGGCTCCGACGCCACCTCCATCCCCGATTTCGGCATCGTCTGCAAGGGCCAGTGGAACGGCGCGAACGTGCTGGGCCTCAAGCTCACCTTCGACAAGCGCTACATCACCTTGGCGCCGGTGGCGAGCCTGATTGGCCTCGCCTTCCGCATGTATGACCCGGACGGCTTGCTGGGCGATGTCCGCGACATCGGGATCACCCTCGCCCTGCTGCCGGCGGACACGCCCGGGGTCGAAGTCGGTCGTCGCCACTTCCCGCTGAACTCGCCGTTCCAGAACGGCCCGATCCACGGCAAGGAGGTGTTCATTCCGCTGAGCCAGCTGATCGGCGGCCTCGACATGGCCGGCAAGGGCTGGAACATGCTCAACGAATGCCTGGCGGTCGGGCGTTCGATCACCCTGCCCTCGACCGCCAGCGGCGGGGCCAAGTCGGGCGCGGTGGTCACCGGCGCCTATGCGCGCATCCGCAAGCAGTTCGGCTTGTCGGTGGGGCGCTTTGAAGGCGTGGAGGAAGCGCTGGCGCGGATCGGCGGCAAGGCCTATGCGATCAGTGCGCTGTCGCAGGCGACGGCGGCGGCGGTGGATCGCGGCGATGTGCCCTCGGTGCCCTCGGCGATTGCCAAATACCACTGCACCACCGCCGCGCGCGAGATCAGCAAGGACGTGATGGACGTGATCGGCGGCAAGGGGATTATCTTGGGCCCGCACAACTTCGCCGGGCGCTCCTGGCAGGCGGCACCGATTGCCATCACGGTGGAAGGCGCCAACATCATGACCCGCAGCCTGCTGATCTTCGGCCAGGGCTCGATCCTCTGCCATCCGTATATCCTCAAGGAAATGCGGGCGGCGCAGGATCCCGATGCCAAGGCCGGTCTCGACGCACTGGATGCCGCGCTCTATCCGCACATCGGCGGCGCGATTTCCAACGCGGTGCGCTCACTGTGGTTCG
Organism: Thermomonas sp.; assembly: GCF_020850895.1. Classification (GTDB taxonomy): domain Bacteria; phylum Pseudomonadota; class Gammaproteobacteria; order Xanthomonadales; family Xanthomonadaceae; genus Thermomonas. Next base: position 524 of record NZ_JADZDS010000048.1, on the reverse strand, counting down.
GCCTGACCGGCGCGCGCCTGCAGTCGGTGGCCGGCGATGCCTACACGAAGAAGTTCTTCCGCAAGCTCAATCGCTACGCCGCCAACCTCGCCCTGCTCACCGATATTTCGCTGGGCGCGCTGGGCGGTCGGCTGAAGTTCAAGGAATCGCTGTCGGGGCGGCTGGGCGATGTGCTCAGCCATCTGTACATGATGGGCGCGGTGCTCAAGCGCCACCACGACGAAGGCTGCCCTGAGGCCGACAAGCCGCTGCTGGCCTGGGCCTTCCACAACAGCGCGTATGAAATTGAATTGGCGTTGTCGCAGGCGCTGCGCAACTTCCCGATCAAGCCCTTGGGCTGGCTGCTGTGGCCGCTGGTGTTCCCGTTCGGCCGCCGCGCGGTGGCACCGGGTGATCGCCTCTGCCATCGGGTGGCAAACCTGCTGATGAATCCGAACGAAGCGCGCCAGCGGCTCGCCGCCGGCGTCTTCCTCACCCCCGGCGCGCATAACCCGGGCGGCCGAATCAACAGCTATCTGGAGAAG
>NZ_JADZDS010000047.1 GCF_020850895.1 Thermomonas sp. | reverse complement strand
CGACGGGTTCGCTTGGAGCGAACCCGGACAGCCGCAGGCTGCCCGCAGGGCGCGGGCCAAGGATGGCCCGCGTCTATCCCGACCGCAGCACGAATGGCTTGCCCCCTCGTGGGGCGTTTTGCGTGTCCCGCAACACCCCTGCCAGAAGTCACGCATCAAAGCACGTCGTCACGCTTTGCATGTGAAGGGACTGCGAAAATCCACGCGACAGTGCGATCATCACGCGCCTTCGTCGCACGGCATTACCTGCCATCGCGTCCGGTTTTCCCGATCAATTGCGTTGCAATTCTTAAGACACCTGACCCCACGCCGACCGCATGATCGAATTCGGACACCTGACGCATGTCGGCCTGCGGCGCGAGCTGAACGAAGACACCTATTACGGTGACGCTGATCTGGGCCTGTGGCTGGTGGCCGATGGCATGGGCGGGCACGCCTATGGCGAGGTGGCCAGCGCAATGGCCCGCGAAGCCATCGTGCGCGAGATCGGGGCCGGCAAACACCTGGCCGAAGCAATCCGGATCGCGGATGAAGAAATCATTCGCTGTTCCAAGCGTCGCGGTGACAGCTTGCCGATGGGAACCACCATCGTCGCCATGCAGATCGCCCAGGGCCGTTTTGAAGTGGCCTGGGTGGGCGATAGCCGGGTCTACCTGTGGCGCGACGGGGCCCTGACCCAACTGTCCCAGGACCACAGCTACGTGCAAGAGTTGATCGCGCAGGGTGCGATCAGTCCCGCGCAGGCACGCAGCCATCCCCATCGCAACGTCGTGACCCAGGCCCTGGGGGTCACGGCCCCCGAGCAGCTCAACGTCGAAACCCTGAGTGGCGAGCTGCGCCCCGGCATGCAGTTGCTGCTGTGCAGCGACGGCCTGACCGAGGAAGTGGATGACAGCCAGATCGCGCAGGTGCTGAACCACGTCGAATGCAGCGCCCAAGAATGCGTCGACAGCCTGATCGCCGCGGCGCTCGATGGTGGTGGCTCTGACAACGTCACCGCCATCCTCGTCCGCCGCCACTGAAGATCCGCAATTCGGCTTGCGACCGCGGCCCGATCATCCCTCCTCGAGACGCGCCGGCGCCTTCCCGTCTTGGCTCGTTTCGGCGGCTTCGGACTCCAGCCACAAGCAGCGCCCAGCCTTGCCCTGCAATTGCGCAAGCCTCGCAACGTGCGCGGCGACCTCGTCCTCCGACACCAGCACCCTGGGACGCAACGCTGCGCTACCGACACTGGCGGGAAGACCTGTCCAAGTGCCCGCAGTGGTCCCGACAGGAGCCGACTCGTCGGCAAACCCGATCTCGCCCTGCCCGGAGGTCAGGGCGATGTAGACGTCGACAAGGATCTGTGCGTCCAACAGGGCGCCGTGCAACTGCCGTTGCGAGTTGTCCACTCCGAGCCGCTTGCACAGGGCATTCAGGGTGTTGTGTTGGCCAGGAAAACGCTGGCGCGCCAGCAGCACCGTGTCCTCGACGCTGCAGCGGTCGCCGATCCGCCCCATGCCGTCCAGGCGCGCCAGCTCGGCATCGAGGAACCCGATGTCGAAGGCCGCATTGTGGATGATCAGTTCCGCTCCCGTAATGAACGTCAGGAATTCATTCGCAACTTCAGCGAAGCGCGGCTTGTCGGACAGGAACTCGCGGGTCAGCCCGGTGATTTCCTGCGCCCGAGGCTCCATGTCCCGATCCGGGTTGAGGTAGCGATGGAAGATGCGCCCGCTGCGGCGGCGCTCGAGCAACTCCACGCAGCCGATTTCCACGACGCGATTGCCGGATTTCCACTCCAGCCCGGTGGTTTCGGTGTCCAGTACGATCTGTCGCATCAGCCTGCCAATTCCCGGTAGCGTTGTGCCTGCGTGCGCGCCAGCAGGTCGACGCGTTCATTGTCCGGGTTGCCCGAGTGGCCCTTGACCCATCGCCACTCGACGGTGTGCCGACGTTCTGCCAGCGCCAGCCGTTCCCAGAGATCCCTGTTCTTGACAGCAGCCCCGCCCGAGGTCTTCCATCCACGACGTACCCAAGCGTCCAGCCACTCGGTGATGCCCTGCCGCACGTACTGCGAGTCCGTGGTCAGGACCACGTCGCAGGCTTCGCGCAGGACCTCCAGCGCGGCGATCGTCGCCATCAGTTCCATCCGGTTGTTGGTGGTCAGTGTTTCCCCGTCTGCAAGCTCACGTTCATGCCCGCCCCAACGCAACAGCGCCGCCCATCCACCCGGCCCCGGGTTGCCAAGGCAGGCACCATCGGTGTGGATATCCACCTGCTTGCGCGCATGCCCGGTCATGCCGGGGTGCCCGCATGCAGGCCAATGGGCCGCGGCCTGCGCACCGGGGTCAACGGCAGGCTGCGTTTCTCGCTACGCAGCAGGAACGCTGGGCGCAATCCGACGCCACGCCGTGGTGGCATGGCGACGCCCCCTCGCCATCCCGGCCCCAACCCCAGAGAGACGGGCTCCGGCACCAAGCCACCGGCACGCAACCAGCGACGCCAGGTCGTTGGCTCCCGTCCCCGCAGGCCGTGGCCACTCCAGTGCAATCGCCAAGGAGCGAGAGGATTGCAGGCGAACAGCCACAGCCAGCCGCCGGGGATCAGCACCCGCGCACATTCGTCGAGCAAGAAAGCGGGATCGTCCACCACCTCGCAGGCATGCTGCACGACGACCTGCGCACAGCACTCGCTGGCCAGCGGCAATGGCAAAGTGCAACACAGGTCGCCGCCCAGCCGTCCTTCAGCAACCGGATGCAGGCGCAGCGGCGGCTGCATCCCGTCCTCCGGCAATTCCACCGCGGACGGACCCAGCCACAAGCACCGCTGGCGCGGGAATTGCTGCAGGGCCGCCCGCACGCTGGGCGCTTCACTTGCCAACAGCGCCCGACCGGCCGGCCCCGAGAACCAGGCTTCCGCTGCAACCGGATCGGGTGGACGTCGAAGGACGGATCGCATCCGTGGATTCTGCTGGAAAGATTCGATGACGTCACGACCGAACCCGGCGCATGACCCAAGCACGCGGGCAATGCGAAGATTGCGGCCCAGAACCCATCACGGCGCACCAGACGTTGGACCTGCTCGCCCTGCCCGCCTTCGACGACAACTACATCTGGCTGCTGCGCGATCCGGCCGGGCGTGCGTTGATCGTGGATCCCGGCGATGCCACGCCGGTGCTGGCCGAATTATCCGATGGCCCATCGCCGCACGCGATCCTGATCACGCATCATCACGACGACCATATCGGCGGCCTTCCTGCCTTGCTGGCGCGATGGCCGGATGTCCCCGTGCATGCCCCGCAGGATCCGCGCATCGCCCATGCCACCCACCGCGTTGCAGATGGCGACAGGCTTGCCGTTGGACCTTGGCAGTTCGACGTCATTGGCGTGCCCGGCCACACCCGCAGCCACGTGGCCTACCACGGCGAAGGCCTGCTGTTCTGCGGCGATACCCTGTTCAGCCTCGGCTGCGGGCGACTGTTCGAGGGCACTGCGCCGCAGATGCACGCCTCGTTGTCGCGACTGGCCGCGCTTGCCGCCGACACGCGGGTCTGCTGCGCCCACGAGTACACCGCGTCCAACGCCGCCTTCGCGCTCAGCGTCGATCCGCACAACACGGCACTGCGCACGCGCGTGCAGCACGTGCGAGCCCTGCGTGGAAATGGCCAACCCAGCCTGCCGTCGCATCTCGGCGAGGAACTCGCCTGCAATCCCTTCCTGCGCTGTGAGGCGGCTGCAGTGCATGCCGCGGCCGAGCGCCACGCAGGGCAGCCACTGGCGGATGCGACCGCCGTGTTCGCAACCCTGCGTGCGTGGAAGGACGCGTTCCGCGCCTGAACCCGCCTGAACCCGCACTGGCCGCAGCCAGCCCGACACGGCAAACTAGCCTACTCGCCCAAGGCGCGATCACGCGTCCACTCCAAGGAGACACCATGGGATTCCTGCAAGGCAAGCGTGCGCTGGTCACCGGCATCGCCAGCCAGCGTTCGATCGCCACCGGCATTGCCGACGCCTTCCATCGCGAAGGCGCCGAACTGGCGTTGACCTACCAGAACGAAAAATTGAAGTCGCGGGTCGAAGACGCCGCCGCCGAATACGGCAGCAGGATCGTGCTTCCGTTGGATGTGGCCGATGACGGCCAGATCGACGCCTGCTTCGCCGAACTCGGCACGCATTGGAGCGAGGGCTTCGACATCCTCGTCCACTGCATCGCGTTCGCGCCGCGCGAGGCCATCGAAGGCGATTTCCTCGATGGGATCAACCGCGAGCGCTACCACATCGCCCACGACATCAGCGCCTACTCGCTGGCCGCGCTGGGCAAGGCCGCGCGCCCGCTGATGAAAGGCCGCAATGGCAGCATCCTGACCCTGTCCTACCTCGGTGCCGAACGCGCCCTGGCCAACTACAACACGATGGGCGTGGCGAAGGCCTCGCTGGAAGCCACCGTGCGTTACATGGCGATGGCCCTCGGCCCGGAAGGTACCCGCGTGAATGCCATATCGGCCGGTCCGATCCGCACCCTCGCCGCCAGCGGTGTCGCCAACTTCCGCAAGATGCTCAGCCAGTTCGAAGCCGCCGCACCGCTACGCCGCGTGGTCACCATCGAGGACGTCGGCAATGCCGCCGCCTTCCTCTGCTCCGACCTCGCCAATGGCATCACCGGTGAAGTCACCTATGTCGATGCCGGCTACAACATCATGGGCATGAGCGGGATCGACTGATCCTTCGCGAATGCTCGACACGAAAACGCCCGGGCATGCCGGGCGTTTTCACATCCAGACCCGCACGCGGCCTTACAGCCGGTCTTCCGCCACCTTGATCTGGTAGCGGGCGCGCAGGGCGCGGGTGAACGCTTCGCGTGCACGCATGCCGTTTGCCTGCGACATCTGCTGGCGTATGGACGCGCGATCCTGTGCCGTGGCCTGGCTGATATCTCCATCGTGCACGGCACGAATGGCAAACACCATGTATTGGCCGGAGACCATCGCCTTGCCGATCCGCGGGCGGTCCTGTTCAGGGCGCGGCTGGTTGAACAGCACGTCCGCCGCCTGTTGCGAAGGAATCGGCATGCCGCGCTGCATCCCCTCCAGCCCACCCATCGGCAGCTTCGCTTCGGCCGCGGCGGCTTCCAGGCCCTTGGCCTGCGCAGCCGCGAGCAGCGCATCGGCTGCCGCAGCCGCTGCCCGGCGCTGGCGGTCGGCGCGGATTGCTGCGATCACGGCATCACGCGCCTGTGCCAAGAGCAGCGGGCGTTCCTGCTGGTGGTCGAAAACCCGGATCAGGACAGACTTGTTCGGTCCCAGTTCGATCGGATCACTCGCGGTTCCATCCTGGATCAACTGGTCTGAAAACGCCGCTCTCAGCACCTTCTGTTCGCTGGCGATGCCCGCCCCCCCAGCGCGAGTGAACGCAGGCGTGGTCTGCACGACCAGCCCCATCGCCCTGGCCGCAGGCCCCAACGAATTCGGCGACTTCAGCAACTCGTCCACCAGCTTGCCGATCATGTCGTTGAACGCGCGCTCCTGCGAACCTTCCTGCTGCGCACGCTCCAGTTCCGGGCGCACGTCCTCGAACGAACGCTGCACGCCCGGCTTGATCTCATTCACCTTGAGGATGTGCCAGTCATTGCCGATCCTCACCGGGCCGCGCACCTCACCGGCACGCATCGCGAACACGGCGTCGTCGAATGCGCCCGGCATCGTACCCTTGGACATCATGCCCAAGCTGCCGCCGTTGGCCTTGGACACGGGATCATCGGAGTTGGATCGCGCCAATGCCGCGAAGTCGGCGCCAGCCGAACGGGCCTGCGCAGCGATTCGGTTGGCACGGCCCTCGGCTGCCTTCCTGTCGGCATCGCTGGCATCGGCGGCGACCTGCACCAGGATGTCGGACACGTCGCGTTGCTCGGGGGTTGAATACCTTGTGATCTGCTCCTGATACAGGCGACGCAGGGTTGCCTCGTCAGTCGCCGCCTTGGGCAGGTTGCTGCCGTCCACCAGGATGTATTCTAGGCGAAGCGTTTCCGGTCGGCGGAAATCTGCGCGGTGGGCGTTGTACCAGTTGCTGATCTGGGCGTCAGTCACCGGCGTGGTGTCAAGCGGCGGAACTGGCAGTTGCACCCAGTTGACGTCGCGCCGCTCTCCCAACAGCCGCACCAATCGATTGACTTCCGCCTCGGTGACGAAGGCCGAGTTCTCGACCCCGTCGGGAATCAGGTCGTCCCTCAACTGGTCCCGGATCTTGGCCTGGAATGCCTGGGGAGACAGTGGCGGCATCTGTGCGGCAAGGATCAACTGGTAGCGATCCGCGTTGAATACGCCATCGACCTGGAAGTCCGGAAGCGCGAGGATGGCTTTGCGCACGTCGTCGTCACCGATCGAGATGTGATCGCTCATGGCCGCGAACTGCATCACCTGCTCGTCGATCAGCACGTCGAGTATCCGGCGCTTGTTGTCCTTGGATTCGAACTGCTTTGGATCGAAGTTCTCACCCTGCCGAGCGCGCACGCTTTCGCGCATCGCATCCATCCTCTGGCGGAAGGCATCGGGTTCGATGTCGGCCGTCGTCCACAGGTAGCTGACCGGCCAGACGTCGGGCGCTGTGGTCCACCAGGACGGTGGCTGGGCAATCCGGGCTATGTAGGTTTCCACCTGCTGCTGCATGTACGACTCCATGCCGAAGAAGGCGAATGGAACCGTCACGATCGTGAGGATGGTGCCGGCAATCCAACCGGTGGTCTTGTCGCGTAGGGCTTGCAGCATGATGGACTTGCGCTGGGGTCGAGCCCTCTAGTTTAGCGCGACCGGCGACGCGCGGCTCCCCGATTGCGCGCTTGCAAAAGAAAAGCCCCGCATCGCTGCGGGGCTTCGGGTTGATTCTGGCGGAGTGGACGGGACTCGAACCCGCGACCTCCGGCGTGACAGGCCAGCATTCTAACCGACTGAACTACCACTCCGCAGAGAACGACAAGTGTAGCTGAGGCGTCGGGCATGCGCAATACGTGCCCAGTCCGAGAGACCACCCATTCGTCCCGGAACACCCGCGGAACATCACGTGCGCAGGTTGCACGTTCGTATTGGAACCATGGTGGGCACTGAGGGGATCGAACCCCCGACCCGCTCCTTGTAAGGGAGCCGCTCTACCGCTGAGCTAAGTGCCCTGCTGCGGCATTATCGCAGCGCGTGGCGATCGGTGGAACCCATGGCATGCAACGCAGGTCCTTGCAACGAAAAAGCCCGGCGGAGGCCGGGCTTCTCGTGACGCGATGCACGACCGAATGCGATCAGTTGACCGCGTCCTTGAGCGCCTTGCCGGCCTTGAACGCCGGGTTCTTCGAGGCCTTGATCTTGATGGTGTCGCCAGTGCGCGGATTACGACCGGTGCGGGCGCCGCGCTTGCGGACAGAGAAGGTCCCGAAGCCGACCAAGGTGACCGAGTCGCCCTTCTTGAGGGCTTTGGTGACAGCGGCGATCATCGCGTCGACGGCGCGACCGGCATCGGCCTTGGTGAGTTCCGCGGCATCGGCCACGGCTTCGATGAAATCGGCTTTGTTCATTGGTGTATTGGCTCCGTTGCGGGAAGGACGCTCGTAAAGGGTTGGCCGGGTCCTGCGACGCTCCCCTGTCACCGGCCCGGATTTGCCGCAGCGCCAACATGCGCGCCACGGTCTTCGACCTTATACCAGCGCATTTGCCCGCATGCAACACGAAAGCTAGTGCTGGTGCGGGTTTCAGCACAGATTGCGGAACTCAGGGCCCGGGAAACCGCATTCGACCCGACCGGCCACCCATTCACGGGGACGAACTGCCTTGGATTCCCGATGCAAGTGATTGATTCGTTCGAATCAAGCCTGCCCTGCGAACCCGTTGCCGCAGGGATACGCCGAGGCATCGATACGGGGAGCCAGCGCGCGATGCGTCGGATGGCAATCATCCGCAGGAAAACATCGAAGCCCTGGCGACGCCAGGACGGACTCGATGGACCCGGGAAGCGTGGTTTCGGCGCGCGGCACCCTTCAGTGCTTCACTGAAGGCCGCGCTCCGGACTTGCCGCGTGCACGGGTCTTCGCCCCGGTCGCACGCGATCCTTCACTCGCCTTCACCACGAGCGGACGTTCCAGCGCGAGATCCAGCACCTCATCGACCCACTTCACCGGCACGATTTTCAACTTGCCGAGTACCGTCGCGGGGATGTCGGCGAGGTCCTTGCGGTTCTCATCCGGGATCAGCACCGTGGTGATGCCGCCACGCAGCGCGGCCAGCAGCTTTTCCTTCAGTCCGCCGATCGCGCTCACCTTGCCGCGCAAGGTGATTTCACCGGTCATCGCGATGTCGTGGCGCACGGGCACCTTGGTCAGCATCGACACCAACGAGGTCGCCATCGCAATGCCCGCACTCGGCCCGTCCTTCGGCGTGGCGCCATCCGGCACGTGGATGTGCAGGTCATGCTTCTGCAGGAAATCGATATCGATCCCGAGCCGTTCGGTGCGCGCACGCACGACCGACAATGCAGTCGATGCCGACTCCTTCATCACGTCGCCAAGCTGTCCGGTGAGGATCACCGCACCCTTGCCCGGCACCAGGGTGGATTCGATCTGCAGCAAGTCGCCCCCGACCTCGGTCCACGCCAACCCGGTCACCAGCCCAATCTCGTTCTCGGCTTCGGCGCGGCCGAAATCGAAGCGCTGCACGCCGAGATACTTGTCGAGGTTCTTCGCGCTGACCACGACCGGCTTGGCCTTGCGAGCCTTGCCCTTTGCAAGCTTCGTTTGTGGCCCCTTGAGCGCAATCTCCTTGACCACCTTGCGCGCGATCCGCGCGATCTCGCGCTCGAGGTTGCGCACGCCCGATTCACGCGTGTAGTAACGCACGATATCGACGATCGCCGACTCCTCGATCACCAGCTCGCCTTCGCGCAGGCCATTGGCCTTGAGCTGCTTGGGCACCAGGTAGCGGGTGGCGATGTTGAGCTTCTCTTCCTCGGTGTATCCAGGGATGCGGATCACTTCCATGCGATCCAGCAGCGGTCCCGGGATGTTCAGCGAGTTGGAAGTGGCGATGAACATCACCTCCGACAGGTCGAGATCGACCTCGAGATAGTGGTCATTGAAAGTGTGGTTCTGTTCGGGGTCGAGCACTTCCAGCAGCGCTGATGAAGGATCGCCGCGGAAGTCCATCGACATCTTGTCGATCTCGTCGAGCATGAACAGCGGGTTCTTGGTGCCGGCCTTGTTGAGGTTCTGCACGATCCGGCCCGGCATCGACCCGACGTAGGTACGCCGGTGGCCGCGGATCTCGGCTTCGTCGCGTACGCCGCCCAGCGCCATCCGCACGAACTTGCGATTGGTCACCCGGGCGATGCTCTGCCCGAGCGAAGTCTTGCCCACGCCAGGCGGCCCGACCAGGCACAGGATCGGCCCCTTCATCCGTGAAACCCGCGATTGCACGGCGAGATATTCGAGGATGCGCTCCTTGACCTTCTCCAGCCCGTAGTGATCGGCATCCAGGGTGCGCTGCGCGGCCTTGAGGTCCTTGCGGATCTTGCTGCGCTTCTTCCACGGCACGCCCAGCAACCAGTCGAGGTAATTGCGCACCACGCCAGCCTCGGCCGACATTGGCGACATTTGTTTGAGCTTGGCCAGCTCGGACTTCGCCTTGGCCTCGACCGCCTTCGGCATCCCGGCTTCGGCAATCCGCTTGGCCAGTTGGTCGAGGTCGTTGGGCACGTCATCCAGCTCGCCCAGTTCCTTCTGGATCGCCTTCATCTGTTCGTTGAGGTAGTACTCGCGCTGGCCGCGTTCCATCTGCGACTTGACCCGGCCGCGGATGCGCTTTTCCATCTGCTGGACGTCGAGCTCGCCATCGACCAGCCCGACAAGCAACTCCAGACGGTCGCCGGCATCGAAGGTTTCCAGCAGCTTCTGCTTGTCGACCAAGCGTACGCCCAAGTGTGCAGCCACCGTATCTGCCAGCTTGCCGACATCCTCGATGCCGGAGAGCGTCTGCAGCAATTCCGGAGGCAACTTGCGGTTGGCCTTGATGTATTGCTCGAACTGCGACAAGAGGGTGCGTCCGACCGCTTCGATCTCGCGAGGCGAACGTTGGGTTGTCTCGACGACCACGGTCGCGTTGGCGAACAGCGCACCATCGCCATCGTGCATCCCGTCCACCCGGGCACGCTCCAAGCCTTCCACCAGCACTTTGATGGTTCCATCGGGCAGCTTGAGCAATTGCAGCACCTGGGCCACGGTACCAACGGCATGCATGTCGGCGGCGCCGGGGTCGTCGGTTTCCGCGACCTTCTGCGCGACCAGCAGGATGCGCTTGTCCCCTTCAACCGCCTTGTCGAGCGCGCGGATCGACTTCTCGCGGCCCACGAACAGCGGGATCACCATATGCGGGAACACCACGACATCGCGCAGCGGCAAGACCGGAAAGACGATGGAATCGGGACGGGCGGTATCGGACATGGATTCTCCAGACTGCATGGGCGACGCACCCTGCCAAGGAACCCCGGATGTTCCAAGGGTCACCAAGCGTTATGGGGCTGCCAGGCGCAGGTTGCAAGCGCCGATCGAAATCGCGCAAAAACACGTTAAAATTCAATCGTTTGAATACCTGGCGCGGCCCTTGCGGACCCGCCGCCGGGCACTGTTGCCGCCGACGTTCAGTCCGCCGACGCGGCCTTTGCAGGCAAGGGCGCGTTCTGGTAGATCAGGTACGGCTCGGACTTGTGCTCGATCACCGACTCGTCGACCACGACCTTGCTGACGTTCTCGAGCGACGGCAGCTCGAACATGGTGTCGAGCAGGGTGGATTCGACGATCGTGCGCAGGCCGCGGGCGCCAGTCTTGCGCTTGAGTGCCTTGCGTGCGATCGCGGCCAACGCGTCCGGACGGATTTCGAGTTCGACGCCTTCCATCTCGAACAGTTTCCTGAACTGCTTGGTGATGGCGTTCTTGGGCTCGGTGAGGATCTTCACCAGCGCGGACTCATCGAGTTCCTCCAAGGTAGCGACCACCGGCAGGCGACCGACGAACTCGGGGATCAGGCCATACTTGATCAGGTCTTCCGGCTCGACCTGGGCCAGCACCTGGCCGACATCGGCCTTGCGCTCGCTGCTCTTGACCTTGGCGCCGAAGCCAATGCCGCCGGACTCGGTCGACCGCTGCTGGATCACCTTGTCGAGGCCGGCGAACGCGCCGCCGACGATGAACAGGATGTTGCGGGTGTCGACCTGCAGGAATTCCTGCTGTGGATGCTTGCGCCCGCCCTGCGGCGGCACGCTGGCGAGGGTGCCTTCGATCAGCTTCAGCAGCGCCTGCTGCACGCCTTCGCCGGAGACATCGCGGGTGATCGACGGGTTCTCGCTCTTGCGCGAGATCTTGTCGATTTCGTCGATGTAGACAATCCCGTGCTGCGCCTTCTCGACGTCGTAATCGCACTTCTGCAGCAGCTTCTGGATGATGTTTTCCACGTCCTCGCCGACGTAGCCGGCTTCGGTGAGCGTGGTGGCATCGGCCATGGTGAACGGCACGTTGAGCATCCGCGCCAGCGTCTCCGCCAGCAGGGTCTTGCCCGAGCCGGTCGGACCGACCAACAGGATGTTGGACTTGGCCAGCTCGACGTCGTCGTTCTTCTGCCGACTCTCGATGCGCTTGTAGTGGTTGTAGACCGCCACTGCCAGGGTGCGCTTGGCACGCTGCTGGCCGATCACGTATTGGTCAAGCACGTCGAGGATTTCACGCGGCTTGGGCAGCGAACTGCGCGTGGACTGGGTCTTGTCTTCCAGTTCCTCGCGGATGATGTCATTGCACAGATCCACGCATTCATCGCAGATGAACACGCTGGGGCCGGCGATCAGCTTGCGGACCTCGTGCTGGCTCTTCCCGCAGAAAGAGCAGTACAGGATCTTGCCACTGTCGCCGCTGTTGCGCCCGGATCGGTCTTCGCTCATTCGCTCTCGCCACTCATTACGTATCGGCGCCTGTCTGGGCCGAGGATACACCACGTCCGCGCGAACGGTGCAGGCCGCGACGGATACCGCTACCCCCCCAGGATCAGCCTGCCTGGACCGACTCGTCCGGACGTCGGTTGAGGACTTCGTCCACCAGTCCGTACTCGCGTGCCGCCTGCGCACTCTTGAAGTTGTCGCGGTCGGTGTCGCGGGCGATGGTCTCGATCGGCTGGCCGGTGTGGCGAGCCAGGATCTCGTTCAGTCGCTCGCGCATGGTCAGGATTTCGCGCGCCTGGATGTCGATGTCGGTGGCTTGGCCCTGGGCCCCGCCCAGCGGCTGGTGGATCATCACCCGCGAATTGGGCAGCGCATAACGCTTGCCCGCAGCGCCCGCCGCCAGCAGCACCGCGCCCATCGAACAGGCTTGGCCGACGCAGATCGTACTCACGTCGGGCTTGATGTACTGCATGGTGTCGTAGATCGCCATGCCGGCCGTCACGATCCCGCCGGGTGAGTTGATGTACAGGCTGATGTCCTTCTCGGGATTCTCGGCCTCGAGGAACAGCATCTGCGCCAGCACCACGTTGGCGACGTGATCGTCGATCCCGCCGACCAGAAAGATCACACGCTCCTTCAACAGGCGCGAGTAGATGTCGTAGGCGCGCTCGCCCCGACTGGTCTGTTCGACCACCATCGGCACCAGGTTCAGGGCTTTGGTCGGATCCATCGTCATGTGTTCGTCTCGCCTTCGATGCATGGAGTCTGGCAGGGCCGGGGAAGTTCCCACGATCTATTCAACGCTCCAGCGCTTCCTGGAAGCTGATCGCCTGTTCGGTGTGCTTGGCACGCTCGGCGATCCAGTCGATGACCTGCTCCTCCATGACCCGGTTCTGCAAGTTCTGCATCATCCGCGGATCATTGCGGTACAGCGCGAACACCTGCTCGGGTTGTTCGTAGGTGGAGGCGATCAGGCGCAGCATTTCCTCCAGCCGCTCACGCTCCAACTGCAGGCCGTTGCGACGGGCAACTTCGCCGACCAGCAACGCGACCAGCACGCGCTTGCGCGCGGCGTCCTGGAACGCATCGAAGGTCGCCGTGAGCTGTTGGCCGCGCCGACGCGCATCCTCGGCAGCGTTCGCCTGCAGATTGTGTGCCTCGGACTCGACCAAGCGCGGTGGCAGTTCGACGTCCTTGTAGGTGGCCACCAACTGATCGCCGACCGCGGTCCGCAGCCGATGCATCAACGCGCCCTTGAGTTCACGCTCGAGGTTGCTGCGGATTTCACTGCGGAACTGCTCGACCTCGCCACTCTTCACGCCGAAGCTGCGGATGAACGCGGCGCCGATCTCGGGTAGCACCTGCTCGGAAGCTTCAATCAAGCGGAAGGTCGAGGTCACGGTCTTGCCAGCGAACTGCGGGTTGTGCCAATCCGCCGGCAGGGTGACGTCGAGGGTCTTCTCCTCGCCCGAGTGCATGCCGACAATGGCCGCCTCGACTTCCGGATAGATTCCTGCCGAACCCAGGACGGTGCTCGACTTTTCCATCCCTTCCGCCGGGGCGCGCACGCCATCGACGAGGCTGGAAATCTCGAGGTTGGCAAGGTCGCCGGGCTGGGCTGCGCGATCGACCTTGTGCCAAGTCGCACGCTGTGCCCGCAGGTTTTCCACCATCCGGTCGATGTCGGTTTCGGCGACTTCCGCGGTGTGGCGGACGACTTCGAGCTTCTCCATGTCAAGTTCGCCGAAGTCCGGCACCAATTCGACGGAAGCGACGTACTTGAGCTCGCCTTCCGCTGCTCCCTCCTCGGGGCTGAGCCTAGGCAAGCCAGCCACTTTCAGCTCGTTTTCGCGCACTGCGCGGTCCAGGCCTTCACGCAGCAGGCCATCGACGATTTCGGCGCGAACCTGGTCACCAAAGCGCTGCTCGACCACCTTCGACGGCACCTTGCCGGGCCGAAAGCCCTTGATGCGCACAGTGCGCGCGATTTCGCGCAGGCGGCTGCCGACCTGGGCATCGATGTCGCCCGCGGGCAGGCTGAAGATGACGCGGCGCTCGAGGGAGCCGGTGGACTCGACCGAAACTTGCATGATGCGATGACTCCTAAGTGTGGATCCGGGGGATCCACGTTGACTGAATGGTCACGACGGAACGGGCGCGCCACCCGGGCACGGCCAGCGATCATCGTCGCAGAACGCGATAGTTTCGCTCATCCAGGGGTGTCCTGTCACGTCCGGGAGGCCCATGCGAGCGTTGACAGCCGCCGTGGAGACAGCCGACAATGCGCGACCCTCCGTGGGTGTGCTTGACAGGGATCGTCGTGCGCAGCTCCGGGGCGGTGCCGCCGGCGGGGTATAGCGCAGTCTGGTAGCGCGCCTGCTTTGGGAGCAGGATGTCGGGGGTTCGAATCCCTCTACCCCGACCAATCCGGCACCGCATCGTTCAGACTCCGGTTCGGCGCCCGTAGCTCAACCGGATAGAGCACCGGCCTTCTAAGCCGGCGGTTGCAGGTTCGAGTCCTGCCGGGCGCGCCATCGCGGTGGCCGTGCCGGGCATCCGGACGCGATCGGCAGGTGTTCCAAGGAGGCGTGCATCGGGTTGTTCAGTTTTATGGTGGCTGTAGCTCAGCTGGTTAGAGTCCTGGATTGTGATTCCAGATGTCGTGGGTTCGAGTCCCATCAGCCACCCCACCTTCACCGCCCGCCGGGTGCTTTTGCAATCGTCGGGGGCTTGCTACAATTCGCATTCCATTCGGGCCGTTAGCTCAGCTGGTAGAGCAGTTGACTCTTAATCAATTGGTCCAAGGTTCGAATCCTTGACGGCCCACCAGCGTTGGAAACGCCCGGCATCACGCCGGGCGTTTTCTTTTGGTCATGCGACGCACGGATTCGCACCCGCGGTTCGCCCACCGTGCGGGCCCAGCGCAGCGCCGATCCGCGCAGCTACAATCCATGCAAGGCGAAAGTGGCGGAATTGGTAGACGCCCTGGATTTAGGTTCCAGTGCCGCAAGGCGTGCGGGTTCGAGTCCCGCCTTTCGCACCAGGACAGCGCATCGACATCGCACCATGCCTAAGGCAGACGCCGAAGGTCACTGCATTTACTTGACCTTTATTCGCAGCGTCCCGAACGAACTCCTGTCGCCCTCCCGCAATCGCCGCGACTGGAGCCGCCTCAGTAGTAATACCGCACGGTCAACTCGGTCGACGCCTTGTGATCGCGTTGATGCTCCATGACACCGAACGCCCAGTTGCGGTGGACATGCAACATCACCCCGCCGATGAGTTCGTTGGAGCTGCCGTCGATGGATTTCGTGCGGCGGGCCGCCGCCGTCAGTTCCAGCCAGCGATTGACCGCGTGCCGCAGCTCGAACTGGGCGATATAGCCGGTGCCACTGATTCGGTGCGGGGCACTCCAACTCGCGTCCATGACCGTGCCGTGACTATAGAAAATCGACACCGAGGGCGCGAACACGGTGCGCTTGCCGATGAAGAAATGTCCCCCCGCACCGACCCGCAGCGTCTTCAGGTCGTAATCCCAATTCGGATGGCTGCCGGCATACATCGCTCCGTCGTCATACGAACCAAAGACATGCAGGTGCTCCCGGACGCTCTTGTAGCCGCCCGCGGCTGTGCCGCCGCCTGACTGCTGGTCCGACTCGGTGCCGTTCCTGCTGAGGTAGACGTAGTCGTAATTCAGTATCTCGGCCACGCCGGGGGCGGGTTTGGTACTGTCATCGCCGGCGAACGCCAAGCCCGGGCTGGACAGCAGCACGCTCATGCATGCCAAGGCCAGGCGTGGGCGATGCCTGCGGCATACTGCAATACGCGCGACGGGGCGGGGATCGACTGCGCCGACCCGACTGGCCCGAAACGGGCATGCGGTGGTGTGGCGCCTCGCCTGTGCGGTCTCCATGTTCACCCCCTTCGGTGACGTCCGGTTGGACAGGACGTGAAGAAACTATGCGCCAGCCGATTTCCGAAGGCAAGATGCCGACAGGGGACTGCGGCAGCAGGCCTTGCCGTGGGCGAACCCCAAGGCAAGGCAGCACAAGACCATCCAGGACCTGTCAGCGCACGCACCTCCCGCAGTCGCCCGGACGGAGGCCAATGCAATCAATCACTTGTGTGATTGATTGCCGACCGAGCATCCATGCTCGGCGGGCAACATTGAGCAACCCGTGTTGCCCGAAGTGCGAGCCCGGCCTTTCGCACCACCCACGCAACCGACGTTCAGCGGGGCTTCGCCCAAGCGCACGAAGACAGGCTATGCTCGCGGCAAGCGGTTCTTCCGCGTCAACCAGCGAGCACGTCAGATTCCATGGCCATCATGCGCAGCGGCAACCCCGCACTTTCCGACAAGACCTTCCTCGATCTCGGCAGCGGCAGCGTCATTCGTGACGACGGCAGCACGATGACCCTCAGCGGCACGGTCAACAAGACCGCATTCCTGCTCGTACTGACCTTGGCCGGCGCACTGTTCAGCTGGACGCAATTCTCCGCTGCCCTGCAGGCCGGCAACCCCGGCGCGATCATGCCCTACGTCTGGGGCGGCGCAATCGGCGGTTTCGTGGTTGCGCTGATCACCATCTTCAAGAAAGAGTGGTCGCCGGTCACTGCCCCGCTCTACGCGGCGCTCGAAGGCCTGTTCCTCGGCGCGATCTCGGCGATGTTCGAACTGCGCTACCCCGGCATCGTGACCCAAGCCGTGCTGGCCACCTTCGGCACCCTGGCCGCGCTGCTGATGGCCTACCGCAGCGGCCTGATCAAGGCAACCGAAAACTTCAAGCTCGGCGTGGTCGCGGCCACCGGCGGCATCGCCTTGATGTACCTGGCCCAGCTGGGCATGAACCTGTTCGGCTTCCAGGGCATGAGTTTCATCAACGGCAACAGCCTGCTGGGGATCGGCTTCAGCGTGGTGGTGGTGATCGTGGCAGCACTGAATCTGGTGCTGGATTTCGATTTCATCGAACAAGGTGCGCAACAGGGCGCGCCGAAGTACATGGAATGGTACGGCGCGTTCGGCCTGCTGGTGACCCTGGTGTGGCTGTATCTGGAGATGCTGCGCTTGCTGAGCAAGCTGCAGTCGCGCAACTGAAATCCTCTACCGTTTCAACGAAAAAGGCGCCGCAGGGCGCCTTTTTCGTTTGCTGGAATGAAGCGCCCGGAGTGGAAGCGGATGCCCATGCGTGCGAAATCAAGGGGGAGACGTCGGCCGCAGGTCGACGTCGGAGGACATTCGCACGTATTGGCATCCACTTTCGCTCAGGCATTCACCCACAACATGCGCTTTCACATGCTCACAGTCGGCTCGCAATCGCCTTCGCAAACGTCTGCGTGGTGCCGCTGCCGCCGAGGTCAGGCGTCAACGCATCCTTCGCTTCCAGGGTGCTGACGATCGCCGCGCGCAGCGCCGTCGCCAGTTCCGGTTTGCCGAGGTGATCGAGCATCTGGCCGACGCCCAGCAGCAGGGCGCAGGGATTGGCGATGCCCTTGCCGGCGATGTCCGGCGCGGACCCATGCACCGCCTCGAAGATCGCCGCGTGCTCGCCGATATTGGCGCCCGGCGCCAGCCCGAGGCCACCGACCAGTCCCGCGCACAGATCGGAGAGGATGTCGCCGAACAGGTTGGTGGTGACGATGATGTCGAACTGCTCCGGCCGCATCACCAGTTGCATGCAGGCGTTGTCGACGATCAGCTCGTTGCATTCGATGTCGGCATAGCGCCCGGCGACTTCGCGCGCGGTCTTCAGGAACAGGCCCGAGGTGGATTTCAGGATATTGGCCTTGTGCACCACGGTCACTTTCTTGCGTCCGGTCTGGCGCGCCAGTTCGAAGGCATAGCGCACGATCCGCTCGGATCCCTTGTGGGTGACCTTGGAGGTCAGCACCGCGGTCTCGCCGTCGTCGGAGACTTCCTGGCCCTCACCGATGTAGACGCCTTCGGTGTTCTCGCGCACGGTGATCAGGTCCACGCCGGTCGGAAAGCGCGAGCGTGTATTCGGGAAACTCTTGGCCGGACGCACATTGGCGTACAGGTCGAAATGCTTGCGCAAAGTCACATTGATCGAGGTGAAGCCACCGCCGACAGGTGTGGTCAGCGGCGACTTCAATGCCACCTTGTTGCGGGCGATCGACTCCAGCGTCGACTGTGGCAGCAGTTCGCCGTGTTTTTCCAGCGCGGCAAGGCCAGCGTCAGCGTATTCGTAGTCGAGGCCGGGCTTCAGTGTATCCAGCACCAGCAGCGCGGCATCCATGATTTCCGGGCCAATGCCATCGCCGGGGATGAGGGTGATCGTGGTCATGTTCGGGGTTCCAGACGTGCGGACGCCACGCGTCAGGCGTGGCGCCGGGATGAGGTTTCGCGGCGTGCATTATCGCAGATGCGGCGAGCCTGCTTTGCAGGCAGCGATGTGCCATTCAGCCGTGGTCGTGCGCACCCGGGGTGGCCGCGTCGCCGGTTTCCAACCGATCAAGGAAATCAACCGCACGCCGCAAGTGCGGGATGACGATCGAACCGCCGACCACCAAGCCGATCGAGAAGGCCTCGAACATCTCGGCGCGATTCACCCCGGCATCGCGACACTGGGCCACGTGGTAGCTGATGCAATCGTCGCAGCGCAGCACCATCGAGGCCACCAGTCCGCACAGCTCCTTGGTCTTCACGTCCAGCGCGCCGGCTTGGTAGGTCTGCGTGTCCAGCGAGAAGAAGCGCCGCACCACCTGGTTCGGCTCGTCGAGGATGCGCTGGTTCATGCGCTGGCGAAATTCGGTGAATTGCTTCACCCGGTCGTCATGTTCGTCCATCGCGGTCATCCTTGATTACGCCTGTCCATCCAAAAGCGCGTCCAGCTTGCCCGCCCGGTGCAGGGCCATCATGTCGTCGTAACCACCGACATGGACATCGCCGATGAAGATCTGCGGCACGCTGGTGCGGCGGGTCAGGGCGACCATCTTCTCGCGTTCGGCAAGGTCGGTGTCGATGCGGATTTCGGCCCAGGTCTTGCCTTTGCTCTTGAGGAAATTCTTGGCCATCACGCAATATGGGCATTGTGCGGTGCTGTAGATGGTGATGGTGGGCGGTGACGCGTTGCTCATGGCGGCCTGACGGTAGGATCGGGACACCGCCAGTATCGGGGCAGCGGCGTGAATTTCCAGTCACTCAAGCCCCGTTCACCCGCAATGAACGCAATGGCGGCATCCTGTCGGGATGAAGCCCCGATCGTCGACCCTTGCGCTGGCCCTGTTCCTGACCGTGGGCATCGGTGCCGCCTCAGCCCAGGACAGCCGCCTGCCCGACATGGGGTCATCCGCTGGAAGCCTGCTGTCGCCAACCCAGCAATCGCAATACGGCGCCATGGTGCTGGCCCAGTTGCGACACGGCGGTTATGTACTGGATGACCCACTCCTGGACGACTGGCTGGACGATGTTGGCCAGCGCCTGGCAATTGCAAGTGCCAAGCCGCAGCAGCGCTTCACTTTTTTCCTGCTGCGCGTGCGGGAGATCAACGCCTTCGCCACTCTGGGCGGCTACGTCGGGATGAACGCCGGGCTGGTGCTGGCGGCCGACAGCGAGGCCGAGGTGGCGGGCGTGCTGGCCCACGAGATTTCGCACGTGACCCAGGAGCACGTGCTGCGGGGGGCGGAAAAAGCCCAGCGTGACAGCATTCCGATCCTGCTGGCGACCTTGGGCGCCGTCATCGCCGCGCAACGGTCCGGAGCCAGCAGCAGCAGCGGAGACGCCACCTCGGCAGCGGTCATGACCGGTCTGGGTCTTCTCCAGCAGCGGCAAATCAGCTACACCCGCGACAACGAAGCAGAAGCCGACCGCATCGGCATCCGCACCTTGGCGCACGCCGGCTACAACCCGACGGCGATGGCCGATTTCTTCCAGACACTGCAAAACTACGTGCAGATGAACCAAGGAGATGTCCGTGCCGAACTTCCGGAATACCTTCAGACTCATCCGCTGACCCTGTCCCGGATCAGCGAAGCGCGCGAGCGTGCTGCGAAGCTCGAATCGCAGCCATCCACATTCACCGGTCCCACCACCTCGCGCAATCCGCTGTTGCCGCCTGGCCTGCGAATCGACACCGGGGCACAGCCGGCAACCCGCGGCGACGGCGATCATTTCGGCTACGCCCGCGAACGCTTGCGCGTGCTCAGCGCCAGCACCGCGGCCCAAGCAATTCGCGAATACCGGCAAATGCAGGCCAGCAAGCCGTTGGACGATGCCAGTCGCTACGGCCTTGCCTTCGCCCACCTGCAGGCTGGCCAGGCCACCCAAGCACTGCAGGAGCTGCAGCCCCTGCTGCAAGCCCATCCGGACAGTCTGTGGCTGCAGGTCACCGCCGGGCAGGCCGAATCTGCCAGCGGCCGGACCGCCGACGCCGACCGTCGTTTCGAGGCCCTGCTGGCACGCATGCCCACCCGGACCGCGGTTGCGTTGAGCTATGCCAGAGTCCTGACCGATCGCGGGACGGCTGCGGCAGGCACGCGCGCGGTCGCGGTGCTGCGACCGCTGTTGTCCGCCAACGCAGACAATCCGCTCCTCCAGCAAACCTACGCACGCGCCAACGAAATCGCAGGCGATCCAGTGCGTGCCGGCGAAGCGTGGGCGGAAGCCGCCTTCCTTGGCGGACGCCCGGAACAGGCACTCGTCCAGCTCAACAACCTGAAAAAACGCCCAGACCTCGACTATTACGCACGCAGCAGGATCGACGCCCGCATCGCCACGATCACGCCCATCGTGCTGGAACTGCGCCGGCAGGGCATCCGTGACGAGGAGGTCAATGGCGGCCAGCTTGGCTTCGGCATCGGGCGCGACCACTGATACCGTCACCAAGGCAACGCTGATTTAGTCGGCGTTGCCTGCCGACCATGGATGGTCGGCCGCGGATCCATCACCGAAGTGATGGATCCGCGTGAGCTGCGTCCGGGCACGCACCGGACGCAGCGTGTGCTGACAAGTCCAGGAGGGACTTGTTCAGCATTGCCCTAAACTGTCACCAAACCGTCGTGTAATGGCGACATGCAAAAGCACATCCTGGTCGTCGAAGACGAGCCCGCCATCCGCGACATGCTGGCCTTTGCGCTGCGCAAGGGTGATTTCGCGCCGCTGCTTGCCGGCGATGCCCGCGAAGCCCAGGTGCGCATCGCCGAACGCATCCCCGACCTGATCCTGCTGGACTGGATGCTGCCCGGCGGCAGCGGACTGGAACTGGCGCGGCGCTGGCGCCGCGATGCGCTGACCCGCGACATCCCGATCATCATGCTGACCGCACGCGGCGAGGAAAACGACCGCGTCAGCGGGCTGGAAGCGGGCGTGGATGATTACGTGGTCAAACCGTTTTCCACCCGCGAGTTGCTGGCGCGCATCCGCGCGGTGCTGCGGCGCTCGCGCGACGATGACACCGATGGCAGCGTGAAAATCGGCGCATTGACCATCGACGGCGCGGCGCACCGGGTGTTCGTGGAGGTCGAAGGCACGCCGCAGCCGATCCCGATGGGCCCCACGGAATACCGCCTGCTGCACTACTTCATGACCCATGCCGACCGGGTGCAGACCCGGGCGCAATTGCTCGACCAGGTCTGGGGTGGCAGCGTGTACGTGGAGGAGCGCACGGTCGACGTGCACATCCGCCGCTTGCGCAAGACGCTGGAGCCGCATGGCCTCGATGCCATGGTGCAGACCGTGCGCGGCGCAGGTTATCGGTTCTCCGAAGCGACGTGAGCGGACGCGGCAGGCCGGATCGCACCGCCTTGCAATAGACTCCCGCGATGCCCTCGTCCATCCACACGGCCTGGCTCCGCACCCTCGCCCAGCTTGCGCTGGTGCTGGCGGTGGGGCTGGGGATGGGTTTTGCCATCGGCCGGCCATGGCCAGGCCTGGCACTGGCCTCACTCGCCGTGGTCGGATTCCACTACTGGCGGTTGCAACGCGTCCTGCAACGCTTGGCGGCACGCCAGCGGCTGCTGCCCGGCGACAGCTCCGGCGCATGGAACCAACTGGACACCCTGCTGTACCGCAGCCAGACCGAAATGCGCACCCGCAAGCGCCGGCTGCTCGCCATGTTGCGCGCCTATCGCGCCGTCGCCACTGCCCTGCCCGATGCGGTGGTGCTGGTCGAACGCAACAGCCAGCGCATCCTGTGGTTCAACGAAGCCGCAACGCCCCTGCTCGGCCTGCACTACCCGCGCCACCACGACGTCCCGATCGCCAGCGCGCTGCCCTCCTTGCCGATGGCGCACTGGCTGGCCGCCGGCCGCAATGCCGAGCCGATGGAAGACGTCGCATCGCCGGTGGATCCGCAGCGTCGCTTGAGCCTGCGCCTGCTGCCCTACTCGGAAGACCTGTGGCTGCTGCTGGCGCGTGATGTCAGCCGGCTGTTGCGGCTGGAACACATGCGGCGGGATTTCGTCGCCAATGTCTCGCACGAATTGCGCACGCCGCTGACCGTCATCCATGGCTATCTGGAGATGCTGGATGCCGATGACAATCCGGAGTGGGCCACCCTGCTGGCGGAAATGCGCCAGCAGTCGCAGCGGATGACCCGGCTGGTCGAAGACCTGCTCACCCTGTCGCGGCTGGATGCACGCGACGAATTGCCCGATGAGCGCGTGGCCATGCAGCCGATGCTCGCCAGTCTCGTGCGTGAAGCCGAGGCGCTCAGCGGCGGCCGCCACCGCATCGTCGTGGAGGATTCCGCGGACATCGACCTGCGCGGCTCCAGCCGTGACCTGCACAGTGCATTTTCCAACCTGCTCAGCAATGCGGTGCGCTATTCACCGGACGGTGGCGAGATTCGCCTACAGTGTTCCCGCGACGCCGATGGCGGCGCCAGCCTGGCGGTGCGCGACACCGGCGTCGGCATCCCGCCCGAACACTTGCCACGCCTGACCGAACGCTTCTACCGCGTCTCCACCAGTCGTTCCCGCGACACCGGCGGTACCGGGCTGGGCCTTGCGATCGTCAAGCACGTGCTCGGCCTGCACGATGCCACGCTCGAGATCGAAAGCACGCTGGGCGCGGGCAGCCGCTTCCGCTGCCGATTCCCGCGTGCACGCATCCTGCCACGCGACGCCGCCGCGCCCGTCACAATAGCCCCGCCATGACCGAGACCCACGCCATCACACTGGACGATCCAACCCTGTACGCCAACCGCGAACTGGGGCAGATCGATTTCAACCTGCGCGTGCTCGAACAGGCCCGCGACGAACGGCTGCCGCTGCTGGAACGCCTACGCTACCTGTGCATTTCCTGCACCAATCTCGACGAATTCTTCGAGATCCGCTGCGGCGGCGTGCGCCAGGCCGCCGAATTGGGCCGGCCCGCGGGTATCGACGGCATCCCGCCGGCGCAACTCCTTGAACGCATCCATGCCGGTGCCGCCGCGTTGGTCGATGGCCAGTACCGCTGCTTCTACGAAGCGCTCAAGCCGGCGTTGGCCGCGCAGGAGATCCACCTGCTGGAAAGCCACGAATGGACCCCGCAGCAACGTGACTGGCTGCGCACGTACTTCCACGCCGAGATCATGCCGGTGCTGTCGCCGCTGGCGCTGGACCCGGCACATCCGTTCCCGAAGATCCTCAACAAGTCGCTGAACGTCGTCGTCGTGGTCGAAGGTCGCGACGCCTTCGGCCGCGAAGGCCACCTGGCCATCGTGCGTGCCCCGCGCTCGTTGCCGCGGATCATCCGGCTGCCCGAGCTCGACGCGGGTGACGCCGCGCGCCATCAGTTCGTGTTCCTGAGCACAGTGCTTTCGACCTTTGCGCAGGCACTGTTCCCGGGCATGTGCGTGCGTGGCGCGCACCAATTCCGGGTCACCCGCAATTCCGAACTCATCGTCGATGAGGACGATGTCGACAACCTCGCACTGGCGCTGCGCGACGAACTGGCCGGACGCGGCTATCTGCGTGCTGTGCGGCTGGAAATCGACGCCGGTTGCCCGGACGACGTGGTTGATCAACTGCTGGCGAATTTCGAATTGCCGGGCAGCGCCCTCTATCGCATCCACGGCCCGGTCAATCTCAATCGCGCCGCGCAGCTCTACCGCATGGTGGATCGCCCCGATCTCAAGTTCCCGCCGTTCCAGCCGCGCATCCCGGCCGGAAATGACGCGATGTTCGAACGCCTGCGCACGGGTGATCTGCTGTTGCATCACCCAGGCGACAGCTTCGCCCCGGTGCTGGAGCTGGTGCGCCAGGCCGCCGACGACCCGGACGTCCTGGCCATCAAGCAAACCCTGTATCGCACCACCCGCGATTCACCGATCGTCGACCATCTGGTCCGCGCCGCGCGCAACGGCAAGGACGTCACCGTGGTGGTGGAACTGCGCGCGCGCTTCGACGAGGAAGCCAACCTGCAGTTGGCCGACCGCCTGCAGGACGCCGGTGTGCAGGTCGTCTACGGCGTGGTCGGGCACAAGGCCCACGCCAAGATGCTGCTGATCGTCCGCCGTGAAGCGGATGGCCTGCACCGCTACGTCCACCTGTCGACCGGCAACTACCACAACGACACCGCGCGCGCCTACACCGATTTCGGGCTGATGACCGCCAACCCCGAGATCGGCAACGACGTCCACCTGATCTTCCAGCAACTGTCCGGACTGGCCGCGCCGCTGCAACTGTCACGTTTGCTGGAATCGCCGTTCACCCTGCACCGCGGCGTGCTCGAGCGCATCCAACGTGAAAGCGAGCACGCACGCCATGGCCGCGACGCACGGATCATCGCCAAGATGAACGCGATCAACGAGCCCAGGGTCGTTCGCGCACTCTATGCGGCCTCGCAGGAAGGCGTCCGAGTCGACCTGATCGTGCGCGGCGCCTGCACGCTGCGCCCAGGCATTCCCGGTGTTTCCGAAACCATCCGTGTACGTTCGATCGTCGGACGATTCCTCGAACACCACCGGATCTGGTGGTTCGGCAACGATGGCCAGCCCGATCTGTACTGCTCCTCGGCGGACTGGCTGGAGCGCAATCTGCTGCGGCGGGTCGAAATCGCCTTCCCCATCCTTGACCCGATGCTGGCCCAGCGCGTGTTGCAGGAAGGCCTGCTCGACTACCTTGCCGACAACCACGACGCTTGGCTGTTGCAGCCCGATGGCCGATACGTCCGGTCACGACCCGGCGACGGCGAGGCGGTGTTCTCCGCCCAACGCGCGCGGTTGGAGGCTGTCAGCCGATGAGCCTGCCGCCCGATGCCCCGCACGATGGCGATCTGCTGGCCGCCATCGACCTCGGCTCCAACAGCTTCCACATGGTGGTGGCGCAGCGCGTGCTCGGCCAGTTGCGCGTCGTCGATCGCCTGCGCGAGACCGTGCGCCTGGCCGAAGGCCTGGATCGCAACGGTCGCCTGGCACCGGAGGTGCAGGCGCGCGCCATCGACTGCCTCGCCCGCTTCGGCCAACGCATCGCCGAGTTGCCGCCGCGCCACATCCGTGCAGTCGCCACCCACGCGGTGCGCCAATTGCGCAGCCCGGAAACCTTCCTGATCCCTGCCGAACGCGCGCTGGGACACGCCATCGACGTCATCTCCGGCCGCGAGGAAGCACGCCTGATCTACCTCGGCGTCGCCCACGAGCAGCCACCACGGCGCGGACAGAAACGCCTGGTGATCGATATCGGCGGCGGCTCCACCGAATGCATCATCGGCAGCGGCATGCAGCCACTGGAACGCGAAAGCCTGCAAGTGGGTTGCATCGCGAGTACGCGCCGCTTCTTCCCGGATGGCCGGCTCAGCGCGCGGCGCTGGCAGGCAGCGCAGACCGAGATCGCGGCCGAGTTCCAGCAGTTCGCGGCCACCTATCGCAACCTCGGCTGGAGCGAGGCGATCGGTTCCTCCGGCACCAACAAGGCGATCGGTGAAATCTGCGCGAAGCTGCGCCTGAGCAAGGGAGCGGTCACCGCCGCCGCGCTGCCGGTGGTGCGCGAGCGCCTGCTGGCCTGCGGCCACATCGATGCGATCGACTTGCCCGGCCTCTCCGACGACCGCCGGCCGATCATCGCCGGCGGCGTGTTGATCCTCGAAGCCGCGTTCAATGCGCTGGGCCTGCAGCGCATGCAGGTCAGCGCGGCCGCCCTGCGCGAAGGCGTGCTGCATGACCTGCTCGGCCGTGGCGGCGAGGATGATCCCCGCCTGTCCTCGGTGGCCGCGCTGATGCAGCGTTACGGCGCGGATCTGGCGCAAGCCAGGCGGGTGGAAGCCACCGCACTGCGGCTGTTCGATCAGGTCGCGAGCGAGTGGCAGCTGGACGCGGACGCACGCCGGCTGCTGGCCTGGGCCGCGCGCCTGCACGAACTTGGCCTCGCCATCGCGCATAGCGGCTACCACCGCCACGGCGCCTACCTGCTGCAGAACTCGGACATCGCCGGGTTCTCGCAGCAGGGCCAGAATTATCTCGCCGCACTGGTGCGCTGCCATCGCCGCAGCGTGCCGCGCACCGCCTTCGAAATGATCCCGGATCGCCTGTTGGCGCATGCCCGGCACAGCGCCGCCTTGTTGCGCCTCGCGGCACTGCTGCATCGCGCGCGTGGCGATGCCATGCCGCCCGGCCTGCAATTGCGTGCGGACGGCGAGACGCTCACCCTGCGCGTGGATGCATCGTGGCTGCAATCGCACCCGCTGCTGCGCGCCGACCTCGACACCGAGTGCGAGGACATGCCGGGCCTGGGCGTGCACCTGAACCTGTTGGTCGACTGATCATCGATCGACACAACACGAAGGGCCGACGCAAGCGCCGGCCCTTCGCAGATCCCGCATCACCACACCCGCGCGTCAGTTCGCCGTCTGCGGCTTGCGCGGCATCCGCTGCGGTCGCATCGCGGTGTTGTAGGCAAATGCGGCAACGATCGCAGCGGCCTGCTTCAGGTCGTCCTCGACGGCATGGTCCAAGGTGTCCAGGTCGCTATGGTGGGTATGGGTGAAATAGTCCAGAGGATCCTGCACGAACTGGAACCCTGGGACGCCCACCGCGTCGAAACTGGCGTGATCGGTGCTTCCGGTGTTGCGCTGAGTGACGATGGTGGCACCGAGGTCATGCCACGGGCGCAGCCACTCCTCGAAGATCGGCGCAGCGGCCAGGTTTTCCTGGGCGTAGATGCCACGGATCCTTCCGCTGCCATTGTCGAGGTTGTAATAGGCCGAAATCCGCTCGAACTCCGGCCCCGGGACTGGCTTGCCCTTGTTCTGGCGGAAGAACGCCGGGACTGCCCTCTGCTCGGGGTCGGTCGGTTCAGGGAAATGGGCGACATGCCGTGCCACGTAGTCCTGCGAGCCGATCAGGCCCTGCTCCTCGCCCGTCCACAGGGCGACCCGGATGGTACGGTTGGGGCGGGCGCCGATCGCCTTGAGGATGCGCATCGCCTCCATCATCACCGCCACCCCCGCGCCGTTGTCATTGGCGCCGGAACCGGCATGCCAGGAATCCATGTGCGCGCCCAGCATCACGATCTCGTTGCGCTGCGGACCAGTGCCGGGGATTTCGGCAATCGTGTTGTAACCCGGCTGGTTGGCGGTATCGGTGAACTGCGCATCCACCCGCACCCGCAGGCGCACCGGGACTTCGTCCTTGATGGCACGCAACACGGTATTGTAGTGTTCGGCCGACATCACCAGCGCCGGCACGCCCACCGATTCGCCAGCCTTGCGCGAACCGCCCCCCATCACGCGCACGATGCCATCGTTCCAACTGCTGATCGACACCGTGGCCAGCACGCCTTCGTCGATCAGGAACTGGTTGAGCAACGGCGCCAGTTCCATGCGGGAACGAAACCGTGCAGCCATCGCCGGATCGAAGTCCCGGCCCTTGGGCATCGGGAAATTCAGCATGTCGTCAAGTTCGGAATCGGAATAGCGCAGGAAATCAGATTTTTCGCTGGGCTTGTAGGCGCGGGCATCGTCGACGAACACGATCTTGCCGCGCAATTGGCCCTTCCAGCGCTTCAGGTCATCCTTCGATTCCAGCTTGACGACGATCGCATCCCCCTCGACGGTGCCGTTGGTTCCCGGCGTCCACGCCTTCGGCAGTGCATGCAGCGGCATCGCGCGCGGCGTGAGCATCTCGACTTGCGAATGGGTAAACACCCAACCACGACCGAGATCGTCCACCGCCTCATCGTGGACATTCGAGAGCCCCCACTCACCGAACTTCTGCCGGGTCCAGCGGTTGGCCTCGGCCATCGCCGGCGAATTGGTCAGTCGCGGCCCGATCGCGTCAGTCAGGTGGCGCAGGGTGGCCATGACCTGCGAATGGTGCAGCGCCTCGGCGCGGATGCGCGCGGTCATGTCCAGGTCGACGCGCTCTTGCGCCGACGCGTTGTGCAGGCTCGCCACGCCCGCCGTCAGCAGCGCGGCCGTCCACAGCAGATGTTTCATCGAAATCCCCGGTTCATTGGTCCTTTGGCGATTCTAGCGACGCCATCGGCTCGGCGACTGGGCCATCGGTCATGCCCGCGGTGACGGGCGCTTGCGCAACCCGTCACCCTGGCCGTCCGCGAATTTCCGGTTCGCGGCCGACCCCTGGACTCGGCGGCGGGTGCCTGGGCGGCCCGCCGCCCGCACCCTCAGCGAATTTCCGGTTCGCGTTGGGCGGCCTGGTACCAATCCACCTTGCGGGTGGCGAGCATGATCGCGGCAAGGATCGCGAACAGCAGGCCGGAGCCCAGCACCAGCGCGTTGTCCTCCGACAACAGCAGGCCGTACAGCACGCCATACAAGGTGCCGAGCATGGCCGCAAACCCCAGCCCGCGCAGCCAGCCGCGCAGCACCGCCGACAGGTAGACACCGATCAGGCCCACGCAGGCGACCGAGGCCACCAGATAGGACAGGCCGAAATCGATGTGCTCGCTCAGGCTGACCAGCAACAGGAAGAAGATGGCGATCGCCATCCCCACCAGCAGGTACTGGATCGGATGCACGCGCACCTGCTTGATCAGCTCGAACATGAAGAAGCCGATGAAGGTCAGCAGCACGAACAGCAGGCCGTACTTGGTCGCACGATCCGCCTGCATATAGGGATTGACCGGATCCAGCAGGGACACGCTGACCGCATCCCCCGGCGGCGTCCCCGCCGGCGCGCCATCGGAGGCATCACGCGCGCCATCAAAGAAATCGCCACCCGAAGACAAGGTGGGTGCCTGCAGATAGCGCCGCTGCGCATTGGTCGCCACCGAGGCGATCTGCCAGCGCGCGCGGAAGCCTGCACCGCCCACGTCCTGCTGCGGCGACTTGCCGTCGAACTTCGGGTGCGGCCAGGTCGAGTGCAGCCGCAGGTCATTTTGGGTGCCCAGCGGCAGCATCGCGAAGGTCTCGGTCCCGCGCAGTTGCAGGTCGGCGCGCACGTCGAGGCGCAGGGGCTGCCCCGCCGCAGGGACCGCAAGCCGCACATGCACGCCAGAGCCATCGGCATGCCCCAGCCCCTGCACCACCGTGGCCACCGCGCCATTGATGCGGATCCGCGGCGCACCGCGCAGGCCACCGACATCGGCGATGCCCAAGCTCAGCCACGGCTGGCCGATGGTGCGCTGCACGCCGTCGGCAGGCTCCGGGATCGCCGCGTCGAAGCGCGCCTGTGCGTTGCCCTCCCATTCGTACACGCGCACCTGATGCAAGCCGCGGCGGCGCGTGTCCGGCTTGAGCACGCCATCCACCGCAAGAGTCTCCGGGAAGAAGGTCCACTGCCCATGCTTGCGCCGCACGATCTGGCGCACACGGCCATCGTCCTCATTGCTGGTTTCCGTCACCCGCTCCTCGTACGGCACCACCAGCACCGGCCCGGCCAGAACCTGGCGGCCACCAAAGCTGGCGGCGATGTCGCGCACCGCCGTTTCCCGGTATTGCTGCCGATCCTGGATGACCCCACGCACCATCTGCAGCGGGATCAGGATCGCCAATGTGAGCACCACTGCCATCACCGCCTTGACCGTCAACCGCATCGCTCCGCTCCATCGTGAAGATGGACGCAGCATGGGCTCGCCGTTGGGCGCCACGATGGTGCGCGGATGAAGTGAGCGTGAAGTGCCGCTATGCCGGTGGCAGTGGAAGCTCGACGGTGGCGATCGCGCCACCGCCCTCGCGGTTGGCTAGCCGCACCTGGCCCGCATGCAGCTTGACGATTTCGGCCACGAAGTTCAGCCCCAACCCGCTGCTGCGCACGCCGCCGTCCGGACGCGGCAGCGAATAGAAACGCTCGAACGCGCGCTCCAGCGCATAGTCCGGCAGGCCGGGCCCGCGATCGGCGACCTCGATGCGGATGCGCGTGGCATCGCATCCGATCCGCAGTTCCACCACGCCCT
>NZ_JADZDS010000046.1 GCF_020850895.1 Thermomonas sp. | reverse complement strand
GCTTGGCCTTGCCCTGCGCATAGGCGTCGAGGAACTCGCTGCGTGTACTCGCCGGCCAGCTGGCCATGCTCAGCAGACGAATGCCCTTGGCCACCCGCGCCATGCGCGCGTCGAGTGCGGCGTGGTGTTCGATCTCCCGCGCTTCCGTCATCATCCTTCCCCGAAAACCACGCGTGCATGACCACCTCGCCGCCAGTGAACCCCCGCGACAGGTCGACGGTCAATCCCGGACCCGCGCCAAATGCAGCCGCACTCGTGCATGCTTGGCCCAGCATTGGCCCACAAGTACACCCATGGAACTGAGCTGGATCGAGGATTTCCTGAGCATCGCGCAGACCGGCAACTTCACCAAGTCCGCGCAGCTGCGCCACCTGACCCAGCCCGCCCTGTCGCGCCGCATCCGCGCACTCGAACAGTGGCTGGGGGCCGACCTGATCGACCGTAACAGCTACCCGGCCAAACTGACCCAAGCCGGCGAACGGTTCCTGGAACCTGCGCGGGTGATCAGCCAGCAGCTCGGCAGCGCCCGCGCCGCGATGCGCCGGCAGGGCGCGCACGAGCAGTCGCTGCGCTTCGCCCTGCCGCACACCTTGGCGATCAGCTACTTCCCGCAGTGGCTGGCGCGCCTGCAGTCCCAGTACCACGTCTTCCCCAGCACCCTCGCCGCCGGCAATGTGCACGATGCGGTGCAAAGCCTCGTGGAGGGCAATGCCGACCTGCTGATCTGCTACCACCACGAGGCGCAACCGGTGGCACTGGATCCGGCGCGCTATCCGTTCCTGCCGCTGGGCAGCGAGCCTGTGCGCGCCTATACCCGCGCTGACGGAGATGGCCAGCCAATGTTCAATCTGGAGGCGGACGCGCCGGTTCCGTTCCTGCACTACGCGCGGGAGGCCTCGCTGCGCCGGATCGTCGACCGCGTGCTGGAGATCGCACCGCCGCGCGCGCCGCTGCTGCCACGCTACGAAACCGCAATGGCCGAGAACCTGAAGAACATGGTGCTGGAAGGCCATGGCGTGGCCTTCCTGCCGGCCAGCGCCGCCGCGCGGGAACTGCGTGAAGGCACCCTGGTGGAAGCCGACGACACGCGACGCGCGACCACGCTGGAGGTGCGCATCTACCGCGACACCCGCCGCGCACACGCCGCCATCGATGCCCTGTGGGCGCATCTGCAAGCCACTCCCGCCTAGCCATGCCGCACACGCATGGCCGATGTGAAATCCGAATTGGCCATGCGTTCCGACGCTGCCTAGAGTGCATCCACCCTCGAAAGGATGGATGCAATGACCTTCCGCCGCGAACACGACCTGCTGGGTGAACGCCAGATCCCCGAGGCCGCCTACTGGGGCGTGCACACCCTGCGCGCACGCGACAACTTCCCGATCAGCGGCCAGCCGATCAGCACCCATCCCGATCTGGTGGTGGCACTGGCCGCGATCAAGCAGGCCGCCGCGCAGGCCAACCACCGGCTGGGCCTGTTGGATGCCACGCGCTGCAATGCCATCGTGCAGGCCTGCGAAGACATCCGCGCCGGCCAATTGAATGACCAATTCGTGGTCGATGTGATCCAGGGCGGCGCCGGCACCTCGACCCACATGAATGCCAACGAGGTGATCGCCAATCGCGCGCTGGAGATCCTCGGCCACGCCAAGGGCGACTACACGCGGTTGCACCCGAACGAACACGTCAACATCGGCCAGAGCACCAATGACGTCTACCCCACCGCCGTCAAGCTGGCGGCTTGGGCGGGTGCACAACGCCTGTTGCTGGCGCTGCAGGACCTGCGCGACCAACTGCGTCGCAAGGCCGACGCCTTCGCGCACATCCTGAAAGTGGGTCGCACCCAATTGCAGGATGCGGTGCCGATGACCCTGGGCCAGGAATTCGGCGCGTTCGCCACATCGATGGATTCGGCGATCACCCAGCTGGGCGCCGCGCTGCCCGGCCTGTGCAGCATCAATCTGGGCGCCACCGCGATCGGCACCGGGGTCACCACCCACGCCGACTATCCCGAAACCGTTCGCGCCGAGCTGTCCGCCCTGCTCGGGATCGAACTGCGCACCGCCGCCGACCTGGTGGAGGCCACCCAGGACTGCGACGCCTTCGTCGCCCTGTCGGCCGCGCTGAAGCGGCTCGCGATCCGCCTGTCCAAGCTGTGCAACGACCTGCGCCTGTTGTCCTCCGGGCCACGCACGGGCCTTGCCGAAATCCGCCTGCCGGCGCGCCAGGCCGGCTCCTCGATCATGCCGGGGAAGGTCAATCCGGTGATCCCGGAAGTGGTCAATCAAGTCTGCTTCCAGGTCATCGGCAACGACCTCACCATCACCCTCGCCGCCGAAGCCGGCCAGCTGCAGCTCAATGCCTTCGAGCCGATCATCGCCTGCTGCCTGCAGCAGAGCCTGGCCCACCTGACCGCCGCGGTGGACAGCCTGACCCGGAACTGCATCGAGGGCATCGAGGCCGACAGCCCGCGCATCGACAGCCTGCTGAACGCGTCGCTGGCCTTCATCACCGTGCTCAACCCGCATCTTGGTTATGCGCGCACCACCGAAGTCGCACTGGAAGCGCTGGCCACCGGACAGGACGTGCGCAGCATCGTGCTGGCGCGTGGCTGGCTGGATGACGCGCAGCTGGGCCGCATCCTGGATCCGGCCAGCGCCACCCGGCCCGGCATCCTGGCAGCCGCATGACAGCCACGCAGGCGCCGTTGCCCAGGATTACCCTGATCGCCACCGGCGGCACGATCGCCGGCGCATGCGAGGACGCGCTGCAACAGCAGGGCTACCGTGCGGGCGCGCTGGCCATTGATCACCTGCTGAAGCAGGTGCCTGGCCTGGCAACCGTCGCCGACATCCACGCCGAACAACTGTTCGCCATCGATAGCGCCAGCATCGAATACTCGCATTGGCAACAGTTGGCAGAGCGACTGAAGCAACTGCTGGCCGATCCCGGTGTACACGGCGCGGTCGTCCTGCATGGCACCGACACGCTGGAAGAAACGGCCTATGTCCTTCATCTGACCGTCCCCAGCGCAAAGCCCATCGTGCTCACGGGCGCGATGCGCCCGGCCACCGCGATCAGCGCCGACGGGCCGATGAACCTCTACCACGCCGTCACCGCTGCAGCCCATCCGGACTGCCGGGGACTGGGCGCTTTGGTGGTCTTCGGCGACACCTTGCTTGCCGCACGTGGCATGCAGAAATGCGACAGCGTCCCCGATGCGTTCGGCAACGGCAAATACGGGCGTCTGGGCCTGATCAAAGGCCGCGCTGTGTTCCTGTATCAACGTCCCGTCCGTGCACCCGGTGATTTCCAGGTGCCTGCCACCGTTCCGAACGTGGCGCTGCTCTATGGCCACGTGGGCCTGGACCCTGAAATGATCCTGCAAGTCGGCAGGCACTGCGACGGCCTCGTGTTTGCCGGAGTGGGCAACGGCAATCTGCACCCCGCATGGCAACGCAGCCTCACGGAACTTGCCGCACGCGGGGTCTGCATCGTGCGCACCAGCCGCGTTGCCAATGGCACCACCGTCCATAACGGCGATATCGATGACGATCGTGCTGGCTTCATCAGCGCCGACAACCTGCCGCCGGTGCAGGCGCGGGTCTTGCTCATGCTTGCATTGAGCAAAACCCGTGACCCACGCGTCATCCAGCAATTGTTCGACATGTATTGAGGCCCCTCGGAGCAACGCAGAGGGGCTTCGCCATGGATGGCCCAATCCAAGTAGCTTTCAGGAGGGGCGCTATTTGGATCATCTCCAAGCACGCGAGAACACCTTGCAGCGTTTGCTGTGGTGCTGCCGCCTGCTGGATTCATCCATGCAAGTCAATCAAGCACCAGGGGTCCTTCATGAAAACTTCGCAGCAAATCCTGTCCATCGTTGCATTGTCAGTCATGACCGTCAGCGCCAATGCCGCCGGTCTGATCGACCTGCACAGCCAGCGCAACAGCGTCCAACCAAGGCAGCAATACCGTGCGACAAGAATAAACTCCGAACTCCAGGCCACCACGACCAGCAGGCATGAGCATTTCATCGGGCTGAACGCGGACACCATGCTGGTACCGCATCGCCGTTACGACAACGCCCATTCGCGAAATTTTCGCTACGGCCAGTCATGGCGCGGCATCCCCATTTTTGGCAGCGACATTGTCGTCAGTGAAGACATGAGCGGCAATGTGCGTGCGCTATTCGGCAATCAAGTCGTCGGATTGGAGCGCGACGTCGCAACCACCAGGCCCAGGATAAGCAGCGCGACTGCGCTCATGGCAGGCGTACGCGCCGGCCTCGGTCAAGCCAACATCCGGCGCATCGTGCGCAACCAAACCTCCGAACTTGTCATTTTCCTGGACGATGCAAACAAGGGCCGCCTCGCTTACAAAGTCGGTTTCTTCGCAGACGCCCCTGCGGGTGGCCACCCGACCCGCCCGATCATCATGATTGACGCGCAGACTGGCGCTGTGCTCAAACAATGGGAGAACCTGCAGCACGCCAAGGTAGGCACGGGTTACGGCGGCAATGTCAAAACCGGACGATACACCTATGGCTCCGGTGGCCGCCCATACCTGGATGTCACCGTGAACGGCACCACCTGCACGCTGCGCAATGCCTACGTCAGCACGGTGAACCTGAAAAACGGCTGGGACAACTCATGGACAGCGCCGTTTTCCTATCGCTGTTACTTCAACTCGAATTTCGCCGTCAATGGCGCCTATTCGCCGATGAATGACGCGCATTACTTTGGCCAAGTCATCTACAACATGTACAAGCAGTACCTTGGCGTCAGCAAGCCCTTTGACTTCAGCTTGGTGATGAAGGTGCACTACGGCCAGCAGTATGAAAATGCATTCTGGAATGGCGAGTACATGACCTTCGGCGATGGCGCCAACAGCTTCTACCCCTTTGTCAGCCTGGATGTCACCAGCCATGAGATCTCGCACGGCTTTACCGAAGAAAATTCCGGCCTGCTGTATTTCGGCCAATCCGGCGGCATGAACGAGGCCTATTCGGACATTGCCGGTGAAGCAGCCGAATACTTTGATCGTGGTCGCAACGACTGGATGGAAGGCGCGGAAATCACCAAATGGAACGGCGGCATCCGTTATTTCGATGACCCGACGCGCGATGGCTACTCCATCGGCCACGCCAACAATTTTTACGCCAACCTGGATGTGCACTACAGCTCGGGCGTGTACAACAGGGCGTTCTATCTGCTTGCCAACAAACCCGGCTGGGGCGTACCCAAGGCCTTCAAGGCATTCATGTTTGCCAATCGCAATTACTGGACAGCCTCCAGCACCTTCAACCAGGGCGCCTGTGGCGTGGAATATGCGGCCGCCGACTTGGGTTACAACAGCAGCGACGTCACCTCGGCCTTCGCGACCGTCGGGGTGAAATGCGCAACCTCCAGCAATTCACGCGATGGCTCGGTATTGCTGCCGTATACGGCCCAGTACAACTGGTCGTACAACTACCTCGTCAACGTCAACGCCGGTGAACTGTTGACCGTGACGACCAGCGGCGGCACCGGCAATGCCGACCTGTATGTCCGCGCGGGCACTTACCCCACCCTGTCGGCCTACAACTGCCGGCCCTACCTCACGGGCAATCGGGAAATCTGCACATTCAGACCCGGCTCGACGACGACCTACTACATCGCCGTCAACGCCTACCAAGCGTTCAGTGGCGTCAGGTTGACCTGGGCCATCAACTGACGCATGACTCACAGGGTTCGTGGCTCACCCGACACGCAGCCACTGCCGCGTCCACTTCCGCCAACGGGAGTGGACGCGAAGGCATCAATGCCGTCCGTACTTCTCATCCAAGCGCTTGTTCAGGGCCTTGCCCTGCACGCGGGCTTCGGCCTTCTGCGCCAGCCGGGTGGCGAGTTGGTTGGCCGCACCAGCGACTTCGGCATCGAGCTTGAGGTAATTGGCCACCCGCTCCGCATCGATGTCACCGCGCTCCACCGCCACGCGCACCGCGCAGCCGGGCTCCTTAACGTGCTTGCAATCGTTGAACCTGCATTGCTCTGCCAAGGCATCGATGTCGGCAAAATATTCCGCCACGTCTTCCTCACCGGTGGGCTTGAGCTCGCGCATGCCGGGCGTATCGATCAGGCAGGCGCCCGACGGCAGGGCGGTCAGCGCGCGGTGGGTGGTGGTGTGGCGGCCGCGCGCATCGCCGGCACGCACCGCACCGGTTTTCATTTTCTCGACCCCAAGCAGGGTATTGGTCAGGGTCGATTTACCGGCACCTGAACTG